>NVWB01000046.1 GCA_002733575.1 Blastopirellula sp. | reverse complement strand
CACCACCTGCTACGGCTCCCGCAGCAGCGGCGGCCGCTACAGGGGCAGAGCCTGCTGGTGCCGGCGCTGCTGGTGTTGGAGCTGGAGCGGCCGCTCCACCTGCTCCGGGGAACGGCGGCGGACTTCCCGGCTGTTGCCCGTGCATGGCCTGTTGAATCATGCCCGGCATCATCATCCCAAAACCGGCACCCATGCCCATTCCCATCGCGCCGCCTGCACCGCCTTGATTCTCGGCCATTTTTGACATGCTGTTGGCAGCTTGGTACATGGTGAAAGCACGAAGATCGCCAATGGCGCCCATGCTACTTCGGGCATCAATGGCCTTTTGCACTTCTTCAGGCGGCGTAATGGCGTTGATGAAGAAGTCGGCAAGCTCTAAGCCATACTTGGCAAAGTCATCGGCCACTTTGATACGCGTACCTGCGGCGATTTCGTCAAACTTGCTCGGCAAGTCTAACATGCTGATGCCTGAGGAGCCTAGCAAATCAGTCATCCGCGAGACGATCTGATCTTTTAAGAACGACGTGACTTCATCGGTCGTGAACTTACCTTGCGTGCCGACCAATGTGTTTAGTAGCAACGAAGAATCTTGAATGCGGTAAGAAAACTTGCCGAAGCTCCGCAGACGCACCATGCCGAAATCTTTGTCACGCAAGGTGATTGGCTGGCGGGTTCCCCACTTTTGATCAATAAAAGTTTGCTTGCCAAAGAAGTAAACTTGTGCTTGAAAAGGAGACTCTTGCCAGGGAATGGTCAAGATGCGAGTCAAGATCGGCACGTTTTGTGTGGTCAACGTGTAGCGACCAGGATCGAAGCTATCCATCGCTTTGCCATCGCGAAAGAATACCGCTTCCTGATTCTGCTGCACAATTAGCTGTGCCCCATATTTGATATCAGCCGAACCTTCTGGCGGAATTCGGTGAACCATGGAACGGTTGGTTTCATCAAAATATTTCAAGACTTCTAGTCGGATGCCCATCGTGGATTATTTCCCTAAGAGAGTGAGTTATTAAAGTTGGGTGCTTCTTGCTAAATAGGTTTTTACTGAATTGCTGATTGCTAGTTTACTTCTTGCTAGTTGCTGTCTGGCCGAAGTTTCTGTTTATTGAGAAGGTGGATTGCTGGCCAGGCCTTTGAGTAAATCTTCTCGGTCGTTGATTTGTTGTAAGACTCCGTCGATTCGATTCAACAAATCGGGTATCGCAACCGCTGGTGTCTCGCTCGATGTTGGCAGCCCTTCCATCTTGGCAGCAAATTCATCGACTTGCGAGATCAGCGACATATCGTGATCATACACGTCATCGAGTTGATCATCAGCCACCTGAACAAAATCAAAGAATCCGCTGTAGCCCGGCATGGCCCCACGTAGTTTACCAATGGTTTGATCTAAACGTGCCCTAAGCCGATCAATCACGGCCAGTTGATCAATTTGGCCCATGTCAACCAAATTGCGGCCATAATCGTCAAGCGACTTTTTGCTGCGATCCAATCGATCAGCCAACCACGTGCGCGCCAGGGCATCACTCTCACGGCGATATTCTTTTTCTAGATAACCGGAGAAGCCAGGGATATATCGTAAGATCGATTCGATGACTCCACGGTTATCGGCATGTTGCTTTGGATCAATCACAATAGTAGTCCTCTCAATGGATATCGGAGATTCGTGTTGATGTCTGAAAAGTGCTAGCGGGGTATTCCCCTGATAAGTGATTCGCTGACCAAGGCAAAATCTTAGATGCTGGCTTACCAGAGAGCATCAAAAATTGCTTGTCAGTGTTCATTAAGTCTATAATCTATCAGGTTTTCCGGCTCTAGCGAAGTTTCTCTTTGAACTTTATTGAAATCTTTTCGTATCCAACAACACCGCAAACCGCCCAATTTCGATTGATTATTTGATCAGATTCTCGCCAATTAGCAAACTCTTGCCTGACTGGGCTGGTTCCACTTGCGGCATTTTGCTACTTTTCGCCCGCAATAATCTTGCATTATTCGGTAACTTGACTTGTTAGGAGTTGTACAGCATGGACATGAAGTCCGCTCTGTTTGCGTCTTTTTCGATTGGTATGCTACTCATTTCCAATCTAGGGTGTGCGACCAATGGAGCACTCTATAATCCGTTAAGTTATTGGGATAAAACTGAAACGGAATACTACGCTAAATACGGGCCAAGTCCTGTGCAAAAACGTGAATCGTTACAAGCATTAGCAGCGCAAGCCGATCAGCTTGGACCGGCAGAAAAAGAGAAAGTTTCTCAACAACTGGCCCAGCAAATCACCAACGAAACTGATGTGCTGCTCCGAATTGAAGTCGCTAAAGCACTTGGTGAATTCGATACACAGACCGCTTTTGCTGGCTTGAAGACAGCGTTACACGATCCTGAACCCGATGTGAAAATTGCCGCCATTCGCTCGCTGGCCAACAGCAACAATCCAGATTCAATCGCCGAATTCGCCGAATTGATCAATCGTGAAACAGATATTGATGTTCGCATTGCGGCCACCAAAGGCCTCGGAAAATTCAACACACCAACTTCCAAGCAAGCACTCGTCGCTGCTTTAGATGATCGTGACCCGGCACTGCGTCTCACCGGTGTTCAATCATTACGCGGCATGAGTGACACCGACTATGGCAAAGAGACGCAAGCCTGGCGTCAATTTGCGTTGGGCGAAACACCGACCCCTAAAGCCACGGAGACCAGCATCGTGGGTCGATATATTCCTTTCCTTCGATAGAGAGTAAGCCTGCACGTTAAGATATACCGAGTATTCCAGATTGGCCTATTTCGTGGACCTGGCGAATTGCTTCGTTTTTGCACTGTAGAACACTAATTGCGCAAAGAGAGACTCCCCTGATCATGACGAACACAATCGAGAGAATTCAACAAAACCACTACTGCTAGCACAATCCTTTTCAACTAACACCAGCATTGCTACCGAAGATTCAAAAATCAAAAGTTAGGTTCCCTCTATTTCATCAAGAGATACATTTACTACGGGCCACCTGATATTTGGTTTGGGTTCAACTTAAAGATTGAACATAAAGATTACAAAAAATTCCTACCTCGGATTTGACTATGAAGTTGTTGCACCTAACGAATTCCTTCACTGCATTGCTCTGCTCGGTATCTTTGCTTCATGCTGAAGGAAGCACGCCTTCTACTTCTGAGAGTTCGGAATCTCAAACTGTTGCCGCAGACGTACTCGATTTTGACGAAGAAGTCAGTTCCGGTGTTCAAGCTCCCCACATCGGGCCCGTGCTTGATCCACGGACTCGCACATTGGCCGAAATGGCAAAGCGTTTTGAAGAACTCCGCGTTGCCAAGCTTCCCAAACAGCCGACGCTAAAAAGTACGCAGTCAGTAACCGGTTCACTCAAGGAAGGAAATGAACTACGAATCATTTTGTCCGATGATAAATCGAATAGTGAAGCTGGAAAGTCAGAAACTGAAACCACGGAAGAAACAGTTGAAGAGCCAGCCGTAAAGCCTGAAGAGAAAAAAGCGACACCCAGCGTAAAACCACTTGAAGCAAAACCAATCGTTGAAGATAAACCAGAAGAAAAAAAAGCGAAGCCACTTACAGTAGAAATGGCCAACCTGCGAACCAATATCCGCCGCGTGCTGGATGGCTATTACAAAACACCGCTCGATGCCGCACGCAACACACCCTGGGAAGCCATGCACGCTTTGCTGCCCTATGGAGTGGACGCCAATATCACAGCTGGCACACAGCAAAAACAAGTCAACGCCATTGGCTGGATCTGCTGGAACGAACCGTGCAAAGGCCACAAACTATTTTACACCGAAAATGGCAAGCTGGGCGCCAAACAAGGCCCCTACGTTCAAGGGCACCATGGACAGTTTCTCGCCATGATGGCTCAAAGCTATGTTAGCAAAGAGTACGAAATCCGCGTCGATGATGACCGGTACACGATAGAAGACCTGATCGAATTCGAGAAACTCACCTGTCGACCGAAGTCAGAACTCACCTTCAAGCTCATTGCCCTCTCGCATTATCTACCGGTTGATGCCGAGTGGAAAAGTGATGATGGACAAAAATGGGATATCGAACGGCTGATCAAAGAAGAGATCGAACAACCTGTGATTGGCGTTGCTTGCGGTGGAACCCATCGCATGACCGGACTGGCATTTGCCGTCAACAAACGAAAAAAGAGTGGGCTGCCTTTCACCGGACAATGGGCCAGGGCCAAAAAGTATGTTGAAGACTACCAAAAGTATACCTTTCGCCTGCAAAATCCAGATGGCAGTTTCAGCACTAAATGGTTTGAAGGCCGCGGTGTTGATCGTGATGCCGAACGTCGAATTCGTACCACCGGGCATTTGCTCGAATGGATGATCTACTCGCTGCCTCAAGAAGAACTGCAAGACCCACGCATAGTCAAAGCGGTCAAACATCTGACCGCACTGATGCAGCACTACGGCACAAAACAGTGGGGCATCGGCCCCCAAGGTCACGCCCTGCATGCGTTGGCCTTGTACGATCAAAAGGTCTTCCATACTCGCCCCGGTCATCGAACTGCCGAAATCGCAAAGAAATAGACACTTCTTGCTACGGCCGCTAAAAATCTATAAATAGAGTGTTTCTTGCCCTGATGACATATTAAAACCGGGCCTGCTTGGAGCCGGTCGTTGATTATTGTGCGTCATAAATAATCCTCAACCAAACGAAAATAATCACGCCAAGGCGCCAAGAAGGTTTGAAGCAAAACCCCTTCGCGGCTTCGCGTGAGAATCTTTTTTTTGACAAGATAAAGTGTGAAATCCATTCCTCTGTTTTCTCTGTGCTTAAGACTTCCTTCTTCTTCCTTGGCGCCTTTGCGCCTTGGCGTGAGACATCTTTTGAAGGTCTTAATGCCAACATNATTGTCGTGTATAAGGTTGAAAGTGGTGGAGTTCACCGAGAAGTGTCAAAAAATAATCGACCACTTCGCCACATAACAAAGAATCAGGCCGACTTGCGCTTGCTCTATAAGGCGATCTCTTTTAAATTATTAAAGGTCGCGTCTCTTTGTTGTCGTCCATCCCAAGTGGCGGTCAGTTTGCCCGCTATTTCTTCCCTGTAATCATTCAACATGAAGCAGCAGAAATATACCAAGCAATTCGCTGAATTCTTAGATCTAGCTCTCCGTATGTTCAAAACTGCGGAAGCGGAAGCTTTGCTGGTATATGTCGATGGTGCCCCTGACTGGGAAGCAATCAAAAAGAAATCGAAGTCTTGCCCCATTATTGTGGCAGCCGATAAAGAGAAATACTTGGCCGGGGCAGAAGAATTCGGCATTAACACCGTGGTGGTGGAACTGGAAGAGAGCCCGATTCTAGAACGACTGACCCACGCCCTGGTCGAAAGTGTGGCCGCCGATCTACTCGGCACCGGTGCCAGAGTCGTGGCGATCTACAGCGGTTTTGAAGAAGGCCGCATCGATACCCTCAGTTTCATCCGCCTCGAAGAACATCTTGGCCGGCTGACCTCGCGTGATCTACGTCAACTAGAAACCAGTGTTCCGCTGGAAACCTTGAAGCTGGTGGTCGACTTGGCCGTTGATATCGGCCGTGATGGCCGCGAAGGCAAACCGGTTGGCACTATGTTTGTGGTCGGCGATCAACGCAAAGTGCTGGCCAACAGTGCCCCCACTGGCTTTGACCCGATCAAAGGCTACAGCCGCAAAGAACGCAACATCAGCGACCCTCGTGTTCGCGAAGGTCTACGCGAAGTGGCCCAACTCGACGGCGCGTTTGTGATTGCCCCTGATGGAACCGTCGAAGCCGCTTGCCGGTTAATCGATGTCTCCTCAGCCAGCGTGACCCTCTCCAAAGGTCTCGGCACCCGACACTGGGCCGGAGCCGCGATCAGCAAAAAAACCAAAGCCATCTCCATCGTCGTCAGCGAATCGAACGGAACGGTACGCATCTTCCAAGACGGCGAAGTCAAACTCCGCATCGAACCCTACCGCCGCGCGATGAAATGGAAAGATCTCGACTTCGATAATGTCGGGAATGTTGAGTAGCAAAGCTTGGTTCATATCTCAGCCGTAGGGTGGATGAAATTTTTACTTTCATCCACCTTCAAATTGTATTCTATTTGATTTGATCATCAGCGATCGGTACAATCAATTCAAAAGAAAGTTTCTCACGCTAAGCCTCGAAGCTGCGAAGGAAATTGAAATCAAACCTTCTTAGCGGCTTCGAGGCTTCGCGTGAGGCATTCTTTTATTCTTCTTTGGCCAATCTCGCTTTCAGCGTGATGATCATTTTGTCGCGGACCGCTGAGATATCTTCGGCAGATTTACTTCGGCTTGGGAAGTTTATCGTCAAGCCACCGCCTTCCTCTTGGTACGCCAAGCCGGTGATTCCATCGAGGATTGTCAAGATGGACTCTAACGCATTGTCACAAACACGTAGTGGGGGCAGTCGAAAGTAAGGTTGGGATAATCGATTGGGATCAAGTGTTTCTGTTTTGTCATCCAAGAAAGGAGTCAGTTTGTTAACTAGATTACGATCATGTGTATTCCCCAGCATTTTAATTCTTGAAGCAAGCACCGCTGCTGAGGGTTGTTGTTTAGAATTACTGTCAACTTTCCATCCATGCTTCTCTAAAGCAGCCGACAGTCGCTGGGCCAGTTTCGCGTCTGATTTCTGAGGTTTGCCACGTAGTCGCAAGATGTCGAAAATATCACGCACACTGGATTGATCCTCCTCAAGTCGTTTCATCAGCAGTTCAAGGAATTCTGGTGCCCATATATCTGGAGCTCGACTTAAATCCTCCAGCACACGTTTGTCACGTGCTAACAAATGGTTGCGAAAATGGCTGATCACCAATTTATCTTCCGAGTGAGCCTTGTTTAGATAACGCAGCACATAATCACGTCCGGTAAACGCACCAGTTCGTGTCGAAAGTGCTGCCAAAAGTTCCTGCACAGAAACTGTTTGAGCTACTTCAGGTATCTCTAACAACGTGTGCAAAATATAGGCATGTTGAACTTTGTTTCGCGGATTGCCTAACAAGCTCTTAAGCCGTACTTGCATTTGTTTGAATTCCGCAGCATTTGGATACAGCCATTGAAATTCGAATTCAGTTCTGTCGAATCCGTCGTATTTATCGAATTTGTATACCTTCTTATCGATACTCAGGCTCACGGAAACTTCGGCCTTGACTAACCAGCCACTTTTCTGAGGCAAGCCCAACAACGCCGATGAATACAAGCTTGGGTGATCGATCATACGGTACACACCAGGTCGAACAATTCGCGGAGCCACTGGCGTAGTCTTCCACGCCTGTGGAAACAGAGCGTGATCATTGCCCGAAGCCATGCCACCCGAGGAAACGAGCTCATCGGTCTCCAGATTGTTACGCACGGATTTTATTCGATAGGAAACCCGATCAATTTTGATGTCTTGTCCAGACTGATTATCAAATTCTATCGCAATCCAATCTTCATCTGCTAGTGATGCCTGTTGCTTGACCAAAAGCCGCACGGTTAAATCCCCAACACGCCCGCACTGGATCGACTGCCAGGCACCCAAGTCATCGGCACTAAGCGATATTGCATTTAAAGATAGGAGACCCAGAACGATCAACAAGAGCTGTTTCTTCATGATTGATTCCAAAACCAAGTAATAATTAGCCACCTTTGAATTGTTCACCATCACTCACAACCGTCGAATTTAACATGCTGGTGAAGTGAGAATCAATACCAATTGAAAGATGTTTGAAGGTGGATGAAAATAAATTCATCCACCCTACCGGACTAAAATGTATCGAGTTCCCCTTTAAGAGGCGGGTCGCCGAGTTTCCAGAGTGTTTTAAACTCTGGTTTTAAACCATCGGGAATCTCTTGAGCAACATCCGCTGGCAAACTAATGGTAACGGTTGCGGGCTTCTGTATGACCAGCCCCCCGGCCAGTATATAACCGACCGCCAAAGTTGTTCCCAAAGCATCGCCAAACTCAGAGTTGGTACGGATAAACATACTGTCTCTAAAACGAAGCATCCGTCCTTTGCCGTTTGGATATTTAACACACGCCCCTACTTCAAATTTCTGTTTCTTACCTTGTACTTTCAATGGAAGAGGAACCGGAATGCGAGCAACACCAAATCCCGCAGCGTCACACTCGACTTCACAAATAATCGCATCGATTCTTTTGCGTCCAAAGAACCCTTTGGCAGGCTGAAGAGCGATGCGTCCAATGCACGGACGCTCGTATTTATTCTGAAAGTAGACTTCGATGTAACAGACGCCATTGAGTGTGCCTGTAAGAAAAGTAAAGCAAAATCCATCTCGATCAAAAAAACCACCAAAGAGCTTATGCAGGTAGTCCGGCACTTCATCACGACGAAAATGCACCTTTAAAAAAAGTAGCATAGCAAGTAATGATATGACGGGTGAACCCAAACGTAGTATCCAAGTAAACTGAGTCGGGCGATCATCACCCCAGCCGACTGCGATAGATATCAGTGACCCGAGCAATATAACTAATATCACACCTTTAAAAAATTCTCGCATACGGCTTAACATTCTATCTTTTGGGAGACTGGAATAACTAGAAGCCATATATTCTAGGAACATTGAGTTCAATGTCAAATTCAGCAACACTCAACGTGACTAAAGCATTGAAATCATTCACGCTACTATTTATTACCACGAAAGACACCACACCCGAGCCGAGGCTCGCAGCAGTATCTTTGAGTATATCGAATGTTTTACAACCGCGAGCGACTTCACTCGACGCTTGGCTACCTGAGCTCTGATGAGTCTGAACAAGCCGCGTCACCTAAACTTTGTGTCCACTAATCTTGTGGAAGTTCACTATCTAAAAAAGCTCTACCCTTTTGAATACGCTTTCCAAGCCTTGGCGATTTCGGCTTTTTTCTCATCGCCATCGTGAAAAATGATGCGGTGTTTGAGGGTAATGGTTTTGCCTTTTTTTAGTTCGTAGTCGCCGCTTTCTTTTTCGCCGCCTACTTCATGCAGGGCAAACGGGTTGGCGGTGAACAGGCCATAGGTGCGAACATGCCATGGGGTTGGGTGACGGAAGCTGTCAGGGTGATTGAACATGGCCACGCCCATAGTTTTTCCTTCAACAGGTCCGTTGAAGTCGACCCAAGGAACACGTTTGCCCCAAGCTCCGGCATCGATGTCTCCGTTGCTGTTAATGATGCGGCCACCTTCGCCGGCATCAACGCACATGCTGTGGGCCACACGAACGGTCAGGCCAGAATCCTTTAATCCAAATATGGTGATGCTGTCGTTGACTCCTTTTAAAACGATCTCGATATCCATGACCCGTGATCCATTTTCGGCCACGTGGAAATTAACCGTTCGAGTTTGCTTCATGTAGACTTCGCCTGCTTTGTTGACGTTATCACATTCGGTGATCAAAGTGGCCGAGTTTCCTTTGGCTTCGGCCTTGATCACTTTGGTGTGAACTTGCCGCCCAGTGGTCGCCTCTTTTTTCTCGTCGACTTTACCGTTCTTGGTAAACGTCATTCGTTCGTGCCAGGTGTTGAATCCGCCAACGCTATGAATTCCAAAGCAAACCGAACGATGGTGGGGATGATCTTGTTTTTCGCCTTTCACATTCTTCATCGGATAGGCCCTGGTCATCTTCACGCCACTTGGGCCAACGATGGGCCAGAAGTAACATTTGTTGGTCACGGTGTCGTTGGTTACATAGCGAGTAAACAGTTCACCATCAATATTAATGGCAATGTTGCCATTCTTCTGTTGCACAATCGAAAACTCGGCACTGTTGGCAACAGAATACGTTGAAAGAACGAAGGCAAAAACGAAAGCGGAGAACAGGGCGTGTTTCATGTTGAACATAATTTTCTCGGTCGGGTTGGCGTTGGTTGCGTGTAATTCAAGTATTCACAAATACTATGTTACCTGATTCCAGCAGCACGATCAAATCGATGGCTAGAGCACATTCAATTTCACTGAGCCAAACCTGTTATTCTTGGGTAGCCTGCTTGTAAGCCACCTTTTAAAAAGAAAAATTCTCACGCGAAGGCGCGATGCCTCGAAGAAAAAGATCTTGGATGGCAGCAGCTACTCTACAAAAATTAATTGCGAAGCTGGATATTGAGTTTGATCGCCAATCGATCATGCAGTACGATAGTGGGAGATATTGATCTTAACCAATGAATCTTTACTGTTCGTGATCAGGGAGAGAAAGCAAAATGAAACGGATAACTATCGTTGTAATTCTGGCATTCGCAACGGGTTGCTCAACCTCAAAACCTGTTGAGGAAGCCAAGGCACCGCTTGCAGAGAAGCCCATTCAGGCACTTGAAGATTCCCCTGATATTGAAGAAGCTGGGCCACTAGCTGAAGAGAAACCCGAGGAGACACCCCATATCGAAGAAGTTGCATCGCCTGTGGCTGACTCGCCAGAAGAAGTTCCTGCTGAAGCCTTGAACAAAGAAGAGGTGTTCGCCCTAATCAAAAAACTGTATGGGGACTACGAAGAAAAAGATGGTTATACCTATGTAAACCTCTCTGGAGTCGATGTTACGGATGCCGATTTAAAACATCTAAAGATTCTTACAAATTTAAAGGCACTTAATTTGGGAAACACCCAATTTTCAGACACTGGCCTAGAGGAACTCAAAGGATTCACTGAATTGCAGACCTTGTACCTCTACAAGCTACAATACGGTAAAGACAAGATCTTGAATCTCGGAATCCCCAACTGCATTTTTGAGATGTCACTACCAGAAGTGCCTAGCCTTGGCTTTAGTGTATCAGCTCCATTTGAAATCCTCGTCATTGAAGAATTTGAACCCATAGATTTATCGGAGTTGGATTCTGATTTACCCCCGTCGGGGTTTGATTTACCGGAAGAAGAACCAACAACAACTTTTGGCGATTTCAAGTTGAATTCTGATTGAGTTGTCGAAGCATAATAAGAAACTAGCAGCACATCAAACGGAGTTCCATTAAAACACATGCTATTCCACAACAACCGTTGATCTATTGAGTCAAGCCGAAAGTTCTCACGGTCTGGTCTCCGGCTTGCTTAAAATTCCAGTTGTACCCAATCATGCAATTCTCTACAATCATTGAACTTCCAAACAGTTATGTTGTGTTCTCACCTATTAAATTCAGGACGAGCCTAGAGCAATTATGACTAAAAGATATTGCATTAAGTCCCTCTATCGACCAAGAAAAACCTACACGCACTTTGATGATTCTCAGTGGGAAGATGAGTGGCAGCTAGAAATATATCTTCATGCACTCGGCCTGATGATCAAACATGATTTAAAAACGGTGATCGATATCGGAACAGGCTCTGGCTATAAACTTGTCACTTACTTAAAAGACTATGACATAACAGGCCTTGAACTTTCTGTGAATGTTGAACTTCTAAAGAAGAAGTACCCTAATCACAAATGGTTGGAATCTGATTTTTCCGACAGAAACGACCTCAGTGCAGATGTTGTGATTTGTTCTGATGTCGTTGAACATCTAGTCGACCCAGATGAGCTACTTGATTTCATTAAAAGCATCCAAAGCAAATATATAATTATATCAACGCCTGATCGAGGCTTGACCTACGGAAACATCTTTCAGAAAGGGTTCTGGGGCCCACCAAGAAATGAAGCGCATATCCGAGAGTGGAATCGGAAAGAATTTAATAGCTATATTTCTGAACACTTTAATATCATTGATCACCGAGTTCCTAATTTTGGCCAAAGAACCCAAATGATTATTTGCGAAAATAAAAAATAATCATTCAGTTCCTTATTGATCAATCTCAAGCTTAGTATTCTCGGGGGAAATTGAAACCGCTCTGGCCTCTAATCGACGACAGTCGACCCCGGCGTCGTTTTGAATACGTGGGTTTGAAATGGTTTGCGTTCTCCAAAACCGACGACGCGGCTACCCAGAATACGAAATCCGCTACGGGGTTAATGTGTTTGCTTCGCGGTGATAAGTCTGATACCGTATTGGTAGTCAGTTTTTTCATCAAACGGAGTTCCATTAATACACATGCAATTTATCAACAACCACTGGTCTTTTGAATCAGGCCGCAATTTCTCACGGTCTGGACTCGGGCTTTTCAGTCTCCTGCTAATGTTCGTTGGCACTTCATGTTTTGGACAGGTCAACAAACCCATTCTTCAAGACGTGGTCTGCGAGGGCCATTACACGCGTCATCTGCAAGGCGTGTGCATCGACGATGATGCCATTTATTGGTCGTTCACCACCAGTCTGATCAAAACGCACCAGTTGGGAAAAATCCTCAAACAGATCGAAGTGCCCACGCATCATGGCGACCTCTGTCATCACAAGGGGCGGCTTTACGTTGCCGTGAATCTAGGAGTCTTTAACGACCCCAAAGGCAATGCAAGTTCGTGGGTCTATGTGTATGATGCTGACACGCTTGAACTCCTCTCAAAACACGCAACGCCGGAAGTCTTTTTCGGGGCCGGAGGCATGGGCTTTCGCAACGGACGTTTCTATGTAATAGGCGGGCTGCCTGATGGTGTCGAAGAAAATTATGTGTATGAATATGACGAGGAATTTAAATTCATAAAAAAACATGTGATCAAAAGTGGTTGGACGTTCTTAGGCATTCAAACGGCCACTTTTCATGACGGATTCTGGTGGTTCGGTTGTTATGGCACCCCTAAGATCTTATTAAAAACAGACGCAGCGTTTAAAATGATCGGACGCTATGAACTCGATTGTTCACTCGGCGTTGTAGGCATCGCCAAAGATCAATTGCTCATCGCCAAAGGGCCGCGTACGAAAGAAGGTCGCCACTTGGGTTCCCTGCATCGTGTACGACCTGATGCCAAAAAAGGCTTGGTCTTTCTACCGAAGACCGTCTCGGCAAGAGACAGCAATCAAGTAGAAAAGATTGGGAGTTGGCGTTCTGACCAGTTCCGTTTTGCGGCTTCGTCTCATCTGTTTACTGAAGAAGATAAGGCCGCCCTAAAATACGAATTCAATGGCACAGGAATCGCCGTTCGCTTGGGCGGACACAAAACGCCAGCCTATGGACGACCGACCCTTGGCACGATTGCCGTTTCGATAGACGATGGCCCAACACGCACTTTGAAGCCACGAGCAGTTGCCCTTGAAGTGGTACTGGCAGATCAACTGGAACCAGGGCCACACAGCGTTCGTATCGAACACCGAACCGGTGGCAATCTGTCAGGCTGCCGGATTGAGTCCTTTCACTCCTGGAATGATCCTCGTGGAGAAGTGCAGTTTTCTGTGACTGCTGAAAACAATGGGTTCCTCACAGATTGCCGGGCCATTGTTCGCAGCGGAGCGACCATCGTCCGTAACACCTTGGTTAGAAACTGGTTGACCGGCCAGTGTGCAATCACGGGTCTTCCGCCGGGTGAAGATTTCACTTTGGAAGTTCAGGCCGCAGGTTGGCAGACTTATCATAGTGAAGTCTTCAGCATCGAAGCGAGTTCGGCAACCGAACTGCCGGCCATTTATCTTCAACGAACAGATGCATCGACTGTTCGGCAATTTCGTTTTCCGCGTATCAATCAGCCTGCAATCCGCAAACCGGGTGAATCCTTTCGGGCTCGGTTTCTTGGGCATGATGCCACGATTGAAGAAGTACGGCTAACGCGCCAAATTGGGCCTGCGATGATCTCGCGCGTGGTTGAGTTTCAGGATATCAAAGAGGCCGCTTATTATTATGATCGTGAAGTGAACGTGACCTTGCCGGATAATATACCGCCGGGTGTTTATGATCTAAGCGTTGCGATTAAAGGAAAAGGGCGTGATGGAATCTGTCGTTCTCCGCGGAGTGTGCATGTGGTTTCAGCCTACCCTACCGATCCTGTTTTTTTCAGTTTTGGGCATCTCGATACTTCGGGTCAATTTCAGGCCGAATATCTAGAGCGGCTTGTGGAGGTGGCCAATATCTTGGCGCCAGATATGGTGCTGTGTAGCACGGCAGCCAACCCGGCGTATCTTTCAGGTGCGTTATCGGGGTTGAAAATGCCGTATGTTATTAATTTCGGAAACCATCAGGTGCCGGGCCATGAAGCGTGGTTTGGTGACTCGGTTGGCTTGATTGATTACGGACCCAACATTAGCATTTTGAACTTTGGCCATGCGTGGCATGTCGGCGCATCGCAGGCCGATGCGTTATTATCTTCGCGACCTGATGCCGAGATAAAAGTGATCAACACTTTTGAACCGAACGCACCGCTGGAATTATTGGATCGTCTCCAGGTGCGTATGATTCACGATGCGCATGGCCCTGGCGAGCGAGTTCAATCGATCGGAAAAACACCAACCCAACGCATTGGCAAGATTAACTCTTCGAGCTTTCGGATCATCCGTTTTCAAGATAATCAGGTGGTGTCCTGCACTTACAACGGCCACAAAAATGAACCGATCCCGTTTGCGAGAAATGAGTCCGCACCTTTGAGCTTAGCCTACGTGAACCCGAACGATGGCAGCCATGCAAAAAACAGTGCCACGATCACGAACAATTTTTTAGACGCTTTCCCCCGCGCCCGAGTCACCTTTGTAATGCCAGCAGGCAATTATCACGCAACCGGCGGACAACTTGAATGGCAAGCCACGAGTGACGATGGCCGCTTCCAAATAGTCAGCGTGCAAACCGACATTCCGGAAAATGGATCGGCAGAAGTTACTGTGGAAGTTGAGTAGGATAGATCAACTAAACCAAAACGTGATCGATCTTATCGACGGGTAACACTGACGAAATTTAAAGCAACCAAGAGCCCTTTTTGGGTGCCACTGGCTTCGCCAGTGAGAATCACGAATCGACTCGCCAGCTTAATCAATTGAAGCACAACGGACGAACTTGTGTTAAAATAATCCACGATCTCAAATTAAATGCTGCACACACTGGCGAAGCCAGTGGCACCCGGCGGGATCTTCTCGGCTAAAGTGTCTTCTTCCAAAAGGCCCAGTCTTCGCTCTCCAGATCACCCGGTTTAAAGCCACAGTTTTGGTACAACCGGCGAGCCGGGTTGTCGGCCCTGACTTCTAATGTCACCGCATAACAATCAAGCCGCGATGCCAATTGGTCAACAGCGGCCATCAAAGCTTTGCCGATGCCCCGTTGACGCTGATCAGGGTGAACCGCAATGTCATGGATATTCAACAGCGGTGCCGCATTGAAGGTAGAGTACCCTAGAAAACAAGTGGCGAACCCAATGAACCGCTCCCCCTCAACCGCCAACAGCCCATGATACGAGGGCACCGATTTCAGACTCTCGATTAAAGAAGAAACAACATGATCCGAAAGCGGTTTCCCTCCACCCATCGGATCACAGGCATAGAGATTCAGTAGCTCTAACACCGCCGCGGCATGGGCCGGGTTGTTGAGATCGACGTCGATGATGTTTCCGGTGAATTGGTTAGGCATATAGATGGCCATCATTTTTTGGGTGGCACTGGCTTCGCCAGTGTGGGCTAGGGTTGAGATTCATCTTTTGCTCTTTAACACTGACGTTATGAATGAGATATAAAAAAATCAATTTGGTGAGTCAAGAGAATTGCTCCAGTCTTCAAGGCTTAAGGTCTGAATGAACTCGTGTGTGAATTGTCTGATGAGTGCGAGGTGCCCATTGCATGGGTAAATTGCTTGCCCTTGAGGAAAAGGAGGGGGACCATCGTATTCAAGATTTCCAGTAATTCCTATTGCCCACTCCCCAGAACAAAGAAACTTATAATAAGATTTTAATTTCGAGTCTACATGGGCTCCGCCATCATGATTGGCTGCGCAAAGAATGATTTGTTTTCTCGTATGCTTATTGCCATTGTGTTCAAACACTTCATCTTCACTCCACCATTTAGTTATCGGGATTTCAATAAACTCACAGTTAAAACGTGGTTTCATTGCGACTGGTTGTGAAGAAGTAAGATCGATTCTCTCTGCTAAAAAGTTTTTCCATCCAGTATCAGTGATGGCCGATGAGAAGATGTGTTTTTGTTTGAAATTCAAATGTTTTAGAAGTGATGTGCTGCTAGATGTGTCATGGAATAATAACCTAAGAGTGGTAGCCAATCGTATCGCTTCATCTTCTTGTCCTGTGTCATAATGAGCACAAGAACGTGAAATAAAGTTTAATTGTCGATAGAATTGTTTAAGATAACGGGCTCTGTTTGACATTCTGTATACTCAAATTCTATTCTATATTAATTAGTGAAGTAGGGTGGATGGAATTTATATTTTCATCCACCTTACGGCACTGATCTCTTTTTATAATAATGCGTCGCTTCAAAAACTAAAAGAGCCTCACGCGAAGCCTCGAAGCCGCTAAGAAGGTTTGATTTCAAATCCCTTCGCGGCTTCGTGGCTTCGCATGAGAAACTTTCGTTTTGATTTAATTGTACCGTTTGCTGATGATCAAATCCAATAGAGAACAATTTCAAGGTGGATGAAAATAAAGATTTCATCCACAATACTTCACTGATTGATTAGCGACAAGGGAACCTTTATGATCGTAGTGATGAGCGATCTTCCTTGATCTGCCTCTGTTATTCTAAGTCATTCGCACTAGTTAGGTTTCACTATGGCCTCAAAAAAGAAACGGTCAATTTTTTGGATTGTCTCAACACACGTCCTTACTACGGGTTTTGTAATACCAGGCGCCGCTGGCGTAATTGCTAGTCAAGCGACTTCTGCGATGCAATATCCCCCGGTCGCAACTTTCCTAATTATTCTAGCAGCACAAGCCGTGGGGTACATTGGCGGTGTATTCTATTCCTTTTCATATATCCGCAAGGTTGCCATCATCCAAAATCCGGCCGCCTGTATTACACCTGCAATCGTCACATTTATAGTGCTGGCTATCATCGGACTGGGCCTAAATCTATATATACAAATTGGCGGTAAAGGCAACGACATTAACCCAGTCGTAACTGCGATAGCATTAGTGATTTATTATGTCATCATTAGCATCCTATTTGCAAGATTTACCCGTAACGGATTTTTGCAAATGGCCGTAGCAACGCAGAGTGAATAAATTAAAATCTATCCACCTTGGACAGACTCTCCACTTCAAAATATCCTGCAAGAGATTGTAACGTCCACGACAAACTCTTTCAACAACTTCTCACGCAAAGGCCCCAAGCCGCCAAGCAGGAAGGAAAGATTCTTGCCACGAAATACACGAAAATCACGAACGGGATTTGCTTCCAACTCCTTTCGTGGGTTTGGTGTCTTTCGTGGTAATAAATGTAGTAAGGAAGCATGTACTTGTTTTTGTTGAAAACGATTAGAGAGTGTGATACATTTAAGCTTCACTGATCCGTACTAGACCGTAATGGTGTGGGAGTTTATTCCAGAGAAGCCCTCGGTAGCTTGAACCTAGTTGATATCTTGTTTCTCAGTTGTCTTGGAATGAATATGAAATCCATAAGGAAAATTCTTTTGGATTTCATTCTTTTCTTGATAACACTCTCGATTTATGCGATATTCTGCTTATTCACAATTTTGAGAGGAATTTTATCAGTATGAAAATCAGCGAGATTATTTCATCTCTTAAGAATAATATAAAGAAACTAACTAATCACTTGTTATGCTGCCAAGCACGTTTCACTTCGGAGACCAATGTGAACGAACCAGCCGAAGAATCCGAAGCCCTCACTACAGAGGCTTTCTACGTTCAACGCACGACTTCTCCGTCACCACATTATCTCGGGGGCCCAACTCTGCACTCAGGATCAGAATGCCCTGAATGCGGGCGAGAAGTAACCTTAACATGGGATTTAGACCTCACCGCTCCTGACATCCCAGCGACATTGAAAGGAGGCTATGGCTCACTTCAGCGACTGCCTCTTTACGTGTGCTCCCAGTGTAGCGTGTTGTCATACCAGGTACTGGCTGACGACAAGATCGCCTGTTTTCCGCACGGCGACCTCGATTGGTGCTTTGATAACGAATCTCCCCACTATGAAACGCGCCCAGAGATTCAACGACAACCAATTCGGCTCTATCCAATGTCCCCGGAAATCGACGCGCTATGGAAAAAGCACCATTACTTGTATAATCAAGAATCGCTCGACGACTTAGAGTCCGCACAACTGCAGGGCTATTTCGACTCCCTGGATGTTGCACCTGACGATTTAGATGACTATTCCCAGCTTTGTGGCGATCCGTACTGGATTCAGCGTTCACGTACCAGCGATTGCCCAAATCCCCAATGCAAAGCAGGTGCTACAACAAAACGACTTGCACACATTTCTCCAACTGACAGCCCGGGGCTTGGTGACTCGATCGGTTATTTCAATTTCCAGTTCATGGCGTGTCCGGCATGCTTCTCAATAAGTGTCCAATACGAGTGCACGTAGCAACGTAGCTCACTAGGCAGCTCACTAGGCAGCTAACTAGGCAGCTAACTAGGCAGCTAACTAGGCAGCTAACAATCGCATGCACCGGAGTTGCGGTTGGTTGGCGAAATTCGGATTGAAAATCACACGTCCGCATTCGGTGATGCGGGGCGTTATGCGACTAAACCAAAATGAATGCGTCCGTCACTGAGAAACAGACCACCGCCAAGAAGCCACCAAGGCGCAAGCGTCTTTTCGTTGTTACGCGTTTGGGCATTCTGCTCGGCCTGGTGGTTGTCATTTGGGGAACGTACTCGTTGTTTTTCGCGGGCGTGAATCCTGGACCCTCTGTCATTGACGAACTGCGTGCTGGGACGATCACCGAAGCCGATATCAAATCCATCGAGATTCTGAAATTTGATCCAGGGGCTGGATGGCCATTTTCCGAATCCGAATATTCTCGGAAGTCTCGCAAACGAATTGGACCCGCTGCAACTAAGCAGTTAATCGGAATCCTCACGACTTCATCTACCAATGGCCACAAACATCGAAATCATCCCACGACGTTTTACTACGGAATTTTGCGTATAGATGTGGTCCAAGGCGGCCACTTTTATATCTTCTATCGTCTCGGTTACTACGACAACCAATACTATGTCTACCTAGATGCCAATTCCAAGAACAGCACGAATCCGAATGGTGCCCACAAGTACGAAAACATTCCGCTTGCGGATTTTCTAAAAAGAAATGATCCTTGGTACCGTGACATTGATTCGCCAACAAGTTCGCACCGCCCAAGCTTTCCCGATAATGCTCCATAGGTTTTTCGACAATCGTCGCATAACAAACGGATGCACCGCAGCGGGAAAACACGGGTGGGCTCGCTTCGCTCGGCAAAGTCAACTACCTGCCCGGTGATCCCGCCCGTTAGATAATTGCTCAACTCTTGAATCACATTCCTCCAATTCACATCAGTTCAAGTTTCGATTCTGTCATTGGTTCCTGTTGCTTGTCTTCGAGTCGATAGATAATCGGTTCCGGCTCCTCCTCAGCCTCCGAGGCGGCTTCGTCGTCACCAAAACCTTGGATCAATTCGATTGGCTTCCCAACCTTACGAGCGACCAACCACACTCGTACTGATACGGCTCATAGCAGGGTAGAAGTGATGGACCACTGAGATAGAGTGATCAGTAAGACTAAGAGACTAAACAACTTAAGAAAATGCCCCCTCTTGGATTCGAACCAAGAACCTACTGATTAAGAGTCGAATTACCGGTGCGGAGTTAGTTGTGGGAATAGCTCCGTAACACTTACCAGTGTGAAAAACTGCGAACTGAGTCCTAGTCTACAAACTACGTGAATGCGTCAGTTTGGGGACACTTGAGGGGACACTAACTTTTTAACTCAAATTTCATTAGCCGATTCTTAGACCGCCATGGTTTGGGAGTCGGCTTTTTTGTTGGGTCGGCGTTTGGGAGGTCAAAACGCTAAATGATTATGCGTTAATCAGTAGGTGTGTTACAATCCATGAACAAGTCATCAAAGAATGATCTTGAGGATTCAGTGCGTTGAAACAAACGCACAATCCATTAGCAGTAAATCTCTTATTTACATTTATTGCAACGGAAACGGCTGTAGAGTATTGAGCAGCAGTTCGTTTTTGACCTTAACGCTCGATTTGTGCACCTCAATCAATTTGAGTGCTGTTTAATCCGTCAGTTTAATAAAGCTGATGAAACAAAAAGTTAAGGTATAAAAACATGAATCAGACATCGCTGCCCGCTATCGATCCGAATCTCACGTACCCCATCGAAACTGCGAAAGCATTCTTTGGCAAGAAAGACTCTTGGACATCCGCCCGAAGAAATGGCTTAGCCAAGCACGTGAAGTACATAGGCCGCAAGGGTTTTATCAGCGGTAAAGATCTAGCCCAATTCATACAAGATGCTGGGAAGACTAGAGACTACTCATCCGAATAGACACGGAAGTCGTCCAATCAATTGGATAGAAATCAGAGGATTTTACATGGCCAAGAATCCAAATGTTCTGCCATCGATTATGAACCTACCGCGTGAGAGATGTCCCGGCTGCGGCTACCTCGTGCCTATGCCTTGCCTTAAATGCCAAGCCGAGATCGGGGTGAGGAATAAGAGAGCACTTGAATATGTGCTGAGTCTATCGGATCAAGCTTTAACCAAGGAACAAACATGAGGGCCAACAAAAGAAAAGAACTTGGAATGCGTAGGCTCGCAAATAATCAATACGAATCTATGAAGTCCCGCAAAGGTAAAGAGATCAACCCCTTATTCAGCAAGCCGGTAGAACGTCTGACCAAAGCCCCAAGGACAACTAAGAAGTAAACAAAAAAAGGTCACTTCTACTCGCTCAAAAGCAGAAGTGACCTTCAATGATTTTTTACCGCCAATGTCAGAGTTGGCGAATAACAATTTTTGCAAATACTACCCACTGATCAAAGAGGAAAAGCAAATGCACAACATAATAACCAACCAAGAATGGAGGGGGGATATGTCAAGCTTTATTGTAGCGGTTGGGCTTGAATACATCAAGTCTAAATACAAGAAGTTGCCCCCATGCTTTACTGTAATACAGAACCTACCCCAGACAATGCTCAAACATAATTCGGCTGGGGTAGCCTTAAAAACCAGAGCATCGAACGAAAACCAAGTGAAGAGAGGTTCGCTACAAAGACAGTATGATCAGTTACTACCCAGCGTGCTAACCCATGTAGATTTACATCAAATTAAATACGAGTCAGAGGAGGTTCATTCAGGCCGTGATATTCATCGCCCACACCTAACGAAGGATATCAAAATCTGCCAAGACGAGAACTTAGTAATGTGCCTTATGAACATAAGCCGACTAGGTAGGGCGAAGAAGTACGACAATCGAAAAGATCACAAGGAACAAATGGATCAAGATGATATCGATTACCTTGAGTCAACCAAAGTTCAGTTTGCCTTTGTTACGCCTCCCCATGCAACCTTTAAAGAAGAGAAACGAAACGAGATCATAGGAGGACAAGCTCTCAGTGATAAAGAACCTGGTAGACCTTCCAAACCAAAACCGATTCGCGTAGGCCCTTTCAAAAACGGTAGACCGACTAAGGATGTTTCAGTAGATGACGTTATCAGCTTCCTTGGCAAAGGTAGAACAGTAGATCAGATAGCAAAGCACTTTAAAGTATCAGCAAGCAAGATTTACGACATATTGACCAAATGGGAAGGCCCGGAAAGCTAGGCAAGCATTCCATAAAGTGCCGTTAAACATGTAGATATAACAAACACTAACCAAGATCAGAGTAGACTCCAACTGAGTGGATAACAAACAAGTAATAACAGATACAGCATAAATAAAGTTACTAAAACTAGAAAATAAGAAGCAATGATCTACTGACATGTACCCCTACTACTAACACTACAAGTTCTTAGGGTCGGCCCGCGATGTTTCGAGACCTCTTGGCAGGTCAGGCCCGACCTTTTCAGAAATCATCGCTCCAATTGATTGGAGCGACCAAGTTAAAGATCACGACACAATTTACATTCAGGATTAACAAGATGACTACCACTACCAACTCAGCACCGGCAAGTCCGGCAGACCCAATTACAGAAGTTCCTTTAATACCTAAGACAGAATCGCCTATCTCGCCCGATCCACTTACTAAGCTACCAGCAGAGTTGCAGCCAGACACCGTAGCCATTGATCCTGGCTCACTGGTTACGCCTAATTCAGCGTTACCCGTTGAGATTCCACAGGATGTGCTTGAACATGTATCGATCCACCCACCTCGATTTCATAGGGCAATGCAGCTAAAGCTCCAAGGAATGAAACTCCAAGAAATCAGTGATGAGTTAGAAGTTAGTATCTCAACTTGTCAAAATTGGATCAGGAAAGTGGGCATCGAATACACTCAGTTAGTCGAAGGTAGCACGTCTCTTAATTTCATAGTTTCAGAACTCTTCAAAATCGATATGATTTCAAATAAAGCCGCCTCCGATATGGCAAACACAGTAAGCCCAAATCAAAGGGCCGAGCTTATGAAAGTTCAGTTACAATGTTCACGCCAAAGGTTTTCAATTTTCACCAAGTCAGGTTTGGTAGCCCAGGCCCCTGAAAGACTTTTCTTATCGGTTCAGAGTAATGCTCCAAAGGTTACAGAAGTAGAAGTAGATACAGCACCGAAGACAGATCAAGAGAAAGCCGCTCACAGATCACGGGCAGTAGCTAAGTTAATTTCAAGCATGCAGAATACGAGAACTATGAGTGACAAGGTAATAACTGAGTAACTCGATAACCTCCAATCGATTGGAGCTCAAAAGCTCCGGTCCCGATCACTGGATTACTTGGTAGGGTTCGTATTCGGGTATTGGCTGCCCTTGGCTTATCAGGGGTGGTATGATGAGTAGGTGTAATTTGTGTTTCATGCAATTTGAGGTTTAGTGCGGGGGATAGAGGGTGTCGGAATTTGATCTGAAGTTTGATATGCAGGCATACTATGATTTGGACAAATTTGCGTTACTTGCTAGACAGGACTACAACTGCGGAAACACTGGAAAATGGTTTAGCTCTTTTCGTGGAGGACTATATGGGAGCTATGCTAGGATAATTGGAGTCACTACTCATTATTACGATGTCCATAGTTGGATTCCCAGACCTCGCCTTCCTTCAGAGACTGAATGCCACTTAGCATCATTATATTTCAATATAGATTCTGCTGTTGAGTGCATTACCTATGCGTTGAACGCCTTAGGATATTGTGCTACAGCAGGAAGCAAATTTCACGATGTCACAGATGCTAGAAAGTTGCGGCAGATAGCTCCACATAACATAATTGGAAGAGATAACAGATTACTTCCCGAGTATTCTCAGATTTTTCCTGATTTATCTGCCTATTGGGTAAGTAAGAAAGATTTATTAGAAACCCTATTCGAGCAGCATGATGTCTCTAAACACAGAAAAAGTATCTACACTGGCGGATTGCACAGGACCGACCCGCCACCAGGTTTTTATGAATCGCTAGGGATCGCAGAGGATGACGCTAACTTAAGGGCACTGTATTGGCCTATGAAAGAAATACTGATTAGGAATGATCCTAAAACGCCTGAAGTAGATCGTACTTCTATACCAGTGAGTGAACAGGTATTGCTTGAAGATTTAGTTGTTGAATACAAAGAGTTCATTGAAGAGTCAGGAAAGAAAATCCTGAGTGATGCCAAAAGTAGTATTGTCCTAAATCACACACAATTTAAAAGCTGAACCTCTTACAATATCAGACAATAGAACTTAATAAATACTTTCTCATACCACCAATTAATCGATCAACCATGTACCGAACTAGCACAGGCGAACGCATTCTGACAGGCAAAGAGGCTGAAGTATTCCAGCAGATGATAGGCTTACTACTGCTTGATGATTTCGACCCGGCCACTATAAAAATCGTGGCTACAGAGCCTCAAGCAACACCTTATGGCATCGCGGCCTATGATGACATGAGCTTCGGTCAGCAGCTTTGGACATTGAATCTTGTGGCAAAGGCATTGCTCATTGAATCTACTCCATCACCTCCACAGGTAGCCTACGTTGAAGCGACTGTTGCCACCATCTTCATAATGGCAGACATCTTGATACAAATCGACGAGCGTTTGCAAGCGGCAGCACCTTCTCCAAGCTTTGTCGAATTAATGAAAGGTGCTTTGGCTGAACAAGGTGATGAAAGCTGTGATGACTTGAATCCGAGAGAGTTGATTGAGATACTAGAAGAGCGAATTCTTTGGTACTCGGACTACTGTACCCTGAATAAAAAGTTCCTTGATTCAGCGTCAGAGAGCAGCAGGCAGCTAGATGAGGCCAACGGTGGATATTACACTGCCGTTGCCCATGATCCGCCTGAGAGCCAATACAAGACATTGTACGAAGAGCTAATCGAACTCATGGAAGTGTAACGTATCTTCTTGTTTTTGTTGTATCTCCCCAAACCCTGTGATACATTTAAATTTTAGTAATCCGTACTAGACCGTAATGGTGCGGGATTTAATTATTGTTTTGCGGGTTGGTGCCTGTTAGATGTATCAAATTAACTTATGCAATGAAAGATTAGGAGAAGCAAATGAAGTGTTTACAATGTAATTCTGAACGTATTGTCATGAATGTAAGAGCCGTAGATAGGGAACAACACCATAAACATGACCTTACCCTTGAAGTGTATGAAAACCCTGATGCATGGGTTTTCAAAGGAGTTCATGAGGGAGTTTTAAAAGGTAATGTCTGTGCAGATTGTGGTTTTGTTATGTTTTCATTATCTGTCAGTGACGCTCAAAAATTAGAGCGTCACCAAAAATAAACACTCGAAGTCATCCGTCATCTAACAAATCGCTGCAACCGGAGCGGCGGTTGACTTAGACGTTAGTATATTGCCAACCTCGGATTTTACATTCCTTCAATTCGTATTCGTTCGAGTTAGCTTTCTGTCATTGGTTCAACTTGATAATCTTGCAGGTGGTGAAATAATTAATGTGTGGTGCAATATCCCTCAATCAATCCGAACTCCCCATTGAGCTAATTCGAGAGTTCTGCCTAGAGGGTCACGGACATGCCCGAGAAACAACCATGGAATTCTGGTTTCAGGCTTGGGACGCTATGCCAGTGTTGCCAGTTCGGTTCGACACAGAGCTAACTGTCTTAGAATGGGGCAACGCCCGTAGAACATCAAGCAAGCTACCCAAGGGCAACTGGTGCCGGAAAGAAAGCCTAGACGCTGGTAAGTGGAAATGGTTGAAGCCCCAACCCGTTGTAATACCCGCTAACTTTGCCAAGGAGAAGAAAGCTGGGGCTTGGTTCCTAGTAACTGAGGGAATGCGGGGAATTGTGGTTCGTGATGAAAACAGCAAGCAACACGTCTACATGCTGACCACTGAAGCAACTCATTATTACCAAACGATGACCCGGCATAATCGAGAACCAGTATTTTTAGGTGAACAGATTTAAGTTGCCGTTTTTGTTGTATCCACCCAAATGCTGTGATACATTTAAAATCACTGTACCGTACCAGATTGTAAAAGAAGGCATTAAATTATTGCATTTTTGCGGTTTGTTATTTGTTCGTGGATTATGTAGGAATGGTCAATGGAACCGATGTGGAACGAGATCACCTGGAAAGTCATTGTCGAGCAAAGTGACGC
The DNA here is from genome assembly GCA_002733575.1 of Blastopirellula sp. Lineage (GTDB taxonomy): Bacteria > Planctomycetota > Planctomycetia > Pirellulales > Pirellulaceae. Next base: position 6,838 of record NVWB01000046.1, on the reverse strand, counting down.
AATCGAATTTGATTGGTACGCGATGGATCGCTTAGGACACATCGCAGCATTTTCATCCTATGGAAGGGGTGCTATTCCCAAAGCCGCTAAATCATCTCGCGAATCATACAATGAGCTCTACGAGCTAGTCGCGAGTTTACCCGAGAATACAGATGGAATTCTAGTCTACAATGGAACTGGGTGGTACGACGACTGGATCACTTACTCGCGGCAAGGCTTGTTCGGGTATGATTATCAAGACGCTCATCGAAAGATACCATACGGACAATACGATTTGCTCACGTGCCCCCGGGTGCCCATCCACATTGATGATATGCGATTGTCGCCTGAACTTCGTTGCATTGTCCCCTTCGTTGATGTCGAATTCGGCAAGGAACCAGTCGTCCCCTTTGAAGTGATATCTTGTTGATACACTGATCCGTACTAGACCGTAATAGTGCGGCATTTAATTATTGCATTTTTGCGGTTTGATATCTGTTAGTTGAATGAAACCATGGATGAGTCCCGCATAATCTGGACTGGCAATCTCAACGACGACTGCACAGCCGAATGGAATGGGATGATGCTGCGTGCCGAGGAGATGGATAGGTTGCAGTGGTGGTGGGCGGTGTATGATGCTGACGGAGAGATCATCGACGATTCCAACCGCCACACTTCGGAGAGATTCAAGAATGGGAAGATCGCAAGACAAGCAGCTGAGGCGGCCGCTAGGCAAGCGATCACTTGGAAGAGCTAACCAAGCACTAAATAGAATGGGCACAAGGTCTCAATGCTGAATTTTGAAGGCGGTGGTGAAGTACCGGTCCAATACGATGTGGATTTCGGTGATAGCGAATACTACGTGCGTTATCGTGACGGATGGCTTGAGGTATATGCCAACGTTGTTGACTTCAGCGACGAGGAATTGCGACTCGAAGTCCGCGTCGGTGTGCCATACGACGGGAGCTGGAATGCCCGCGAGACCAACGTATATCTGTCGCTCCTAAGTCGTGCGATTGAGTCCGGCGTCTTCAACGCCACAGTCTTTCCCAGAAAGGTCGATATCAGAAAACATGATTTGTACGTGCTTGGTCCATACCCGCTTTATCCGGTAGGGTTGACCTGTGGCTTTCAAGAACCATCACATCCGCACGAAGGCCGTATAAATCGGCATGATCGTCGAAGGAGGAAACTGCGTGACATTCATGATCACGATAATTCCTGTTATGCTTACATCTCGGCACACGATGTCGTCGCTTGGGTATCCAAACATCCGATGGAGCATCAAGCGTTGAAGAACGTGTCACCACGAATGTGGGAATACGTCGCTTGTGACATGGAACTCCAACTCTGAGTGATTGGCCTAACATGTATCTGTCCCTATAGATCAAGTAGTACGTGTGGCCCGGTCATCCTTGTCCTAATGCATCATTTGAGAGTAAGACATGAATATTCTAGCCGGTATATTAATTGATTTACTAAGCCATATCACAGTGGAGCCTGAAGGTGGGCACGATCCAGATGATACTGCTGATCTGCAAATTAACTCGTGGCAAACTCTAATTCATGATCTCAAGGAATCGGAAGCAGGAATCATAAAGAAGGCCGCTCAACAAAAACTAGAGTCATTATCGAGTATTGCTACTCCAACACCTGAGCAGGAGCAAACCATAGGGATATTGGGAGCTTTTATTAATGACGAGCTTCAGTAAGTCAACACATAGCAAGGGCACCAACGATGACGTTAGTACCTTTCACACGTTCTGCCAGCGTTAGCATATTGCTAACCACGTGCGTTACATACCTCCACTCTGCATTGGTACGAGTTTTAATTCTGTCATTGGTTCAACTTGATAATCTTGCAGGTTATAGACAATCGGTTCCGTGGTAAAATTGGGAAGATAGCATTAGGCAGCCAACTCCCTTTTTATCCTCCACGACAAAGTATGGCCGTGAACCATGGGAGATTTAATAATGATCCTAACGACCACATCCCAATCAATATACTTCGACCTGATTGAGCACAGCATAGCCGATCTGCCAGAAGTCACGTATCACCGTTATCTATGCGAATCCAGCGAAGAACTTTGTATGTTTCTGGAAGAATGCTCTAGAGTTGTAGCTGTCGTTTCTATCGGCCCTGTGACTGGCGAATTGACCGTCAACTCTTGCCGTTCTCACGCTCTACTACGTCACCACATTGCAACAAATGCAGCTTGGAGGAATGTGACACACGTGGTGGGCAATATTCTAACGTCCGTGAACGCCGTATGTTCTACTTGACCTTTAGGGACATATGCATGTTATGCCGCGTGGTGACGAACGGTCTACCATTCCGATACGTCTAAGTGGTCTGGTGCACAGATATCGTGATGAACATTCAGTTCTCGGACAAGGGTGTTTAGTTGACCACACGTCGCCGACGAATTGAATGCAGTGTAAAGATTGTATCGCCCAAGTTCGAAAACTTGTTCTAGAAGTCGCGATGTAGAAAAGTAGCCATCAGCGTTCTCGGCACCCTTTCTCCATGCCTCGCGAAACAAACGTTCCCATTCATCAATCTCCATTACATCACGAAATCTGGGTAATTGAATTAACGCTTCATAGAGCGACGTTTCCCATTGGGTTAGTGGATCGCGTGCAGTCGCAATTGTATTAGCGAGGATCACAACTGTTTCGGCAATGGGCATGTCGGTTTCAGTGTCATAACAGGTTATCAAACCGCAATAATGCAATAACAAAACACCGCACCATTACGGTCTAGTACGGATCACTGAAGTTTAAATGTATCACAGCATCTAGACTCTATCAACAAAAACGATTTAATACTTCCTTGCTACGTCACTTTGTAAGATATCGGAAGACAGCAAATTATTTTTTAAACACAGAGGCACAGAGCAAACAGAGTTTTGCTTCATGCTCTCTCCGTGTTCTCTGTGTTTAGTCTTTTTGTAACACGTCGTAATTCGTTTGGAGGTTGGCGAGCAGCACACCCTGCCAAGGGACAGAGCATTGTCTCACTTCTTGGTCCGCAGTAGCGGACCCTACTAGTTCGCCAAGAAACTGTCGGGCCGTGATTCGGGTGATAAAAACCCAGAAAGTGGGGCCCAAGTCCGGAAAATGCGAAGCATTGCCCAGACGCTAGACACGGGGGGTGCGCAGCGTGTTATAATCACGACACATTCGGGCTTGGATCGGTTTCCAACTCAACCCAAATGGGAAATATCGGCTAAAGGAGGATCTTAGGATGCAAATGTTACGTGTGTCATTCATTGTTTCTTTGTTCTTGGCGTCCCTCGCGCTCAGTGCTAGTGGCTCTGCGGCCGACAAACTCGTTACGGTTCGTGTCGCTTCTTACAATGTTGAGTTTAGCAAAAGCGCAACCCCTGAGCAGATCGGCCAGATGTTCAAACCATACAAGCTGGATCTCATCGGCTTTGATGAATCGCCCGATGGAGACTGGACGGCTCGTGTGGGTAAGGTACTGGGGATGAAATATAGTTTTGTTGGTAAAATATCGTCGGCAAATCATAAGGATAAATACAAGACGATTCTCAGTCGGACGCCGCTAGAAAAGACAGCAGAATACAGCCTCAAGGGCCGTGGCTGGAATCCCGCGTCGGTTGTCAGAGCGGTGACCAAGATTGATGGCGTTTCATTCGCGTTTTACTCTCTGCATATCTCCGCTTCAGGCAAAAAGGATGGTCATGCTTACAACCTTGCAACCGAAGTCCTACCGAAAGAGATATCCGAGAGGGTTATTGTTGTTGGGGATTTCAACAACAAAATCGGCGATGCGGCCATGGACACAATCGAGGGATCGGGAATGAGACCGACCTGGAAAGATCTGAAGATCGATCTCTCTACGCAGTTCACATATAATGCCCTTAACCCTAAAAATAGTGTTGGGGTAATCGATCATATTTTTTACAACACTTCATCTGGTGCCAAAGCTACGGACGGTAGCATCATCGAACTAGAGAAGCCCTTGTCTGATCACAAACCCATCTGGGCAGAAATAGTATTTCCTCGGGAAATCGAGAAGACGAAGTGAAAGAAATACAAGCAAGGTGCGCGAGCGAGCCTGGGTGCCATGCTTTCGCCGGTTAGGCGTAAGCATGTTTTGAACTCTCATCATGACACCCTGCAATAGTCAGAAGTATCCCGCCTTCTTCTCTGCGGTCGAGTGGTTTGTTTTTACATCGCGAAGTGGCCGGATTTGCGTTGTCGCGAAATACTGTATACCACCAGTTCGATCAGCCGCAGCAACCAGTGGTGGGCAGTCCGAATTCTGAATTACCCATTTAACCGTGTAAACAAGATCATTGTTGTTCCGAAGAACTGCGGTTTCTCCTTCGGCGTACGAATGCGAACAGTCTGAGCATCGCATAGGGAGCGCAGAGCCAACGGGGACGTCTGGATGATGCGTTTCGTACCATTCTCGTTCACGCATGTTGGGCGTTCCATCCATAGTCAATTCACCACAATAAGGACAAATTAAAGCAACCATCTATGCCATGTTCCCAAATGTCCACGTGACATTTAACAGATATCAAACCGCAAATGTGCGGTAACCAAATATCGTATCATTACGGTCTAGTACGGATCAGTGAAGTTGAATGTATCACAGTATTCGGGTAGATACAATAAAAAACCAATCGGGCGGAAGGCCGTATTGTTAAGCATTTGTGATTTATCGCTCATATGTATACTCGTGCAATGTATTCCAGTCTTCATCTGCGACTTCAATAACGTGCAATATGTTTTTATCTTTAAGTGCCTCAGATATCATTTCAGAATTACTTGTGAGTTGATTGATATCCTCAGACTCTAAATAAAATGAACACATCCCTTTATCCATACGGATTTCTATCTGGTTGAATAATGTTACTGAAGAAGATTCAAATCTAGAATTAAAGTCGTTATTTGAAAACACACTAGAAAGTTCTTCTGCATTCATCGCCCCTACAGCGAAGTTGCCATTCAACAAGTACATTTGATCCTCCGTTGTGACTTATGACTCACCTTAAGCCTGGGTGCCATGCTTTCGCCGGTTAGGCGTAAGCATGTTTTGAACTCTCATCATGACAGCTTCAAGCTTACCCAATCCGATAATCCAATTCGTCCTGGTCTTTGAATTTATCTAGTCTCAAACATGCCCACACGAAAGCGCGAGAGGCATGGCACCCTGGTTGAGTTTGTGGGCCAGCCGCCTTCGTTACTTCATTTTTTCACCACGAAAAACACCATACCCACGAAAAGGCGGAAATAAAATCGTTCGTGTTTTTCGTGGCTAGTTCTTTTTCTGTGATTTTTGTCAGTGTCACCCGGCGTTTTTTCAGAAAAACAAAAGACCTCACGCTAAGCCTCGAAGCCGCGAAGAAGGTTTGATTTCAAATTCCTTCGCGGCTTAGCGTGAGAAACTTTCTTTGAAAACGTCGTGATTCATTAGGTTTGAAGGTGGATGGAAATGATGATTCCATCGGCTCTCGTTCACTTCCAGAGTTTCCACCAGGGCCTGATATATTTCAGTCCTGGATTGTCATTCAGCACGGCTGCAAAATCTGGACAGTCATCATCATAGACGCGGATGACATCAGATACAGACGGGCCCATGTAATCCAGGGACCAAGCAAGCCAATCATCTATTACACTCATGCCATCCATTTGAACCAGCAGACCGCGAGTCCTTGGTCCCAGCGTTTTAATTATGGATGTGAAAAGCAAGTCATGAACAGGTGATTTAGCCAATTGGCCCTTTATTTCAATTACCGTTATGCAAGGAGCTATGTTTACCTGCCCCTCTACAATCATGTCGAATTCACTTATTTCATCGGCATCAGATGCAGATAGCGAGGTGATTGACACCCTGATAAATTGGTCGTTGTCATCGGGGTTAGATACTATCCATGATGAGGTGGTGCCTTCAGTTAGTACAATGCTTGGATCAATCCCATTGCCCCGTAGTCCCTTCTTGAGGATTTCTGCGAAGCCCATGGGATCCATTGATACAGGTACAACAAAAGATCGATACACTTTATTGACCGCATCGTCTTCCGCCTTCCGGCGAAGCTCTTTTTTTTGTGCCTTGGTTAATCTCATGTCAACAAGGAGTCCTAGCAGGTATCAAACCGAAAAAATACAATAAACAATTACCGCACCATTACGGATCACTGAAGATTAAATCTATCACAGCATCTAGACGCGATCAACAAAAAAAGAAAATACTTCCTTGCTACGTCTTACCCAAGACAAACCCTACAGCATCGGCCCTACCAACCAGGGAATAAACTCTTCTTCACCAATCCCGTGTACTTCGCTTTTGGTTTTTTTGCCGGAGGCCACATCGAGAACTTCTTGGAAGATTTGTTCGCCGACTTCGTCGATGGATTGGCCTTGGAGAATGCCGCCGGCGTTGAGATCCATGTCGTCTTCCATGCGGTTGTACATCGGGGTGTTGGTGGCGATTTTGATTGAAGGGACTGGTTTGCAGCCGAAGCAACTTCCGCGGCCTGTGGTGAATACGATCATGTTTGCTCCGCCTGCGACCATGCCGGTGACACTTGCCGGATCGTAGCCTGGCGTGTCCATGATCGTCAGTCCTTTGGCGGTGACTGGTTCGGCATATCGATACACATCAACCAGTGCGGTGTTGCCTGCTTTGGCGACAGCGCCTAATGATTTTTCGGCGATGGTGGTGAGCCCGCCTTCTTTGTTTCCGGCAGAAGGATTGTTGTCTAAGTCGGCCCCGAACATGGCGACGTAATCTTTCCACCACTGAATCCGATCAATCAACTTTTGGGCCACTTCTTTATTGACCGATCGCCGGGTCAACAGATGTTCGGCTCCGTAGATTTCC
>NVWB01000438.1 GCA_002733575.1 Blastopirellula sp. | reverse complement strand
GTTAAGCAGGATGGCCCGGTTCAGCGAGGCGGTCCGATCAACCTGAAGCAAGACGAATCATCTTCCCCACCCAAATCATCACCACCAGAAGGATTTCGCAGTCTGTTTGACGGTAAGACACTCGATGGTTGGAATGCGTTCGCAAGGTTACCCGTTCCCCATCATCCTGGCGCAGAATTCAAATGGCGTCTTCAAGGAGATGCGTTGGAGGCTGCGAAGAAAAACACCGGCAGGTGGACCATTGAAGACGGGGCCATCGTCGGCGGGCAAGAACCTCCTGGAAGTGGGAAGGGTGCTTATCTAGTATCAGAGGAAAAATTTGGCGACTTCGAACTGATCATGGACATGAAGCCCGACTGGAAGACCGACAGTGGATTCCTGGTTAGAACACTGCCCGGTGGCAGTCCTGGAATGCAGATTCTTGTTGATCATCGACCGCAGGGCGGGATAGGAGGGTTTTATGGAAACGGATTAGCGGGCGTGCACGGAATGCCATTTGCAATCGACGCTGAGTACGATAAAGAGGGTAATCCCATCCGAATGATTGCAGCTAACCCGGACGGAGACCGCGTCGAGCTCAACAAAAAGACGCGTGCCATCCTGAAATACGCCGCCGATGTAGACGACCTTCTAAAGGTCTGGAAATTCGGCCAATGGAACACCATTAAGGTCCGCTGCGAAGGCCGCATTCCCACACTCACTACCTGGGTAAACGGCGTGAAGATTGCCGTGCTCGATATGAAGGATATCGAGTGGGAGAACTACGATCCGGAAGCTTGTGCCGAGCTACAGGGACGCAAAGGTCATATTTCTTTGGAAGTCCACAACAGCAATTTCACCCACGGGCTAGGCAAGGATCGCTGGTGGCCCGGTGCAGTAGTTCGCTGGAAGAACATCTACATTCGTGAACTCGAACCAGAAGTAGGCGATAATGATCAATAACAATCAATTGATGACGGTCCTCGCCATCGCGGTCTTATTCCTGGGAGTGGACGCATTTGCGAAGGAGCCTACCGAATACGATTTCAATCGTGATATTCGCCCTCTTCTTTCTGGTAAGTGTTATGCGTGTCATGGGCCTGACATCTCCTCACGTGAGGCAGATTTGCGCCTGGACAAACGCAACGAAGCGATTGACTACGGTGCCATTGTCCCAGGTGATCCGGACGATAGTAGTCTGATCTATCGGATTACATCGGACGACCTGGATGAAAGAATGCCTCCCAAGGGCGATCCTCTTTCCGCAGATCAGATTGCAAAGCTGACAGCCTGGATTAAGGATGGTGCAAAGTATGAGTCACATTGGTCGTTTAGTTCTCCAGAGGATCCATCACAACCTGCCGTGCGCGACCAGTCATGGCCTGCAAGCAAACTGGATTACTTCATCCTAAAACAGATCGAGCAGGCTGGTCTTAAACCATCGCCAGAAGCAAATCCTGCGGTCTTACTCAGAAGACTTTATCTAGATCTGATTGGATTACCGCCAACGGTCGAGGAAGTCAAAGCTTTCGAGGCAGATCCGTCGTCGAAGAATTATGAGGCACAAGTTGACCGTCTGCTGAAATCGAAGCACTTTGGCGAAAAATGGGCCGCTGGCTGGCTTGATCTCGCCCGCTATGCGGATTCCAACGGATACCAGCATGACGATCTAAGAACGATGTGGCCCTATCGTGATTGGGTCATTAAGGCCTTGAATGATGACATGCCATTCGACCAGTTCACGATCGAACAACTGGCCGGAGATTTACTTCCCAATCCTTCAACTAGTCAGCTGGTCGCGACAGGATTTCATCGAAACGTTCCCGTAAATTTTTCAGGCGGTTCGAAAGTACCAGAAGTTCGCGCCAACATTCTGCATGATCGCGTGGCCACGACCGGGTCCGTCTGGTTGGGCCTGACGCTTGAGTGCTGCCAGTGCCACGATCACAAGTTCGACGCAATCTCACAACAAGAGTATTTCCAGTTTTACGCCTACTTCAATCAAGCGATTCCCGAGGTCGCTCAAAAGGGTAAAGGCATGTTTCGCAAACTCTTTGTCGGCCGCGAAGTCATCGTGCACGAGTCTGAGGCTGATCGACGCCAGGCCCTAAAGCTTCGGCAGGCACTGCTCGCTGAAGAGAAAGTGCTGGCCAGCGAAAACGATGACCTTAGCTCTCGCAGCGAAACAACTATTCTTGATTTTGAAAAGATTGATCCGGCAGAGACAAACAGTACATCGCACCCGGCAAAAATATCAGTATCTAGTGATGTACCCGATAACGGCGGCAAGCTTGCCGTGAAGACGATTGTCAATCAGTCGGTCAAATCGGGCTTTTTCGGAACAGGATTCACAATTCCGGCTAGTGACCTTTCCGAGATCACCGCAATCGAATTTTGGATCAAGACGGATATCGTTGGCGGATTCAACTTCCAGGTCCACAACGAAGGTAAGCAAGCCAGCGTTTTTCGATTCTCTACCTCCGATGTCAAACCCGGAACGTGGACTCGAATCCAGGCACCCGTAGATTCGTTCACCGTGCCGTCGTGGTCCCCCGGTGCAGTCAACTGGTCTCATGTATTAAAGTGCCAGATAACTGCGTTTGGCAATGGTCCTTACGGCGGCAAGTACGTCATGCTCAGCAATGTCGTCGGTGTGATGCATTCGCAGAGAGATTCAAAGGGCAAACGCATCAAACTGCTTCGTGAGCAGCTCGCCGAGTTGGAAACGCCGACGATGGTGATGCAGGACTCGGATCAAATCCAGCCGACTCACATCATGATTCGAGGCGATTACGCCACGCTAGGTGATCGCGTTGAACCAGGAACAATCTCGGCATTGCATCAACCTGCCCCCGAACTTCCACTTAACCGACTCGGATTGGCTAAGTGGTTGACTGCTCCCGAAAATCCGCTTACCGCACGCGTCACAGTCAATCGAATTTGGGCAGAGATCATGGGTCACGGCATCGTTTCCACTCCAGACGATTTTGGAATGCAGGGAGCTGCCCCCAGCCATCCGGAACTACTCGACTGGCTGGCCGTTCGCTTCGTCAAAGAGGGTTGGTCCGTCAAGAAACTGATCAAGACAATCGTTATGTCTTCGACATACCAACAGACGTCGGCGGCGACAGACCAGATTCTTAAAACAGACCCTCAGAATGAACTTTATGCTCGCGCCCCCCGGTTTCGACTCTCATCAGAACTAGTTCGCGACAGCCTGCTGAAGGTGTCCGGACTCTTATCTGCCAAACTTGGCGGAGCGGCCGTGTATCCCCGTCAACCTGAAGGTCTCTGGAAGGAAATCGCCGGAGCTAATGTGAAGAATTACCCAACCTCACAGGGTGATGATCGTTATCGGCGAGGTATCTACACCGTCTGGCGCCGTGGGAATCCTTATCCGAGCATGATCACCTTTGATTCACCTGACCGCAGCAAGTGCACAGCACAGAGGGATCGCTCGAACACACCGCTGCAAGCTTTGACTCTCCTAAACGACCCGGTTTACGTCGAAATGGCAGTTCAGTTTTCGCGTGAAATTGCAAGCTGGACTGGAAGTGACCGCGAAAAGCTTATTCAAGCATTTCGACAAGCCGTTGCCCGACAGCCCAGTGATGATGAAGTCCTGATCCTGATGGAACTCCACGCAGCGGGCCAATCCTGGTTCCCGGTTGCACAAGCTTTAATGAACCTCGACGAAACGATCACCAAATCATGATAACTCAAAACACACCTTTGGATATTCTCAATCGTCGTGACCTTTTGAAGAGAGGAACGCTGGGCATAGGCTCGCTTGCGCTCTCCTCCATTCTACAGAAGGAACTGAGGGCGTCTGATACGGCACAGAAAGCCAAAGTTCTGCACCATGGAGCCAAGGCGAAGAACGTCATCTTTCTACATATGGTCGGTGGTCCATCTCAGATGGACACGTTCGATCCAAAGCCGGCGTTGGATCGATGGGATGGCCAATCACTTCCTGATGAATTGACTCGTGATCAAAAGTTTGCGTTCATTACTCCACAAGCACGAGTGATTAAGTCACCCTATAAATTCAAACCTCGCGGTAACTCTGGCATCGTCATGTCGGACCTGTTTCCCAAACTCGCCACGGTTGCGGATGAAATCACGTTGATTCGCAGCATGCACACCAACGAAATCAATCATGGTTCGGGAGAGTTGTTCTTACACACGGGGCATGGTCGCTTAGGCCGCCCCACCTTTGGCGCTTGGACTGCCTACGGATTAGGAACGGAGAACGAAGACCTGCCCGCGTACGTGGTTCTCAAGGACGGGCAGCCAGTTGCTGGAACATCCGTTTGGAGTAACGGTTTTCTTTCTTCACGATATCAGGGCGTAGAATTCCGGAAGGGCAAACAACCGATCTTCTACCTCGAGAATCCAGAAATTACTTCGGTAGAAGAACGACGTCGGGTCGTTGATACAATCAATCGGCTCAATAGCAAAGCGTTTGAGCGTTACCGTGACCCAGAGATTGCGACCCGAATTTCTCAATACGAACTGGCGTTTCGCATGCAGAGTTCGGTTCCAGACCTTGTGGACCTAAAGAAGGAATCGGAACATACCCTCAAGCTGTACGGTTTACGTGATGCTCAGGGCAAGGAATCCGGTTCTGACTTTGCTCGAAACTGTTTACTTGCGCGGAGACTGGTTGAAGAGGGAGTTCGCTTTGTACAGGTGTTCGCCCAAGGATGGGACCATCATGCGGACATCTACACCGCGCTGCCAAAATCCGTTCAGAAAGTTGATCAGGCTTGTGCTGCGTTGATCCAGGATTTGAAGCAGCGTGGCTTACTCGATGAAACGTTGGTCATCTGGGGCGGAGAATTCGGGCGTACCCCGATGGTCCAGGAAAACAATGCGGGCACCGGCGAGAAAACGGCTCCTGGACGCGACCACCACAAGGAGTGCTTCAGCATCTGGATGGCAGGCGGAGGTGTTAAAGGCGGATTTACATACGGTGCGACAGACGAGTTTGGTTTCGGGATTGTCGAAAACCCCATGCATGTGC
>NVWB01000045.1 GCA_002733575.1 Blastopirellula sp. | reverse complement strand
ACAGCGAATGGGTCAAGCAATGTGGTGTGAAGGAGTTGACGATGAACGTTGTGGTGGTGCAGGAAGTGGATGCACCAAAAGGAGTCACAGCAGTTCACTGGGTGCTGCTCACAAGCTTGCCGGTCGAGACGTTCGAAGATGCTTGGCAAGTGATCGAAGATTACGAAAATCGTTGGCTCGTTGAAGAGTACCACAAAGTGCTCAAGTCCGGCTGCAATATCGAAGTCCATGCGTTACGAACCGCCGAGCGTCTTGAACCGTTGCTGGGCCTGATTAGCGTGATTGGCATCCGGCAATTTCAGATGAAGCTTGTCGGTCGTAACCAGCCCAATGCCAAAGCAAAAACACACGTGCCATCACAGTGGTTGAAGTGCTTGAAACTGGTTCGCCCGAAGCTGAAGATAACCGACATGACCGTTTACGAATTCTTTCGAGAGCTGGCCAAAATGGGCGGCTTCCTAGCCCGAAAACACGACGGCGAACCCGGCTGGCAAACTACCTGGAACGGCTACCAAAAAATGCAAAGCCTGCTTGACGGAATAAAACTAGTTGGTCATATATGACCAACCAGAACTTGGGTAATGACAAGGAATTCATTCCCTGGAGTAGATTTTCCCCAATACAAGAAAGCCCCAGACGGGGCGACATCGAGCGAATCAATAATAGTTCAACTTCTAATTTATGATTCGTGGTAGGAATATCATTGTATTACAGCTTGAAAATGGCGTATTGAAGCGATATCGCCCCAGCCGGGGCTTTGAGAACTTGGGCTCTATTTTCCTGGGGCTAAAGCCACCAGGCTACACGATGTCGTCCCGATAGGGACTAAAGGTTTCAAGATCAACCTGAGCATTACCTTGGGAAGACGAGAAAGGCCTAGCTGTCATGGCAGCAATTTTCGATGAAAATTCGGCATCGCAACTTTAGAAATGCACTGGTTTCTTACGAAGCGACAACTGGTTCTGCGTTCGCTTGCTTCACGCCAATTAGTCTGAAGACTAGTGCATACGTTCCAAACGTGGCGAATGCGAAACCAAGGTCTCCCATTAGCGTAAAGCGAAAGAAGGGAAGAGCTACTGCATAACATTGCATGAGCCCACTGAAACTTCCTGAGTACATTGCGATATCGCTGCTGTACCAAACTGCACCGTTGGTAATCAGGAAGAAGAGTGTTGCGCCAAGCAGTGTGCCGCCTGTGAGCCAAGCCAAGTTGCCTGCGGGTGCACGCCAAGAAGATTGGGTACTTTTGACTTGTCGATAGAGCATGCCCAACAATACCGGCAGACAAAGTGAAAAATAGACTGCGGCTGTTACGAACAAACTATATCCCCCGATGTAAAGATCGCTAAACACACAGATGCTCAAAGGCACCAGCAAGGCAAGCATCGGATGCTTTAACCGAGCCCCTGCAAACAGTGCGAATGCGGCTGTCGGGGCAACATTGGGGTAGCCAATAAAAACAATGCGAAGCAGACTGCCTACAACGATCAATAATAAAACCAACAGAAGATCGGCAACGAGTTCTTTTTTCATTTTAATTCTCTTTAGCTGTGATATGCGTTCACAGAAATCGTGTGTCAGTCTAACCGACCGAATAATACTTTATTCTACTGGTAAAGCTCAAATCTCCAAAGGACAGTGTCCCCTGATTTTAGCTGGGCGGCCCCAAAAGATTTCTCGGCCTTTTCTCCATTAACCCGAAATATCCAATTTTTCCCCGATCCGGTATTCTTCAATCCGTCTATTTCGGTCAAAAAAGCGATACTCCCACTGCCCCGATATTTGAGTTTGACACCGCGAGGGTGTTTCTCGGCATGTTTCATGGCATCTAAGACAGTCATCTTGGCTTTCCAAGGAATCACGGTGAAGTGCTTTTCTACGCCATCGTTGTAATCAATCACGATTTGAACCGTATTTGTCGAGGATTTAGGCTTCTGAGCATGGGCAGAACTGGAGAATAGTAAAATTGCCAGCATCAGGCCAAATACTAGCCTCAGGGCCAAATTGGATTGGTTTGTACTATTTTTCATGACTTGGTTCCTTGTTGAATGCCGATCTATCAGTTAGTTCTTCTAGCCTATTCCACATTGGAAAGAATTGCGAGAAGACAAACTGAATCGTTTGCCTGGAAATAAGAATAAACTGGTCGATGCAATTTGGCGCAGGCACGCTATAATTTTGTGAAACATATTGAGAATCTCCTGAGGATTCTTTGACCGGATTGAGATTGCACGCTTGGAAGGACCGCTTCTAATGACTGAAGCCGCGACAATTACGACATCTTTTCCTGAAGCAGATATTGCCCTGTTGACGTTTGATATGCCTGATAAAGGGGCAAATGTGCTTAGCAGGGCAGTCATGCAAGAGTTGAGTCAACGACTCGACGAGCTTGAAAAACGGACCGATCTTGCCGGCTTGGTGATCGTCTCGAACAAACCTGGCATATTTATCGCTGGGGCCGATATTTCAGAGTTCGTGGCTTCGCTGGAAATTGCTGCCGAGGAAACGGCCACGATGTGTCGATTTGGGCAATCGCTGTTCCAGCGGCTTTCATCGATGAACTTTCCTACTGTGGCTGCCATCAACGGAATTTGTGTCGGAGGCGGCGCGGAACTGGCAGTTTGGTGTGATCGACGCATTATGACCACGCATGCGAAGACCGAAATCGGGTTCCCAGAAGTCAAACTGGGTATCTTCCCAGGCTGGGGCGGAACCGCGCGACTTCCACGCTTAGTAGGGCTCAGCAATGCGGTTGAGATGATCACTAGCGGTGAGTCTTTAAACGCAGAGGATGCTTACAAAATGGGATTGGCCGAAGACATCGTGGCAGAAGACGATCTGCAAGCCGCTGCGATACGCATGATTCGGGAAGAGCAAGAGACCGGGGCTTATCTCAAAGATCGCACGCAAAGGGCACTGCCGATTGAAATGAATCCCACGGAACTTGGTTTTCTTGGGGCAACAGCTTCGGCCTACATCCAATCACAAACCAAAGGTCAGTACCCTGCACCACTGGCGGCACTCGAAGTATTGCTAGGCGGTTCGATGGAATCGGTCGATGCTGCTTTGGAAATGGAAGCGATCGGGATGTCGCAACTATTCGGCACGCCAGTCAACGCGGCGTTGTTCAATGTCTTCTTTTTGACCGACCGCAACAAAAAAGATGTTGGTATCACTTCCAATGGAGTCAAGCCAAGAAAAATTGAGCGTACCAGTGTGATCGGGGCCGGCATCATGGGCTGCGGAATTGCGGCTGCTAACTTGAAACGTGGCGTGCCAGTTTGTTTAAGCGATGCAGCAGAGGCAGCACTTCAGCGTGGCGTTCGCTTGGTGATTGACGAAGTCGCTTATGATAAGCAAACCAAACAGAAAAACGCGGATCGGGCGATTGAGTATTCATCTCAATTGAACGCGACCACCAGCGATTCAGAAATTGCTCAAAGCGATTTGGTGATCGAAGCGGTCGTCGAAACATTGGAACTCAAAAAACGGATTTATAGTCGACTTGAACCACAGTTAAACGAAAACGCGATCTTGGCTTCGAATACTTCGACCTTGCCGATCACTCAACTGGCCGCAGATCTCAAACGGCCAGAGCAATTCATCGGAATTCACTTCTTCAATCCAGTTCGCAAAATGAAACTGGTTGAAGTGATCCGTGGCGAAAAAACCAGTGACGAGACCGTCGCCACAGCAGTAGGGTACGCCAAACGCTTGGGCAAGTTTCCCATTGTCGTCAACGATGGGCCTGGCTTTTTAGTCAACCGATTGCTGTTCCCGTATATGAACGAAGCGATGGCCTTGTTGCAAGAAGGCGTGGAAATCGCTCGCATCGATAAAGCGGCCAAACGCTTTGGCATGCCAATGGGTCCAATCACACTTTACGATATGGTCGGCATCGATACCTCGTTTTATGCCGGAAGGACCATGTACGATGCCTTCCCTGACCGCACAATCGCTTCACCCATTTTGCCGGCGTTGGTGAAGGCTGGCCGTCTTGGACAAAAATCGGGTAAAGGCTTCTTTAACTATGAGAATAAAAAACGCAGGGCCCAGCCTGATCCTGATGTTCAACAATATATTCAACCCTATTTGAAGCCGACAGGTGAAGAAATTAGCGATGCTCAAATTTCGGATCGCTTATTCTTGCCGATGCTCTTAGAGGCGACTCGGGTGATTGAAGCAAACATCGTTCGTAATGTTCGTGATATTGATCTCGGCTTGATCTTTGGTTTAGGCTTTCCGCCGTACAAAGGTGGGCTGATGTTTTGGGCTGATACCGTGGGTGTGGCGAATCTGCGTGAGAAGCTCAAACCATTCGCAGGGTTGGGGGCACGCTTTGAGTCAACCGCTTTGCTCGATGAGATGGCCCAGGGAAATAAAAAGTTTTATCAAATGTAAATAGAACTGAATGAATTATTCAGGCTCACTGCTATATAAGGAAAACGGCCATGAATCGCGCCGTAGTTATTGATTGTGTTCGGACCGCCATGGGCAGAGCTCACAAAGATCGCGGATGTTATCGTGATGTGCGGAGTGATGATCTAGCGGTCGCTTGTGTCAAAGCTTTGATCGAGCGAACCGGGATTGACCCTGCCGAAATCGAAGATGTTTTGATGGGCAATACCCAGCAAACCAAAGAGCAAGGTCTGAATGTGGCTCGGGCCATTTCATTGATGGCCAACATTCCTGTTACCGCAGGCGGGGCCACGATCAATCGGCTGTGTGGCAGCAGTTTGCAAGCCCTGAATCAGGCTTCGCACAGCATTGCCGCCGGGGCCGAAGATGTGCAGATCGTTGGCGGACTGGAACACATGCACCATTTGCCCATGGATCATGGATTGGACCTCAATCCGAAATTGTTCCAAGCCACATCAAAAGCCGCCTTGCATATGGGCATCACTGCTGAGTTTTTGGCGCAAACACAGGAAATCTCTCGCCACGATCAAGATGAATTCGCACTGGCCAGCCATCAAAAAGCGGCTGCCGCACACAACAGTGGTAAGTTCGAGAAAGAGATTCTTCCTGTACATGGGCGAGATGAAGAGGGTGCCCGGTATTTGGTCAAGCAAGACCAGTGCGTGCGTGAAGATACCAGCTTGGAAGCCTTGTCGGCACTTGCTCCCGCGTTTATGCCAAAGATGGGCACCGTGACCGCAGGCAACAGTTCTCCACTAAACGATGGAGCGGCCGCTCTGCTGATGATGTCGGCTGACTCGGCAACCCGGCTTGGATTGAAGCCGATGGTAGAAGTCGTGGCCACGGCGGTCGCTGGTGTCGAACCGTCGGTGATGGGCACCGGGCCGATTCCGGCAACCAAAAAAGTTTTGAAACGAGCCGGATTAGAGCTTTCCGATATTGGGATTATCGAACTCAACGAGGCGTTCGCTTCGCAATCGCTGGCCTGTATTCGTGGGCTTGGGCTCACCCCTGAAAAGGTGAATGTGAACGGCGGAGCAATTGCGATTGGTCATCCACTAGGTGCCAGCGGAGCCAGGATTTCAACCACGTTGATTCATGCCATGGTCGATCAAAACATCGAGTATGGCTTGGCCACCATGTGTATCGGGTTGGGGCAGGGGATTGCTACGATCTTTCGTTTGGCAGATCCCTCCAAATAACTCGGCACCCCTATGTCTAGAGACGATGAAATGTTGGACCAAGAAGCTGAACAATTAACCATCTCGTCGGTATTTCTTGATCGAGTCAGGCAAGACGGAGAGCAAACGGCGTTGTGGTTTGCTGTCGAAGATCAGTTTCAGTCGATCACTTGGAACGAACTGAAAATAGAAGTTGAGCAGGTTGCCCGTTACTTAGTGAGTTGTGGAGTTACGTCTGGAGATCGCGTTGTTCAACTTTCTGAAAACCGGCGTGAGTGGATTGTGGTTGATTTGGCAGTTCTGTTGATTGACGCCGTTCACGTTCCGCTACATGTCTCTTATGGCAAATCACAAATAAAGTGGATGGTCGATCATTGCGGTGCTATTTTTGCGTTTGCTTCGACTGAAGATCAAGCTACTAAATTAATGGCTTCCCAAAAGCTGAAGCAAATTGTGGTCTACGAGACGCCATTGAAACTGGTAAAAAGTTCAAAGTTTCGTGCGTACTTCGATATTGAAACTACCAACACTGCGGATGTTGATTTAACAGTCGAGCATTCACTGCCGAAGGCTGAGAGCACCGCTTCCATCGTTTACACGTCAGGCACAACAGGGCATCCCAAAGGCGTTGTACTCTCGCATCAGAACTTGATGGGTAATGCAAGTGAGGTACTGTCAACGTATGAAGTATCGCAAGGAATTCGCCGGTTAGTTTTTTTACCGCTGAGTCACGTCTACGCGAGAACCTGCGATTTGTATGTTTGGCTATTGCAAGGTGGCGAATTAATGCTGGCCAGATCGCGGGAGACGATTCTCGATGATTGCCAAAGTTTTCACCCGACGGTCATTAACGCCGTGCCTTACTTTTATGAGAAGGTGGTTACTCGCTTAAAAAGTAGCGGCAAGTCTGAACAACCAAACATTTTAAGCCAAACACTCGGCGGTCAGATTCGCATGTGCGCCTGTGGCGGGGCGGCGTTGCCTGATTATGTGTGTAACTATTTTCACACTCAAGATGTCCCACTCTATCAAGGGTATGGGCTCACTGAAACTTCGCCGGTGATCAGTACTTCACGAAAAGATCGTTCACGACTCGGAAGTGTAGGGACTGTACTACCGAGTGTCGAAGTGAAAATTGCAGAGGATGGCGAGATCATGACGCGTAGCCCTTACGTGATGCAGGGCTATTATCATGACGATGATGCGACCGCAGAGGTGATCCAAGACGATTGGCTTCACACAGGAGACTTGGGCTATCTCGATGAAGAAGGCTTTCTGTTTATCAATGGCCGAAAAAAAGATCTGGCAGTGACCGCAACCGGTAAAAATATATGTCCTGCCCAGTTGGAGATTTTATTAACGGCAGACCCACTGATTGCTCAAGCCATTATTGTTTGCGAAGGCCGCAAGTTTGTGTCGGCTTTGATTGTGCCTGATCCTGAGCATTTGCGGGCCGAAATCAAGCGGAACCGATTGTGGATCTTCTCAAAACGCGGGGCATTACGTCATCGAAAAGTAATAAAATGGTATCAGCAGCGAATTACTAATGCGTTAAAAGACAGGGCCAGTTATGAACAAGTCCAACGATTCCACCTGATGGATAGAGGTTTCACTTTAGAAACCGGGGAAATGACACCGAAATTGAGTCTAAAGAGAAATGTGATTGAAAGTAATCTAAAGATGCAAATCGAGGCCATGTATTGCTGAAAATTGGCCGTAAACAAGCACGACTGGCGTTTGGAAAAAAACGCAAACACTAGATGTATAACGACTTACGGGATTACTTTCATGTTAATATACAATCCAATGCCCAAAAAAAGGTACAATTGAACGTCTGAATACGTGGTGACTGACAAGCCCGATGTTCTATGTGAAGGATAACCCAATGAGCACTGAAGAATCCAATGACCCAAGCCAAGTAGATGAAGAAGTTTCATTCGCAGAAACCGCGTTGACTTTAGGCGGGAAAAGCGAGGAAGAAGCGAAACGGATTGGTGCCATTGATAAGGCCGATGATCAGGTCGAAAAGCTATTTCAGCCCCAGTATCAAACCATCAATAGCCCTGCACATCGGGCCGTTTGGGATCGCGGAATTCCAGTTGATTTGTTTCAATCCAAACCGTTTGAGACCCCGGCAGATGTACAAAAGGTGATGGACGACTCGGTGCAAACCGTGGTTGAGTTTAAACAGAAGGGGAACTTTCTAGACGAGAACGGGAAGATCACCCAAGAAGTCATGGAAGCATTGGGCAGCGTCGGTTACTGGGGCCTGTTGGTTGATAAAGAACATGGAGGCAGTGGCACACCGTTTCGTAGCTTTGCTCCTTTCTTAACACGCATGGCAATGGCCGATCCGACAATCGCCGGATTGGCTTCGGTTCATGGATGTATCGGTGCGGTTGACCCGGTGAAAACATTTGGCAACCAACAACAAAAAGAACATTATCTCCCGAAGCTGGCCAGTGGAGAACGACTGTCGGCATTCGCTTTGACCGAACCAGGAGCCGGATCGGACTTAACCGCTTTGAAGACCGTAGCCCGCTTGGAAGGGGACCATTATGTGGTCAACGGAGAGAAGCTGTTTATCACGAATGTGGTGCCAGGGCGAACCATCGGCTTAGTCTGCTTAATTGAAGGCAAGACTGCCGTGTTGGTGGTCGACTTGCCACCGGAGGAAAATGAGCAGTTCCAGTTACGCAAATATGGTATTTGGGCACTCAAGCATACGCATAATCAGGGGATCATATTCAAGGATTTTAAAGTTCCTAAAGAAAACTTATTGGAACCAATCAAAGGCAACGGACTGACCATCGCCTATCACGGATTGAACCTTGGCCGAATTGCACTTTGTGCCAATGCTGCCGGCACAATGCGTTTGATGATGGCCAGCATGATTCCTTGGGCCCATTTTCGTGCAACCTACGGCCAGCCGATTGCCAAGCGTGAGTTAGTGCAACGAAGACTCGGCCGCATGGCGGGTTTAATTGTGGCCGCCGATGCACTAGTCGCTTGGTGTTCTAGTTTGATCGACGAAGGCTACCGGGGCGAGATGGAATGTATTGTTGCCAAGGTGTTTGGTAGTGAATCGCAAAAAGAGGCCGCGATTGAACTGTTTATGAAAACCCATGGTGGCCGGGCTTTCCTACATGGTCACATGTTCGGCGACAACGTACATGAATATTTGGCCCCTTGTATTTACGAAGGCGAAGGAGAAATGCTGAGCATGGCGTTCTTTAAATCACTCGTAAAACAACATGGAACGCAGTTCTTTGAACCGATAGGTAAAGCGCTGGCAGCCGCGGGAATTAAGAAACCGAATCCACTGAACCCGGCCCACGCTTGGGCGCTGAAAGGGGTAATGGGCCCGTATGCAGGTTGGATGATGAAAGAATATGTGGCGCCAAAACCGCGAATCGACTTGCCCAATATGCCGAGCAATTTAAAGGCGCACGCCCAGTTTGCTGCCGACAAATTGCAAAGCATGCCGCTTGAAATCTCAGGCACGATGCGAAAATATCAGTTGAAGTTGGTCGACCGCCAATGCCGGATGTCGGAACTGTCGTCCAAAGTGCAAAAACTAATCATCATCTTGGCCACCAGTTTGTATGCCGCACGCAGCGAAGACGAAGTCATCCGGGCTTCCGCCGATATCATCTGCCGCGACTTGAAACGAGAGATATTAAGAGCCAGAATCAGTGATCGATATTATCGACAAGTGACAGAGCTTGGCGGAATGATTGCCGAAGGTGGTTTCCCTGGTCTTCCAGCAGCCCCAGATGAAATCATGATGAAGTATTAAGTGGCAGTTCCGTATCAAGCGTTCACGTTTTTCAGGAAATCAACAAAGTAAAACTCGTGCCCAATTATTGCGTTATCCTTCCTGCCGCTGGTCAAAGTACCCGGTTTGGAAATGAACACGGAAAGAAAGTGTTTGCCACACTGCTCGAACATCCGGTGTGGGTTCATAGTGCCATGCGTTTTGCTGAACGAGCCGATGTCACGCAGATTCTTTTGGTGATTTCAGCCGAGGATAGAGCTTACGTTGAGCAGGAATTCGCGTCGCAACTAGAGTCTTTGAAAGTCCAGCTCGTCGATGGTGGCGCAGAGCGATATGAATCAATTTCTAATGCTCTGTCTCAAGTAGACGATTCTATTGATTACGTCGCGGTGCATGATGCGGCGCGTCCTTGTGTTTCGGCAGAGTCCATCGAAGAAGTCTTTCAAGCGGCAGCCACGCATCAAGCGGCCATGTTGGCTTACCCTGTTGCTGGAACCTTGAAACGAGTTTCTGAAGACATGACCATCAGCGAGACAGTGTCTCGCCAGGGAATTTGGGAAGCACAAACCCCGCAAGTTTTCAGTAAAGCAATTCTAGAACAGGCCTATGCTGCTCGTCAGAGTTTAGCGGCCACCGATGATGCTCAGTTGGTCGAAAACATCGGAAAACCGGTCAAGATTGTGAAGGGAAGCCCTTGGAATCTTAAAATTACGAACCCCGAAGATTTTCTCGTAGCCAAGATGGCTTTGTCTGAAATGATGAAGCCCGAGTAATTGCTGCCGAGCCTCACCTTTTCTGTTAGGCCTTGTGAACCTACAATTGCGAGATTGGTCTCTATCAATAAACACCTTTAAAGCATCTTGAATCAGGTAATCTCATGAACGACATTTTCGCCGAGCTTAAATGGCGTGGACTCATTTTTCAGACCACTGACGAAGAAAACCTGCAAAAATGGTTACTTGATCAATCTCGAACCATCTACGCCGGGTTCGACCCTACCGCGGATAGCTTGCATGTCGGTAGTTTATTGCCGCTGATGATTTTGCGTCGATTTCAAAAATGTGGACACCGCCCGATTGCGCTAGTCGGCGGAGCCACCGGCATGATCGGTGACCCTAGCGGAAAGAGTGCCGAGCGAAATTTGCTTTCCGTCGACCAACTGCGGGCCAACGTGGTCGGTATCCAACAGCAGATGAAAAAGGTTTTAGACTTTGATAACGCTGACTCTGGTGCAGTCTTGGTCAATAACTTTGACTGGATGAGCCGCTTTAGCTTTCTTGATTTCTTACGAGACATTGGCAAGAACTTCCCGGTCAACGTAATGATGGGCAAAGAGTCAGTCAAGAATCGATTGCAGCGCGATGACTTAGGCATCAGCTACACCGAGTTCAGTTACATGCTACTACAAGCCTACGACTTTGTGCATCTCAACAAAGAGCATGGGTGCGAACTACAAGTGGGCGGAAGTGATCAATGGGGCAATATCACCGCTGGTATCGATTTAGGTCGGCGAATGCTGAGTCAACAACTTTACGGAATGACTTGCCCGCTGTTGACCAAAGCCGATGGCACGAAAATGGGCAAGACCGAAAGCGGAGCCATTTGGCTTTCGCCCGAACGTACCAGCCCTTACGCTTTCTACCAATACTGGATCAACGTGGCCGATGAAGATGCTGGCAAGTGCTTGCGATTTTTAACCGAGTTGAATCAGGAGGAAATTGAAGCGTTAGATAAAGCCCGCGAAGAAGAAGCCTACAAGCGAGAAAGTCAACGCCGACTGGCGGAAGAACTAACCGGCATGATTCACGGACCTGAAGGTCTTGCATCGGCTCAACGGGCCACCAAGATTTTCTTCGGTGAAGAAATTGATAATTTATCTGATTCGCAACTGGTTGAGATTTTCGCGGATGTGTCTAGCAAAGACATTTCCAAAGAACGGCTTTCTGGCGAAGGCTTGAACTTGATGGATGCTTTCGTTGAGGCCGGGCTGAGTAAAAGCAAAGGAGAGGCCCGCCGAACCGTTCAGCAAGGTGGGGCGTACATTAATAATAGACGTCGTGAAAGCATCGATGAGCGGTTAACCGCCGAAGATTTGGCCAGCGAAACGGTGATGGTCCTTCGCAGCGGTAAGAAGAAATACGCACTATTACGTTTCCGAGACTAGATATTGCCTTTAAAACGCTAGCAAGGAGGTCAATGTAGAAGTTGACCTTATTGCCATATATCTCTACGATGCTGTACGCGGTGTGCCTGCCAATGCAGTTTTATTCGAGGTTCTATTCCTATGCGTAAGTCGGTCAAAATTGCGATTTTCGTTCCGCTGGGGCTGCTCGTCGGTTTGCTATTGATAGGGTTCTTTCTCTATCAGGCAACCCAACAAGAGCCAGAGTTCTATACCCAGGCGTTAGAGATTGAACCAGAAGTGGCTGCCGAAGCAGGTGAGATTTTGGAAGAGCAAGTCTTTGCACTTTCGAACCAAATCAAGAAACCAACTCGCTGGCAATTATCGTTAACCGATGCACAAATCAATGGTTGGTTGGCCTCTGATTTGGAAGAGAAGTTTCCGAAGTTCTTGCCCAAAGAAGTTGAGAAGCCTCGAGTCTTGATAACTGAAGATCAGATACTACTGGCGTGCCGATTTAAAGGGCAACAGTTTCAATCGGTGATGACGCTTTCGGTCGATATCTTTTTGGTCGAAGAGGAAGAAAATGTGGTGGCCATTCGTATTCATCAAGCCACTGCCGGGCTGTTGCCGGTTCCACTGAGTCAACTGCTAGACCAAATCGCCGAACATACCGATAAGGCCGAAGTCCCCGTGCGTTGGAAACAAATCGAAAACGATCCGGTCGCCTTGCTACATGTTCCAAGCACTGGAGAAGGGATCAACGGTCGTATCCGCATCGATACCATTGCCCTGCGTGACGGAGAGATCTACTTGGCCGGAGAAACCGTGAAAGCGAAGAGTGTTTCTGAAACTAGGGAAGAGGCAGAAGTGGCTGCTGCCCAGTAGGAAGATGTTAGCGCGTTTTCAAAAGTCGCTATGCCGAACGCATTAATATCGAGTAGCACCGCCGACGATTCCGGAGTTGGCTGTGCTTCAGGATCAAACGCATTCGGAACGTCGTCGGTGTGGCCGCAGGCCATCAGAGGCTACAGGGGCAAGATTCACCGAATTCAAATGGGGGTCTTCATTCGCATGAGATTATTAGCTCTGTACGAGGCGAATGGAAACCGCTCTAACCTCCAATCGACGGCAGTCGACCCCGGCGTCGTTTTGAATAAGCGAGTTTGAAGTGGTTCGCGTTCTCCAAAACCAACGGCGCGGCTACCCAGAATACGAAATTCGCTTCGGAACGAATGCTTTCGCGGAAGAAAAGCAATGTTAAAAATGCTCTAGCGAATGGCCAGTTCCAGTTCTCCTACAAACTTCGTGCCAGAAAGTTTCACAATCATTTTGACTGGGCTCTCTTCTAGAATCTGATATTCGCCACGATCTATTTGTGTGACGTGACCACGATTGTTTGAGATCGGGCCCTGGTAAATGAGATATTGTTTGCGGTGATCGGCAATTGCTTCTCCCGTGTTGGCTTCGGCAAGCGTGGGTTCGTTATCTAGAGACCAAGTTCTGAGAACATCGTCTGTCTCCAGCATCAAGTCCCAGTGAGTTGCTTGTTCTGCCTCGAGCGGAAGCACGTGGTGTAAGATGACAAATCTTTGCATCGCATAAAGACCCCCTGATGAGTGGAGTGGTTTACAGCACTAGAGGTAAGTATAAACGCGATGTGTACTATTAAACAAGACCTCAAGGTCTCAATTAGATCAGACAGGCAATCTATTGACCAAAGATCGTTGTATCCTCTTTGGCAATCACAGCTTGAGGCGAGAGTTTACTTTCGACAAAAGCTTTAACCTCTTGTCGTCCCACGGCGGTTGCCGTGGTTTGAATCTGGAAGGTGATCGTTTCTCCTCTGCGAAGCACTCCTATGGGTTCGATACTGATGACTCGTCCGTCATCTGATTCTCCAACCTGGGGTCGATAGTTACCCGTTAATTTCACAAAGCGGATGCCTACCGGAAATTCGACGGCAATTTTCACATTTTCATCCGCCGTATCGAAATTATTTTGAACTGTCAGCACATACTCAATCAACTCTCCAGGTTTGACCCCTTCATTTGAATCAGTCAAGGTCACGGTCAACTGGCCAGAAGGTTGTGTGGCAGGCGGGCCTGGATTGGGTGTATTGTCGCTTGCCCCGTTACTTGCTCCGGGCGGAATGATCGGTGGGGCTTCTAAAGCAGCACGCGGTATGGCTACTACTTCTACACACGCTTCTTGGGATAGCGTCACATTTTGATCGCACATCACCGTCACACTGTTACAGGCTTGTGGTGTAACGGTTGGGCAATCGCATAAGATTTCAAGCACCGTAAATTTTGTGGGTAGCAGTCGCGGTATTGTCCAGGTAAATGTGCGATTATTGGTTTGGGCATTAATAGTGGACTTAAAAGGGTTCAATGTCGTGTCCACGATCTCAGTCACTCGGACATTCGTTAGCGGGATTGGACCTGTGTTTGTCACGTTGACTCTAAACAAAGTTCTTTCCCCGACCTGAACTTTTTTCGCTACGGATTCAAATTTTAAAGTGAATTGAGGAACCGCTGCTGGTGGATCAATCGTGACACAGATATCCTTGACTACGGACTGATTTCCATCGGCACTCACTGTCAGGCGATGACAGTGTCGCCCATGTTGAGTTGCTGTGAAGGTGAGCCCAATTTCTTTAAGACCACCCGGTCCTAATGTCCCCAAATCATGCTCAAGTGGGCTGGGTCCACCTGCATGAGTTAAGCCAATATCGAAGACATCTTTCATGGCTAAACCAGTGACCGGCTGATCACTATGGTTTTGTATTGAGATCTGATAGGTAACCGTATCTCCAATCGTAACTCGTTCAGGGCCAGTCATGGTTAATTGGATGCTCTTGGCGGCGACTTGTGTGGTGGCTGTCTGTTCGCTGCGCAAATTACCATCGGCAGTTGCGGTTACCCGATTGAGAATTTGGCCAGGTGTACGAACTTGGCAGTTGAGTTGAAATTGTCGATACCCTCGGGCCTCGATATCACCTACACTCCACTCCACGCGGTTGCCTAATAGTTTGCCGAGTTGATCACTGCCAACATAAGCTAACTGCTCGGGTATTCGACTATTTAACATCACACCGGTTGCTGCCACATCGCCGCGATTGGTGATGCGGATATTATAGGTAACGGTTGAGCCAACTTCTGCAACGCTCGGTGCGCCGATTTCGACTTGAAGTTCTGGCGCAGTCCAGCTAACACTGGTGTTGCCAGTGGCCATAGCGAGTTTTTCTGTGTTACTCAGCACATCACCGTTCGGCCGAATCACGGTCATCCGTACTTGAGCGGTGCCAGCCTGATTGGAACTTGGGATAATTTCAGCCGTTGCACGACCTGCGGCATCCGATTTCACTTCAACCGCCGTTGCGTCCGCAACTCTTCCATTGACAATAAAGTTCGCTGGAGGCCCACCAACAAGTTCGTAGCGAACGGTCCAGCCTTCGATGGGCATCTTGGTAGTCTGACGTGACAGCGTCGTGGTTAATAACGCTCGTTCACCAACCCGCTTCGAAGCTATTTGTGGAAACTGCCATTGAGCATCAACCCAGTAAATGGTTGCGTTGCGTTGCCGGCCTGGCCAGTTGTCAATTTTCGGGGCGAGTGCGGTAACTCGACTGGTGCCTGGCGATGCGGAACTCAGACTGATCCAACTCTGCCCCTGTAAAACGCGGATGTCATCGCCGGGTAGTTCTGTTCCACGGTCAATGGTTTTGTCATGTAACAGTGTTTTGCTGATCACAAAGTTGGGACTATCGACTTTGCCTTTGCCGTGTGAAATCAGGCTCAGATAAGAAGAGGGGCCTCCGACATCAGTAAAATGCCCGACACTTTCCTGAGAGAGCATCCAATGAATTGGCTTGCCTGAGTCATGCAAGTTTTTTGATTGCTTTAATCCGGCTACCAAGATCACTTCGCTTCCGACAGGTGCCACAATCCGATTGGGCGTGAGTTGCAGCGATGGTTTTACGGCCAAATTCGCGGCTTCAGGGATTTTTGGAATCGGAGTTAAGGGAACCACGCCAGAAGGTGGGCAGCTCGGAAGTCTATAAGGTGCTTGGTAGGATCGCTGATAAAATGGATTGAAATTATTGTTACCATTCGTTCCACATCCCAACCAATCCCAACAACTCCGATTGGTTGCAGGAGCTGGATTATTAACCGCAGTGGATGGATAAGTTCCGTAGGTGCCGGAGTTGGAACTGGCTGGTGGAATAAAGATGCGCTGGCCGCTGGGATCGATTCTTGGGAGTCGATTACATCCAGCAGCATTGATCGACAAGAATGCCATCAACATGAATTGAGCGAGTTTGTGGGGAGTAATTTTTCGCATGTTTCCATCCTTTGTTTTCGTAACAATTACGAAAACGATGATCCTGGTTCCGCGCAGGGAATTTGCGGACTTAGGGAAACGTAGCATGCGATTAGGCAACGTGTGGTATTTTTTCAACCTAGGTTGTTGAAATTAATCAACAAAACCCTACAGGTTGTGATGCTTGGATCGATTGTCGTGAAGAATGGGGGCAAATACCGTTTGTCTCGCGCAGAGCCTCTGGAGATTGTTTAGGCAAAGGAAAACCGGTCCAGCCTCTGATCTTCCATTGCAACGGTTCTGAAATTATCAGGTTGTGAATGGAAAGAATCACTCGCTCTGGTTGCATTCTGGGGCCAGCTTATTCAAACTGTGATCTTATTCAATAGTCCTTCTTTTTCTGGGAGTTTTATAGCATGGCGAATGTAGGTATTGTTGGCGTAGGGTTCATGGGCTGGATTCATTACTTGGCCTATCAAAAAATCCGCGGCATGAAATTGACCGCCATTTGTACACGCAACAAGAAGAAACTGGCCGGAGACTGGCGGGGCATCAAAGGAAACTTTGGACCAGAGGGCAAGAAGATCGATGTTTCTAAGATCGATTGTTACGACTCGTTCGATAAAATGCTGGCCGATCCTAAGATTGATTTAATCGATATTTGCTTGCCACCAGATCTACATGCTGAGTTTTCGATCAAAGCGGCCAAAGCAGGCAAACATGTATTGGTCGAAAAACCGATTGCCATGTCGATTGCTGAAACCAAAAAAATGGTGGCCGCGGCGAAAAAGGCGAACACCCTGTTAATGACGGCCCATGTGCTGCCGTTTTTTGATGAATATGCGTTTGTGCTCAAAGCGGCCCAGTCTGGTAAATACGGCAAAGTATTAGGCGGAACATTCAAGCGAATGATCTCCGATCCACTTTGGCTGCCTGATTTCTACGATCCGGTGAAAGTCGGTGGCCCGATGATCGATCTGCACATTCATGATGCCCATTTCATTCGACTGCTATTCGGCATGCCAACCGCGGTCACCAGCCAAGGCCGGATGCGGGGCGAAGTGCTTGAGTATTTCAACTCGCAATTTGATTTCGAAGATAGTTCGCTCTGCGTGAACGCGGCATGTGGCGTAATCAATCAACAGGGCAGGGCCTTTACGCATGCCTTTGAAGTTCATTTTGAAAAAGCGACGATGCTGTTTGACTTCGCAGTAATCGATGGCGAACCGCGGATGTTAATGCCTCTGACTGTACTGCCCAATAAAGGCAAAGCCAAGCAGCCAAAATTGGGCTCCGGAGATCCAGTCGATGCGTTTGTTGCCGAACTCAAAGAAGCTGGCAAGGCGATTAGCAGTGGAAGTCCCTCGACAATCCTCGGCGGTGACTTGGCCATGGATGCCCTGGTGATGTGCCAGAAGCAGACCGACTCTGTCGCCAAAGGACGTAAAGTGAGGATATAATAGAAGTTACATTGATTGTATTGAAGTGGGTTTGAGTAACTTAAGCGATTGATGGATAATTACACCCTGAGTGTCCTGTTTTTTTGGGAATGTACCTTTCTCAACAGGCGGACTTTGTTTCTGTCATAATGGCAGCCCTAGACTTCGGCAGCTATCAGAAGACCAGTAGCGTTCGTCTCCTTATAAAGTCATTTAGTCGCAAGTGTTCTTACTGTAAGCACTTAGGGTTTACTTACAGTGGTTTGGTACGGCAGTTGCTATTATCTAGTACAACTTGACTTACGCGCAAGAATGGCAGCCAAGGTACATCCTGTACTGGCCGCATTAAATCATATTAGGCACCCGCCTGAACAAGACCGAATTTCCGGAGGAAAAGCGACAAATGGCTACTGCTACCAAAAAGAAAAAGAAGGCCGCAAAAACATCACGACTTCAGCCACTAGGCGACCGATTGGTTGTGAAACGAGACGAGCAAGAAGAAGTCACCGCTGGTGGAATTGTGCTGCCTGGTGCTGCTCAAACCGCCCCAACCCGTGGCATCGTGGTTAGCGTTGGCGATGGCCGTATGCTACCTGATGGAACACGTGCCCCCCTACAAGTCGCTGCAGGCGATCACATTATCTTCAGCAACTATGCCGGTAGTGATTCTTTCAAAATCAACGAAGAAGAAATGATCTTGTTGCGTGAAGACGACGTTTTAGCCGTTCTGCAAGACTAGATTTGTTTTTCCCTCTACATTTCCCATACACAAAACATAAAAAATCGATTTCGATTTAGGAGATTATCTCAATGGCTAAAATGATTGCATTTGATCAGGAAGCACGCGAAGCAATTCGCCGTGGTGTTTCTAAGTTGGCCAAAGCTGTCAAAGTGACACTTGGACCTAAAGGTCGCAACGTCATTATTCAGAAAAGCTTTGGTAGCCCTACTGTCACTAAAGATGGTGTGACCGTTGCTAAAGAAATTGAACTAGAAGACACCTTTGAAAACATGGGTGCCCAAATGGTTCGTGAAGTTGCCAGCAAAACATCCGATGTTGCCGGCGATGGAACCACGACTGCTACGCTTATGGCAGAAGCGATCTTCAACGAAGGTCTGCGAGCCGTAGTGTCAGGCGTGAATCCTGTTCACATGAAATCTGGTATCGAAGCAGCCGTTGCAGATATTACTGCGAAGCTCACAAAGATGTCGATTCCGATCAAGAAAAAAGAAGAGATGGCCAATGTTGGTACCATCGCTTCGAACAACGACAAAGAAATCGGAGCTCTATTGGCAGACGCCATGGAGAAAGTCGGTAAAGACGGCGTGATCACCGTTGACGAAGGCAAATCTTTAGCTACCGAAGTTGAGTGGGTCGAAGGAATGCAGTTTGATCGTGGTTATCTGTCACCTTACTTCGTGACCGATTCCAACTCGATGGAAGCTGTCATGGAAGACGCCTACGTTTTGGTCTTCGAGAAAAAAATCAGCAACATCAAAGACTTGGTGCCTGTACTTGAAGCAGTTGTCCAACAAAGCAAGCCATTGTTGATCATCGCTGAAGATGTTGATGGCGAAGCCTTGGCAACTTTGGTAATCAACCGCTTGCGTGGAACTTTCCAATGTGTGGCTGTTAAAGCACCAGGTTACGGCGATCGTCGTAAAGCCATGATGGAAGACATTTCCATCTTGACTGGCGGAACCGCTGTGTTCGAAAACTTGGGTATCAAGCTTGAGAACCTCGGCCTGGGCGAATTGGGTCGTGCCAAGAAAGTGATTGTCGACAAAGACAACACCACGATCATCGAAGGTGGTGGTGAAACCAAACACATTCAAGATCGCATTGGCCAAATTCGTCGTGAAATCGACAATGCAACCAGCGATTACGATAAAGAAAAATTGGAAGAGCGTTTGGCCAAACTTTCTGGTGGTGTTGCCAAAGTCAATGTTGGTGCCGCAACCGAAAGCGAAATGAAAGAAAAGAAAGCTCGCGTTGAAGACGCACTGCACGCAACCCGTGCTGCGGCTGAAGATGGCATTCTCCCAGGTGGTGGTGTTGCCTTATTGCGTGCTTCTGCCAGTGTTAAGCCTTCAGAAGACTTAACACAGGATGAAGTCATTGGATACAATATCGTTATCCGTGCTTGCCGTGCTCCGATCACCATCATTGCTGACAATGCCGGTAAAGATGGTAGCGTTGTTTGTGAAAAAGTCATCGCCAGCAAAGGTAACAATGGCTACAACGCCTTGACTGATGTTTACGAAGATTTAATCAAAGCAGGCGTGATTGATCCTACCAAAGTAACCAAGGTTGCTCTGGCAAACGCGTCAAGTGTTGCTACCTTGCTGCTTACCAGTGATGCTCTGATCGCTGACAAGCCAGCAGGTAAAGCCGGTCACGGTGGCGATTCCGACATGTATTAATCGAAGAAGTTGAAGCGAATTATCTCGTTTCATCTTCAAGCGAAATCAAAAGCCCTGTGGTTCATCAAGAATCACAGGGCTTTTTTCGTTGAAAGTGTCGTGTGTTAAAATAATTAGCAAATTTCATTATCCTGAAATTCAATCCAAGTCACCTGTCTGTAACAACTTACACTAAAATCATGCTTAGCTAATCATTAATTTTTGAATAATTAGCTAACTAACGAAACACTTGTTTCATACAGTTGTTTAAAATGATAGTAGTCGGTCTGCTTTATCTGGGTCGGCATCAAATAAGATCAACACTGTAATTAGCTGCATGAGCCAAGAAGAAACCACATCTCGAATTCTGGAAGCCGCTGGTCAGGTGTTTGCTGATCGTGGTTTTAAGGCGGCCACCATCCGAGACATCTGCTCCAAGGCCGATGTCAATCTTGCTTCGGTCAACTATCACTTTGGAGACAAGCAGCGGCTTTACATTGCCACCATCAAACATGCACATCAGTTGCCATCGTCTCAGTTTCCGATACCCCAATGGCATGCAGAGACCTCGCCTGAAACCAAGTTGGCCGATTTCATTCAGGTCACGCTCTCTCGCATGATCCCCAAAGGCAAGGCACCCTGGCAAGCAAAATTAATGATGCGGGAGATGACTCAACCCACATTGGCCGTGCAAGAGTTAATTAAAGAATACATTCGGCCGCATTTTGATTTACTGCTTTCCATATTGCGACAGTTGGTGGCAAAACAGACAAGCGAACAGCAGCTAACCAAGCTGGGCTTTAGTATCATTGGCCAGTGTTTGTTCTATCGTTTCAACCAGCCTGTTCTACACATGCTGGTAGATGAAGAGATGGTAGATCAACATTTTTCGATTGAGCAATTGGCACAACATATCACCCATTTTTCTCTGTTGGCCATTCGGCATTTTACCGAAGAGCCAAACGACCCATCCTCAATTCTTTCTACCCCGATTACCGAACAGTATTCGATTGGTACTGAAAGCAACACCAATCTTCCGGAGAACTAATCCATGTCGCAACCACTTTCGAGATTTAATCACCGGATGCGAATGATCGCACCGCTCGTGATTTTTGCAGTCGGTATCGGCACTGCTATTATTATCGTAAGGTTTTCAAGTGTGTCAAAACCTAACCGGCCTAATCCAACGGCGCCGATGGTAACAACAGTGGCGCCCGTGAAGAGCGAGGGAGTATTGGTTTTCCATGTCGATGGCGTGGTAGTGCCCTACCGAGAGATCCTGTTGTCTGCCGAAGTCTCTGGCAAAGTCACGATGAAGGCAGATGAAGAGGGGGAACCTCTGCAAGAAGGGTCTTATGTTACTGCAGGAACCGAATTACTGCAAATCGACTCACGCAAATATGACCTTGAAGTTCAGCGCCTAGAAGCTGAACGAAAACAGGCTGGTTTTGTCTTAAAAGAAATTGATCATGAGTTTGAAAGCATGCCGCAATTGCTTGCGAATGCCGAATTAAATCTTAAAATTCAAACCGACCAGTACAATCGCTTCGCACAACTGGCTGCTTCAAACGCCATCACTACATCGCAATTAGAAAAAGAGCATCAGGTGTTGCTGACAGTGGAAAATCAGAAAAAAACATTGAGTACTCAAGAGAAGACTCTCGAAAGCAAAAAATCTTCATTAGAGCAAGCAATAAAACTTGTAGAGACAAAATTAGAACAGGCCATCATTGATCTAGCCAACACCAAAATCACCTCTCCCATCAATGGAGTGATTATCAAAGACTATGTTGAGAAAGATTCCTATGTGCAAGTGGGTGCCTCTTTATACGAAATCGAAGACACCAAAGCGGTCGAAGTCCGATGCAACCTACGAATGAATGAACTTGCTTGGATTTGGAAATCACGTACCAAATCTACCGATCCAGTGGTCAACTCGATCAATGGCTACGGACTGGCGAAGTCAGACGTGACCGTGGTTTATCAATTGGCGGGCCACGAATATACATGGGACGGTCATCTCTCACGATTCGATGGCATTGGGCTCGACGAAAAGACCCGCACCGCTCCGGTGTTAGTTCGTGTTCCAAAGCCAACCGAGGTCAAACGAGATGGCACTGCCCTGGTTTCCGATGGCCCTTCGGCGTTGCTGCGAGGCATGTATGTTCAGTTGAAAATTGAAGTGAAAACCGAGACTCCAATTTGGAAAATCCCAGAACGTGCCCTGCAACCAGGTAACTTTGTTTGGTTAGCAGAAGGTGGCAAATTGGCCAGAAAGAATGTCCATGTGATTCACCGCCAGGAAATTGAAATTCTGATTGATGGAGAACTCACGCAGAAAAGTGAAGTTCTGATCGATGGGAGCATCACACCTCTCTCAAGTACCGAGCGAATCATTATCTCTCCGCTACCGGTCAGCATCGTTGGTCTTCCTGTACTCGACGCGTCTGCCGTAAAGAAACCGATGGCTGCGTCTCCTAGCGATATCAATTCATTGCCTGTTTCCACGGAGGGAAAATAATGAAGAATCTCGTACGTTGGGCCATCGCCAATGCTCCGGCCATGAACACACTGATGATCAGTGTCTTGGGATTGGGAGTGCTCAGTCTAACCATGCTACGCCGTGAAGTCTTTCCTTCGTTTGACTTAGAAATTGTACTCGTTCAGGTGCCCTATCCAGGCGCGAGCCCTGAAGAAGTGGAAAAAGGAATCTGCCAAAAAATCGAAGAAGCCGTTCGTAGCATTGATGGAATTAAAAAGCAAACTTCGGTTGCCAAAGAAGGCTCTGGCAGTGTGGTGCTAGAACTGAATACCGATGTTGATCCACAAAAGGTTCTCAGCGAAGTTCGTTCGGCCATTGATCGAATCCCCAGTTTCCCGCTCTTGGCCGAAGACGCTGTCGTACAACAAATTACCCGCCGTGAGACAGGCATTCGCGTTGCCTTGATTGGTCCTGAAGAAGAGGACGAATTATCTGAAGGGCAAATGCGTGCAATGATTGAGCAGGTGCGTGAAGAGCTAACGCAATTACCTGAGATCTCGCAAGCCAATATCAGCGGCGCCAAAAGTTATCAAATCGATATTGAAATTCCCGAAGCAACATTAAGAAAGTATGGACTGACACTCGGGCAAGTCGCCGAGATTATTCGTCGCGAAAATGTCGAAATGCCGGGCGGAACGATTCGCTCGGATTCTCAAGAGATTCTCGTTCGTGGAAATAACAAACGGGAAATCGGCAAAGATATCGCCCAACTCCCATTGATTACCCAGCCCAACGGAACCGTCTTAACGGTGGGCGACTTGGGTGTTGTGCAAGATGGTTTTGCCGATCTAACATCGTACCAAAGGGTCGATGGGCGTTTGGCCATGTCGATTGCCGTGAACCGTACCGAAAAAGAAGACATTATCCTCATCTCCAATGCGGTTCGAAAATATGTGAAAGAGAAAAAGAGCGAGTTACCAGCCGGGTACACAATCGTAACCTGGGCTGATCGCTCAGAAGACGTGCGAGACCGAATGAATTTGCTTACCAGAAACGGGCTGCAAGGTCTGTTCCTGGTTGTGATTATCTTAGCCATTTTTCTTGATACACGTCTGGCATTTTGGGTCTCTCTGGGGATTCCAATTTCGATTCTCGGGTCTTGTGCAGCGTTGCTGTTATTGGGCCAAACATTGAACATGCTGACGATGTTTGCTTTTATGATGGCCCTCGGTATTGTGGTCGACGATGCCATTGTGATCGGCGAAAATATCTATGCCCATCGCGAGCAAGGCAAAAAATATCTACAAGCGGCCATCGATGGAACGGTGGAAGTCTTGCCCTCGGTCACGATGTCGATTGCAACCACGATTATTGCCTTTATGCCGATGTTTTTTGTCTCTGGCATGATGGGCAAGTTCATGGGCGTGATGCCGGTGGCCATGATCTCGATGCTGATTATCTCCTTATTGGAAAGTGCCTTCGTTTTGCCTTGCCATTTGGCCCATGGTGACGAAGAAGAACATGGAGATGTAATCACCTCGGTGCTTGATTTCTTCATTTACCCGTTCAAAAAAGTCAATGTTGTTTTCATGAAAGCAAATCAGATTGCCACAAAATATCTTGGGCGATTGATTGAAAACATCTACATACCAAGCTTGAAGTATTCACTTCGTAATCCATTTATCATTGTTTCTGGTGCTGTAAGCGTATTGGCTATCTCATTTGCTTTAGTCATGGCCGGTATTATCCCAACGGTATTTATGCCGAAAATGGACAGCAAAACCGTGATTGCCAGTGTGGTTTTCCCCGATGGCACGCCTGTCTACGCGGCGGAAGAAGCAACCTTGAAAATTGAAGCAATCGCCAAAGAGATGCAAGCCGAGTATGAGCTGGAACAAGGTTCTCCCGTGATTCAAGTCATCCGCCGTGATGTTGGATTTGCAACAAGTGGTGGGCGAGGAATGCAAACGGAATCGAGTGGAAGTCATTTTGGAACGGTCACCGCAAGACTCGTGACATCCGAACAGCGTAATGTCACCAGCCAAGACATTGTTGCCCGATGGCGAAAACGTGTGCAAGAAGAAGTGAAAGAAATCGCCGGTGTCGAAAAACTCACCTTTTCTTCTCGCAGCATGGGCCCCGGCGGCGCAGATGTTGAATTCAAATTATTAGCCAAGCCTGAGATGATGGCCCAGTTGGAGAAAGCGGTAGAAGAAGCGAAAACACGAATGTCAACCTACACCGGAGTCAATGATATTCTCGATGATTCTTCGCCAGGCAAATGGGAGCTTCAGCATCGTGTAAAAAGTAGTGCGTTGACAATGGGCGTTTCGACGCAAGACCTGACAGAGACGGTACGGCACTCGTACTATGGTGCAGAAGTGATGCGACTACAACGAGGCCGCCACGAAGTCAAACTGATGGTCCGTTACCCCAAGGCCGACCGACATTCACTTGCCGATTTTGATCAGATACGTGTTCGTACTGGCGATGGATCAGAACGTCCAATTACGGAGTTGGCTAAAGTGGAGTTTCGTCGTCCGTTATCTGAAATTAATCGTGTCGACCAAAAACGCTCGATCACGGTTTCAGCTTCGGTTGATGAAAAAGAGGGAAATGCCGATGCGATTGTCAAGGAGCTTCAGAAATACTATGTCCCACAAACTAAAGAGCCATCTTGGGTGGAAAAAATCTTTACGGCAATTCAGCAGTTCTTTACGGAAGTTAAATGGTTCGTCTGGGAACTGCTAGGAGGCACCCGTGATGTGGAGCTACCGGGGAAAACTTTACAAAGTGACTACCCTGGCGTTACCGTTCGCTGGGAAGGGCAAGAAGAACAACGGGTTGAGTCACTCACGAGCTTGCGTAACGGGTTTGTTGTGGCACTGCTGGCCATGTTTATTTTACTGACGCTCGAATTCCGTTCTTACTTCCAACCGTTAATTATTTTGGCCATCATTCCGTTCGGGTTTATCGGCGCCATTGTCGGACATATGATCTACGGAATTCCTCTGACGCTCTTTAGTTTCTTTGGATTGGTCGCATTAACCGGCGTGGTGGTCAATGATTCGATTGTGTTGATCGACTTCATTAATCATCGTTTACGCGATGGGTTGAGTGTCATTGATGCGTTGATCGATACCGGTAAGAGAAGATTTCGCCCAGTCTTATTAACCTCCATCACTACAATAGCCGGTCTGCTGCCGCTGTTATTTGAAACTTCTTTCCAAGCTCAAGTCATCATCCCCATGGCGATTAGCTTGGCATTTGGGTTGATGGCTTCAACGGTTTTAGTCTTGTACTTGGTGCCTGTCCTTTACTTGATATATGCCATGGCCAAAATGCCAGAGCGATTAAATCAAGCTGCTGATAAGGTCGAAACCGTGGCTGATTTGCAAGAAGGACCGAACCCAGCGTAAGGGTTAATGTGCTCTGAGGTTCCCTTGCGATTGGCCTGGCACTGCTAACGGGACTTCATTGCACTTTACCAGAACTGCGTGGTCGTTTTGGTTTCGTTCTGTTATACTAGATGTTCCCACCTTTTAATCCGCCTTACCTAGAACCCTCGCTCTGGAAGTTCTATGACCAGAAGCATTTTGACATCTTTATTCGTTCTTGCTGTCCTATTTTCTAGCAACAAGTTGCTGCATGCTGAAAACAAGGCACCTGCAAAAGCGGATCAGAAGCAGATCGATTTTGAACAACAAATTCGACCGATCTTATCCAATTACTGCTTCACTTGTCATGGCCCAGATGAAGCAACGCGCGCCACTGACCTTCGGTTTGATAGCGAAGAAGGTGCCATGCAAGACTTGGGTGGCTATCGGGCCATCGTGGCAGGCGATTCTGAGCATAGCGATTTAATCAAGCGACTGTTAACCGATGATGCCGATGAAAAGATGCCGCCAGTAGATTCTGATTTGGTGTTGTCAAAAAAACAAATCGACTTGCTCAAACAATGGATTGACCAAGGAGCCCAGTGGTCAAAACATTGGTCGTTCGTTGTACCAGCAAAGCCAAAAGTTCCACAAGAATTATTTCCCAATTGGTCGCACAACAAGCTTGATCGTTTTGTTGCGGTTCAGTTGAAATCCCAAGGATTGAAACCCAATGATGCGGCAAGTAAAGAAACATTAATCCGGCGCGTCACCTTAGATTTAACTGGCTTGCCGCCAACGCTGAATGAGCTTGACGCTTTTCTGAACGACGATTCTCCTGAAGCATTCAAAACGGTGGTTGACCGCCTGTTGGCATCGCCCCGTTATGGAGAGCACATGGCCTGGGCCTGGTTGGATGCGGCCCGGTATGCGGATAGCAATGGTTACCAACAAGATCGCACTCGCACCATGTGGCCGTGGCGAGACTGGGTGGTCGACGCAATCAATCAAAATATGCCGTTTGATCAGTTTACGGTTGAACAATTAGCAGGCGATCTACTACCCAATGCAACTTTGGAACAAAAAATTGCAACCGGTTTCAATCGCAATCACATGCTTAACGGAGAAGGGGGTCGCATCGCCGAAGAGTCACGTGTCGAGTACGTGATCAATCGCGTTGATACCACCAGCACCGTCTGGCTGGGGCTCACTGCTGGGTGTGCGCGATGCCACGATCATAAGTACGATCCTTTGACTCAAAAAGAGTTCTACCAACTCTTCGCCTACTTCAACAACATCGAAGAATCTGGCCGGGTCGACCGTGGCGGCAACGCGGCCCCGACGATTAAAATTCCTTCCGCACAGCAAACCCAACAACTGGCTCTGTTGAATCAACAACTGGCCGGTTTGCAAACGGAATTGAAGGAACTGCCCAAACCGAGTGAGCAGCATATTGCCAATTGGGTTTTACAAACCAAACAAAAGCTTGCGCAACAAGGGAGTCTTCACCCTTGGACCCTGTTGAGTCCTGACCAGGTATTATCGGAAGCTGGCGCAACAATCACGCTTGAAGATAAACACACGGTGTTTGTTTCAGGCAAAAATCCAGCAAAAGACAACTACGAAGTCTCGGCCAATTTGACACCAGGCAACTACACCTCGGTTCGCTTGCAAGCACTTCCGCACGACAGTTTTACCCACAAAGGTCTTGCCCGATCTGACAGCGGCAACTTTGTGTTGACCGAATTCGAAGTCTCCATCAACGGCAAACCGGTCAAAATCGCCTCCGCAATTGCCGATCACGAACAAAGTGACCTCGTTATCAAAAACACATTTGATGGCAATCTTGATACCGGCTGGGCCGTGTTAAAAGACCCGGCCAAAATGCAGGAAACGCGGACCGCTATTTTTAAATTCGCTGAACCGGTTGTCTGTGGAGAGAAGTCGAAAATCACCGTTCGACTAAAACACCAGTCGCGTCATGCATTTCACAACATTGGACGTTTTCAACTGGCGCTTTCCGAAAAGCCGAATGCTGGCATTGAGAGCAATTCGAAACTGCCCGAGCAAGTATTGTCCGCGTTGTCGATTGATCAAGATCAACGATCCGCCTCGCAGCAAAAAGCACTAGTAGATTTCCTGAACCAAGCGAATCGTAAACCAATTGAACAAAAAGTCACCGGCAAAAAAGCAGCGATCAAAAAACTGGATGACTCACTGCCGCAATCAATGGTCATGGCCGAAATGGCAAAGCCGCGGGAGTCGCACACATTAATTCGTGGGCAGTGGGACAAAAAGGGCGACGAAGTCTTCGCTGGCACACCAGTTGGATTGCATCCATTTCCAAAAGACTCACCCAACAATCGACTCGGCTTAGCCAATTGGTTAGTCGACCAACAAAACCCGCTAACTGCCCGAGTCACTGTGAATCGAATCTGGCAACAACTGTTTGGCCGCGGAATCGTCAGTTCGACCGAAGACTTAGGCTCGCAAGGCGAACGCCCTTCGCACCCTGAACTGTTAGATTACTTGGCGGTTGAGTTCGTCGAGAGCGGCTGGGATGTAAAATCATTGACTCGTCAAATTATGTTATCTGCCACCTATCAGCAATCATCGAAAGTGACGCGAGATCAACTATCAGTCGACCAGGGTAATCAACAACTGGGTAGAGGAACCCGCTATCGGCTTGGTTCGCATACCATTCGAGATCAGGCACTTTTCTTAGCCGGAATTCTAGAACACCAAGTCGGCGGAAAACCGGTTTACCCTTATCAGCCTGCGGGTATCTGGGCAGACTTTAGTCTTGGCAAAATCAAATACGCCCAAGACCATGACAGTTCGCTCTATCGCCGCACGCTTTACACCTTCTGGCGTCGCAGTGTAGGGCCCACCATGTTGTTTGATACTTCGGCCCGACAAGTTTGTGTCGTACGTTCTAGTCGAACCAATACGCCACTTCATGCTTTGACCTTGATGAATGACACCACGTATGTCGAGGCGGCCAGAGTCTTCGCCCAGCGTTTACTGCAAGCAGAATCAGAGCCGCAAACAGCCATTGCAACTGGGTTCCGTATGGCAACCTCCCGCTACCCTACCAATCTCGAAAAACAGGCAATGGAAACGATCTATCAGCAGACGTTAAAAAAATACAAAGCGAATCCTGAGTCGGTAAAACAACTCTTAAGTGTTGGCGAGTACCCTATCGATACCACTCTAGATGCAACGCAGTTAGCGGCAGTTGCCACCGTGACCAGTGTGCTACTCAACTTAGACGAAGTCATCACGAAGGAATGATCGAAATGCACCCTTTCAGTGAACTACAAAAAAACATCTCACGGCGGCAAATGCTGGGCCGTATGAGCTACGGACTTGGTGCCGCTGCTTTGGCTTCGCTGATGAACCCTAGTGAATCAAAAGCAGACGACAAACGTATTGGTGGCTTGCCCCAGTTGCCACACTTTGCGCCGAAGGCCAAGCGGGTGATTTACTTGTTCCAATCAGGCGCTCCTTCGCATGTTGACCTGTTTGATCATAAACCGCTTTTGGCCAAAAAACGGGGCGAAGATATTCCTGAATCGGTTCATCAGGGCCAAAAACTTTCGACCATGACCTCCGGCAAAGGCAAACCTTGCCTGGGTTCGATTGCGCCGATGAAACAATATGGCGAAAGCGGAGCCTGGGTCTCAGATATGCTACCGCATACCGGATCAATGGCCGATGACCTTTGCTTTGTGAAGTCCATGAAGACCGAAGCGGTAAATCATTCTCCGGCGGCCACCTTCTTTTTGACAGGAGCCGAACAGCCTGGTCGCCCAAGCCTTGGGGCCTGGCTTTCGTATGGATTAGGCAGCGAGAACGAAAACTTGCCGACCTTCTGCGTGATGACTTCGCGTGATAAAGAAGGAACCTGTGGGCAGTTGTTTTACGATTATTATTGGGGCAGCGGATTCTTGGCTTCCAAGCACCAAGGCGTTAAGTTTCGCGGCAATGGTGATCCTGTTCTCTATCTATCGAACCCGCCTGGCATTGATCGAGAAGTACGCAGAGACCAACTCGACGCACTTGCAACGCTCAACAATTTGAAACACCAAGCCGTCGGCGATCCTGAAATCAACACACGGATTGCCCAATACGAGATGGCCTATCGCATGCAAACTTCAGTGCCAGAGCTGGCCGATTTCACTACCGAAGAAAAGCATGTGCTGGAATCATACGGGCCGGACGTCAACCGTCGCGGTTCGTTCGCCTCGAACTGCTTGTTAGCCCGGCGTTTGGCAGAGCGTGGCGTGCGTTACATTCAACTGATGCACTCTGGCTGGGACCAGCATCAAAACTTACCAACACAATTGAAGCAACAATGTTTCGACACCGATCAACCGGCCGCTGCTTTGGTCAAAGATCTGAAGCAGCGTGGCTTGCTCGAAGACACGCTCGTGATCTGGGGCGGCGAGTTTGGGCGGACTCCATTCGGCCAAGGCGACATCAATAACAAAACCAAGCATGGCCGAGATCATCATCCGTATGCGTTTTCAATTTGGATGGCAGGCGGCGGGATCAAGCCAGGCATGTCTTATGGAAAAACCGATGAATTTGGTTTTAACACTATCGAAAACCAAGTGCATGTCCACGATTTCCAAGCAACTATCATGCACTTGCTAGGAATCAATCACGAGCGTTTAACCTTCAAATACCAAGGCCGCCACTTCCGCCTGACCGATGTGCATGGGCACGTGGTCAATGAAATCCTGGCGTAGAAGATTCGCAATTCACTATTCATTTTCATACTTCTGTAGAGCAACTTGCCGATGTTACATATTTTTAAAAGTGCCTGTTTAACGGCTCTCATTACTTTGCTTGCCGCTGAATGTGCGGTATCTGCGGCAGAGCCCCAAGCCACTGATCCGGCCACCATGAAGATCAAAGAAGGCTTCACGGTCGAGCTACTTTATTCCGTTCCCAAAGAGACCCAGGGTTCTTGGGTCAATTTGTGCGTTGACCCTAAAGGTCGCCTGATTGTTTCTGATCAATACGGCAAATTGTATCGCGTCACTCCCCAAGCCATTGGCACACAAGATGAAATTAAAATCGAACCGATCAATGTCGACATCGGCGAAGCACAAGGTCTGCTTTGGGCTTTCGATAGCTTGTATGTGGTGGTCAACAAAGGTGGCAAATATGCAAGTGGTTTATATCGCGTGCGAGACACCAACGGCGATGATCAACTTGACACGCTAGAGACACTACGAATTCTCAAAGGTGGTGCAGAGCATGGCCCGCATGCGGTTTTGCCTCACCCAGATGGCAAGTCATTGGTGGTTGTTTGTGGAGACAATACCAAACTAA
This sequence comes from Blastopirellula sp., assembly GCA_002733575.1. Taxonomy (GTDB): domain Bacteria; phylum Planctomycetota; class Planctomycetia; order Pirellulales; family Pirellulaceae. The sequence continues at coordinate 2,243 of NVWB01000045.1, read as the reverse complement.
CTGAATTTAATAATTCGCTAGTTCCACAAATTTGGGACGAAGATTTGTTGCTTCCGCGAACCTATGGCCGAGGGTTCATGAAAGGCGTTCTAGCACCTGGCGGTTGGATCGCCAAGACCGATCCTGATGGGAAAGACTGGGAATTAATCGCAACCGGTTTTCGTAACGAATACGATGCCGCCTACAACAAAGAAGGCGAACTGTTCTCGTACGATGCCGACATGGAATGGGACGTCAACACACCCTGGTATCGACCGACTCGCGTGTGTCATGTGGTCAGTGGTGCCGAGTTTGGTTGGCGTAACGGATCAGGCAAATGGCCAGCATTCTACGAAGATAGTGTCCCCGCTATTCTTGATATCGGCACAGGCTGCCCCACAGGCGTAGCTTTTGGTTACGGATCGAACTTCCCTGCCAAGTACGAAGACGCACTATTCATTTGTGACTGGAGCTACGGAAAGATGTACGCGGTTCACATGGAACCCAACGGTTCAAGCTATAAGGCAACCGCCGAAGAATTCATCACTGGCACCCCATTACCGCTGACCGATTTAGTCATCAACAAGCATGATGGGGCCATGTACTTTGCCATCGGCGGACGAAAAACTAAATCAGGCTTGTATCGCGTAACCTACACTGGCAAGAAGACAGACGCCGCTGGTGCCGATAGATCGGGCATCAAACAACGTCAGATTCGCCGTAAGTTGGAATCTTTTCATGGCAAGCAGCATCCTCAAGCCGTAGCGACTGCTTTGCCATACTTGGGAAGTGAAGATCGGTTTACTCGCTTTGCTGCACGCATTGCTCTGGAGCACCAAGACCCAACCCTGTGGCAAGACCAAGTCTTGAAATCGGCCTATCCACAAACCACCATCACCGGCGTACTTTCGTTGGCTCGGGTTGGCGATAAAAGTCTGCAAAACAAACTTCTAGCAAAATTGCAAACCTTGGACTTTGCCAAACTCACTCATACTCAAAAACTAAGTTTAATGCGGGCTTACGCGGTGGTTTTCACTCGCATGGGCGAACCAGATGCTGGCACTCGTACCCAACTCTTGACTTTGTTTGAAGCCAACTATCCGAATAAAGGTACGAAGCTCAACAGCGAATTAACGCAAATGTTGGTCTTCTTGCAATCAGAAAAAGTGGCCGCCCTTGCGGTTGATCTACTAGAGAAATCTCCAACACAAGAAGGTCAAATTGACTTGGCCAAACACTTGCGTCATTTAGATGCTGGCTGGAATAACTCGCTACGTGAACGCTACTTCAAGTGGTTCACCCAAGCGGTCAATTATCGCGGCGGTGCAAGTTTCTCGATGTTTGTTGAGAACATCAAGAAAGATGCCGTGGCGAAACTCACCGAGCAAGAACTGGCCAAACTGAAACCAATCCTTGATGCCCGGCCGAAGAAATCGACACCCGTTCTGGCAGAGAACCGCCCCTTTGTCAAAAAATGGTCGATCGATGAATTAGCACCCCTGGTTGAAAAAGGTCTGAGCGGCCGCGACTTCGATAAAGGGCAAGCAATGTTCGCCGCTGGCAACTGCTTCTCCTGTCATCGCTTCGATAATCAAGGCGGCGCAGTTGGACCTGACTTGACCATTCTCTCTGGCCGCTTCAGTCCTCGTGACATTCTTGAATCGGTGGTAGAACCGAACAAGGTCATCAGCGATCAGTACGGAGCAGTCAAAATTCTAACCGAAGATGGCAAAGTCGTAGTCGGTCGAATCGCCAATCTGTCTGGCGATAACTACAGCATCATTACCAACATGCTTGACCCTGGAAATATGACTTCCGTGAATCGCAATAAAATCGAACTCATGGAAGCCTCCAAAGTTTCAATGATGCCAGAAGGCTTACTCAACACATTGAGTGAAGATGAGATCAAAGACCTGATGGCCTATCTTCTCTCACGTGGAGATCGTAATCACAAAATGTTCAAGCAAGATTAATTGATTGCTTAACAATCTAGTGTTTACATCTGACAGTCAAAACCCTTCAGCCCTTGGTTAATGATAACCGGGGGCATTTTTTGTCAGTATTGTCAAACCACAAATGTGTAAACCACGCAACTATTTTTATTGCAGACGTTTTCCAATCTAGCCACAGAGGACACAGAGAAAGATCTGAATTCAAACTCTCTGTGTCCTCCGTGCCCTCTGTGTTTAAATCTTTTTTTCTTCCTTCTTCCCTTTCTTAGTGTCTTAGCGCCTTCGTGGTAATATCCCTTCTTGCTTTTCCCT
>NVWB01000044.1 GCA_002733575.1 Blastopirellula sp. | reverse complement strand
CAGGTCACTGCTGTCGATGACTCGACTGTCGATGGCAGCCAAGACACAACAATTACCATTGGTGTTGATGATGCCAACTCTGATGATGCGTTCAACGAACTCGCGAATCAAACCGTGAGTGTGACTTCGGCGGATAACGATGTAGCGGGATACAGTCTGTCTCAAATTTCCGGTACCACCTTGGTTGATGAAAGTCGAACCAACGTCAAGTACGATGTCGTCCTAGATCGACAACCGCTAACCAACGTTGTATTCATGGTTACTAGCAGCGACACCAGCGAAGTCGCAGTCGACAAATCTACGCTTACGTTTACTTCAACGAACTGGAATGTAGCTCAAACCGTCACGTTCACAGGTGTCAATGACTTTACCTTGGATGGCAGTCAGGACTCGACGGTAACCATTCGTGTCGATGATGCGAACACTGAAAACGCATTTAATGCACTCGCTGATCAAATCGTGAGTCTCACGACACTAGACGATGATGTGGCTGGATACAGTCTCATGCTCTCGGCTGGTGCAACATTAGTTGATGAAAGCGGAACCCAGGACTCCTTTAAGGTCGTCTTAGATCGACAACCATTAACGCCTGTTGTCTTCACGCTTGAAAGTAGTGATGCCAGTGAGGCAACTCTCGACAAGAGCACCCTTACGTTCACATTTGCCAACTGGAACATACCGCAAACAGTTACGGTAACAGGCGAGCCGGATGCCTTGCTCGATGGCAGCCAGAACTCAACCGCAACCATCTCCCTAGATGCAGATAACTCGAACGATGCGTTTGCTGGACTCGCAAATCAAACGGTTGATATTACCACCGCTGACTACGGAGACATTCACCCACCTGCTGTGTTTGAAATGGCATTGGTGGCTGTCCCAACGCAGACCTCAAGCGATGGCAGCGTTGCCGTACTTCCAGACAGCAGGGCTCAAGTGCATGAATGGGAAGAATACTATCTTGAGTTCTATGTTCAACTTCCTGCACTCGCTCACTCCCCCATTGCGAATGCTCAATTCACGTTAGCCTTTGACGAGACCTCGATTCTGTTCGATTTAACGAACTGGGAATTAGGTGGCGGGGTAGAAAGCCTTACGGTCGATACTTTCCCAGGTGAGGCAATTCTTTCAGCCACAATCAAACTAGGGCTATCTGAACTTGGCGTTGCCAGTCCCTTTTTAATCGCAAGAATTCCTGCTCCGTTTAACATGATTGCCAATGTGTTGGGCATGTATCCTAATGAATCAAATACACTTCTGCCTGTCATGAAATCTGCTCAAGTTTCACTTGAGCTATTGGTCGATCCAGTTGCCAGTTCGACCGCCGCTGACTTACCTACCTCTATCAAGGCCGTTCGTTATGATCTGAATGATGACAATCGAGTTGGCTTGTCCGACTTGTCTATGCTGGTGAATTCCTTTGGCTTGCAAACAAGCAACAACGCAACCGCTTTTCGAGCCGACTTTGACAAAAACGGGAGCGTAGGACTATCCGATCTTTCACGTTTGGTAAACCATTTTGGCAATCAGCAAGGGGATGGCAGTCCGATCTTCTTTCCTGCTCTCCTAGAGGGAGAAGCGATACCTGAGTTACGAGAAAACCCGGTTGCCTCAGACGAATTCTTCACCAATGAATCAACCCCGTGGTTCGCAGAACGAAACACGTTGTCAACTCAACCACTTCGCCGTTTGACGTCTGACAGCCAGAAAGAAACAATTCAGGCCTCTGATTTCCAACTCGGCCAACTAGACACCTTATGGGCAGTCGATCAAGAATCATTCACCGTCGACCAGCGTCTACTTGAGCTTTCGGCTGTTGTTGATAACGTCTCTAGCGATCTAGCATCAAAGCAAGAAATGGATGACCAAGTCGACAATCTGTTTGCCGAGTGGGGTTTGTAAGACGCAGTCCCCTTGCTTGGCTCTTTTGAGCAGCTGCCATTTGTCACTCGCAGAAATAATCGCAAGCCAATGAGATTGACATATATTTTCGTCGTAGACATAATACTCCGTAGAGATAATTTCCGAATTTGACTGCACACTGGATAGACTAACTGAATAAAAAAGAAGCTTTCAATGCCGCTGAAAACTAAATGTAACGAGTGCAATAAGAAGCTCTATGTTCCAAGCAAATTCGCAGGCAAAAAGCATGCGTGCCCTCATTGCCAGGCCATGATCACGATTCCCGATGTGAAACGAAGCAATCAAACGACTCGTCAGAAATTTGAACCAAAACCTGATCCACCTCCTAACATCGACGTCTTCTGCAACCGGTGCCAAACCCAGCTCTCGGCACCCAATGATTTTGCTGGCAGGCAAATTAAGTGCCCAAAGTGCCAAGATATTCTTTCGATTCCTGATCGGAATCAAGATAACGAACCCATTTCATAGTGCAGGGTGGCCAGCTCGTCAGCCGCCTTTCTATTCGCTTCGATCCTACTGCTAAGCTAACTGAAGTGGACCCAATTTATCTGATGTTGGGTTGATTATTGATCCAATCTCGCTTGGTAACCAAAGGTTACTTTTTCAGAAAAACCCCTCTGTAGAATAAAAGATAACCAAAGGTTACCAATTTTGATCAGTCCAAAAGTTGAACACCGTCGAAACCCCGATTTCTTGTGTTGTTGTAAGTGATACTATCACACGACTTACGACAACTGAAAAACTCGCGGATCACAATATCGGTCAAAAGGTGACATTGGCTACCATGGTAACCTTTGGTTACTTTTGATTTCGCACTTTTCAATTCGATCAAAACACCCACCTTTCCCCCCGGTAGAAATCAATCCAAAGGGTAGCCCAAGTTGCTCGCAACCTGGGTCGGCGCAGCCGACAAGAGGACGCAAAAGTCGGCATGATTTATCACAAAACTGATCCACAACCCTCTGGTCCAATTTACAAAACAAATGTAAGGCCCGCCGGGTGTTTTATTGAAACCTGGGTGCCATGCCCTCGCGCTTTCGCGTGGGCATGCTTTGGATCAGTTCAAACCCCGATCACACTTCACACTGGCAAGATGCCAGTGCCACACCAGACGAAAAGAAAGCAAGAGCAAGAAACTATAATCATCTCTGCCAAGATCACTTTTTCTTTTTCACTGAACCCTTATTCCACTTCTCGACCACAATGGTTGCATCATTTTTTTGTTTCGGGCCAGGGGTCGTGCGGCCGTTTTTGATTTGGGTGTCTAGCATGGCTCGCAGGCGTTCAACGGTTTCTGGCTTCGCTGCGGCCAAGTTGTTTTGTTCGCCGAGATCTTTTTCCATTTCGTAAAGCTGCATCAGGGGTTCGCCTTGAGCTTTGGATTGTTGGGACGCTCGTTTGGTGCCGGGGCTTCCCCAGCCGCCTGATCCGGGGCAGGCGATGTATTTCCAGTTGCCATCACGCAAGGAAAACTCACCACTGATCGAATGATGTATCACGTTGGTACGGGGCTTCGCGTTGCTTCCCGTTAGGGCCGCTAGAAAACTAATGCTATCGACGCCATCGCTTTTGCCAAGTTTGTAGCCGGTGATCTCTGCCGAAGTTGCCATGATATCGGTCAGGCACACCAGATCGTTGCAGCGACTTCCGGCCTTAATTTTACCGGGCCATGTTGCTAGAAACGGAACCCGATGGCCGCCGTCCCAGATATCGGACTTCATGCCACGCAGTTCGCCACTAGGGAAATGGCCTGCGGACTTTAACTGTTTAAGGCCAGAGGTCGAAGGCGAAGTGCCATTGTCTGAACTGCAAATGATCAACGTGTTTTCATAAAAACCGTTGTCCTTTAATGCTTGGATTACTTGGCCATAACTGTCGTCGGTTTGCATCACAAAATCGGCATGGTCGTTGATGCCGCTTTTGCCTTGCCAAGCTTTGCTGGGAACCACAGGGCTGTGCGGGGCATTCCACGGAACGTAGAGAAAGAAAGGTTGGTCGTGGCCTTTGCGGCTGACGATATAATTGACCGCTGAATCTGCCAACGCTGGCAACATCTCTACCGCTTCGATATTCCTGGTTACCTGACCATTATCAATCCACAGATCCATCTGCCGGGCATAATGGAACCCGTGAAATTCATCAAAGCCGCCGAAATCTATCGGCCCATGGGTCACAACCGCACCAGGTTTGACTGCTCCTTTTTTGTTGTTCTCAATGCCATCAAACATCATGCCCAAGTGCCACTTGCCGATCATCGCGGTATGGTAGCCTTTGGTTTTTAACATTTCCGCAACAGTCAGCGTCTTTTTGGCAATCAGTGATTCGCCCCCTTTGAGCACGCCGCTTTGCAAGCGAGTACGCCAAGCATACCGGCCTGTCATGAGCCCATATCGTGTTGGCGTGCAAACCGAAGACCCACTATGTGCATCGGTAAAAATCATGCCCGACTTCGCAACCGCATCCAACTGCGGGGTCGGAATTTTTCCTCTTTCAGGATTCAAACATTGCAGTTCACCGAAGCCCATGTCATCGGCTAAAATCACCACGATATTCGGCTGCGCGGCGATTGACATTGATGCTGAGTTTACGACAGCCAATACGACCCAAGCCAACAGGCTAACGCGGATGATCTTCATTGAAATTCTCATTCGTATATTCCAGTGTGAGTCGAGTTTTGTCGATGTTTCAGTAGAGTCAAACGAAACAATGATGTTACAAGACTAGTATACTCGAAATCATGGCGACTGTGATTACGAAACTTCGGGTTCAGGTTTCTGGTAGGTTGGCTGCTCGCCAGCCGACTTTGAAACTGTGGGAAGATGAACCACCAAGGCACGAAGACACAAAGAAGAAAGAAAATAATTTGAAATCGATTAGTAATTGAGTGCCTTTTGGGTGCCACTGGCAAGTAGCTGAAGTCGTAAGACTTCAGTAAACCCACAATTCCGATTCTACTCTAAACACCACCCCAATCCGAATTCTAACGAATCCGGCTACTTCTCATACACATGGCATCCTGGCCCGATGTTAAAATATTATGAAAAAGAATCGATAGCCTTGATCATGCTTCTCGGGTAAAATAACAATCAGTCGAATAGAATAACTAAGCACTTACCCCAGGCACCTACCATGGGCGACGATCCGCTGTTTGAAAATGATGAGGCTCCTGTTCTCGCAACAGAGAGAAAACGCCAGCCTTGGCGGCCGCGGTTTGGCATAGGGGCCATGATGTTGCTGATGTTTGTGTTGAGCGTTCCATTTACGCTGCTCTACTATATGCTCAACACTTCGGAGAGTGCCAACCCATTTTGGGGCCGCTTTGGATTTATGTTTTTGACATTGGCCGCGCCGATGCTGCTGTTGACCGTGGTGAGTGTCGGGCGTTTAGTGCTGCGGTTGTTTGATAAACATCTGAGACGCCGCTACGACGAATGACGCTGGCAGTTGTTCTGAAATATTCTGGGTAGCCGCGTCATCGGTTTGGCGAACGTAAATGAGTGCCTTTCGGGTGCCACTGGCTTTGCCAGTGTGAAGTGCAATTGGATTGGGGTCATGTAAATACTAACACCAGTTGAACAGTTTTGCTTCAAGATAAATGCTGTCGAGTGAAGTCGATTTGCAATTCCGCACTGGCGGAGCCAGTGGCACGCGTAGGAAAGAAGTGTGAATGGCCAACAACGCGCTAATTGCGTTGAATCTCTGGCGTTGCGTGGCCGTCTTCGGGTGTGATGCGAATGATTTTGCGGGGTGGTTCGGCCAAGGCTTGATCACGCTGTTCAAACTTCCATTGAACTTTGCCCGGTCCGTCTAGTGTGTCATCGGTGCTCACTTCTTTGTCTGTCTGCATCAAATAGAGCGTGACTTGCCCCAGGAACCCGGCGACTTTGTTAGGGTCATATTGCTGCGAACGAAACACGGCTTCGACATCAGGGACATCAACTTGCATATTGCCGACTGTGTCCATCATGCTCCACTCACTATTGAGTCCATACATGCGAACATTCGTCCATAATTCGAGCGGCGGAATTCCGTGTGTGGTGGCTTGTTCAAGGATCTTGGCCATCTGTTCCACAGGACGCAAGACTTCGCCTGATGGATTGAAATAGCAAATCACTTCGTCAAGCTTGGCGATGGCCGAGACACAACTCATCAGTGAATTGAGTTCTTCTAGCGGACTGTAACCATCTGGCAGCATCGGAGCATCTGGGGTGGTGCCGGTGGCGTAGGTGACTCTCACACGAAGGACCGCGTTATGCTTCGCAACTTCTTCACCCGCCTCTTCCCAGAAGTAGCAATGTTGCGCTGCCCTTTGCAAGCCTTGAGGGTACGTGGCTGGCCCAAAGTTGCCCAGTGACCAGGCGCCAAAGATCATCGGCTCTTTCTCGGGGTCGCCCATGCCATCGGGCCAAGGATGCTCTAACAGATCGAACAGAATACGACCTTGTTTCTCCGCATCAAATTCAAGCATCAGAGATTCTTGGCCAAAGGCCCAATGTTCACACGCATCGATCCGAGCAAGCTTGGTTTCTGATCCTAGTGCAGCTTCAATCTGATCCAAAGTCACCGGCCTGCGAAGCAGCAAGCAAACGGTTTGAGTAAAGAGACCTTTGGGCATGGTGTTCGATCTTTCTACAGTTTTTATGAATCCGAATCTTGTTCTTGTGCAGCGGCTTCAGCTTGTAGCTTGGCCAGTTCTTCTACCGTGGCGTCCACCGTTTGGCGGATCTGTTCTTCGGTGTGGTCGCACGTAATAAAGAACCGCAACCGGGCTGCCTTTTCTTCAACGGCCGGGTAGAGAATCGGCTGAACATTCATTCCGCGAGCATGCAAGTTGCGTGAAAGCTTCAACGAAATCATCGAGTTGCCAATGATCACCGGCACCACTGGCGTGTTGTTGCCGAGGCCGGTGTCGAGCCCTTTTTCCTTCGCTAGTTTCAGGAAGAAGGAGCTGTTGTGAATACAGCGAGTCACCACATCAGGGTTCTTTTCGAGCCGTTTGATCGAGGCATTGGCCGCTGCTGCATTTGCTGGTGGAATGCCGACACTGTAGACAAAGCCAGGCGTGGTGTATTTCAAGTATTGGATCAGTTCTTTGGCACCGGCAATGTAACCGCCGCAACTTCCAAACGACTTACTGAGCGTGGCCATCAGCATGTCGACCTGCGAAGCCTGCATGCCGAAATGTTCGACAATGCCGCGACCTGTTTTGCCCATGGTTCCAATTGAATGGGCCTCGTCAACAAACAGCATGGCCTTGTAGCGTTCTTTGATTTCGACGAATTTCGGCAAGTCGGGGTAATCGCCATCCATGCTGTAAACGCCTTCGATCACAATCAATGCCCGGTTGTAGTTGCCGCGCATTTCTTTCAGAATTTGTTCACACGCATCAGGGTCGTTATGCGGGAAGGATCGTCGCTGGGCACCTGAGAGAATGCAGCCTTGGATCAAACTGTTATGGGCCAGTTCGTCATGCAGAATCAAATCACCAGGGTTCATCATGTGACCAATGGTGGTCTCGTTGGTTGAATGCCCGCCGACAAAAACAATGGCCGCTTCTGCCCCTAGGAAACGACAGATCGATTCTTCCAACTCTTGATGAATTGACTTTTCGCCAGAGACAATTCGGCTGGCAGAAACCGAGGTGCCAAACTGGGCAATCGCATCTTGGGCCGCTTTGGTGACTTCCGGGGCTCCGCTACTTCCGACATAGTTGTAGCTGCTAAAGTTGATCAACTCTCGCCCGTTGATCACGGTCGTGTCATTGGTCACCCCTTCGTGAACATCAAAGAACGGATTCTCCATTCCCATTTTGGCAAACTCACCCAGGCGATCTCCAATGGCGACAACTTCTGGAAACTGTCGCACGTCAAAGTTGGCCGGTTCTATTTGATCAATCGGTGTGCCGGTACTGGCGGTCCCATTATCGTCCGCTGAAGAAACTGCCGCAGTTCCTTCTACGCCCAATACATCTTGAACCGATTGGGCCAAGTCGCTTGACGCGGTATCGACCGTGAAAGCATCCATCGGCAGTTCGATATCGAGCTCGGCTTCGATGGCGTTTTTGAGTTCAATTCCCATCAACGAATCAAGGCCCATCTCTGACATCGCTTTGTGTCGATCTAACTGGGCAAGTGAAACGCCTAGTGTTTTAGCCGTTAGCTCAGCCACAAAGTCGGCGATGACCGTGGCCCTAGTTTCTGCGGAAGCTGCCGCAATGGAATCGCGGATGCTGGCACCATTGGTTTTGGCTGCCGCGATTGATTCGCGTTTATGCAGTTGGGCCAATTCTTCTAAAATGCGGGGATGCTTATTGCGTGGGAATTGTTTGAGGAACTTGTCCCACTCAATCGGAAAGATGCCGGCTCTTGCGGTTTTCTTTTCCAATAAATCTTCCAACAGCAACATGCCTTCAGCAGGACCAACTGTGCCGAGGCCGATTTTTTTCCATTTCTTTTTGTCTTGATCGGCCGCCATGCCTGCGCCAGACCATGGACCCCAGTTGATGCTTAAAGCAGGCAGACCGATACTGGTTCGGTAGTCGGCCAGACCATCCATGAATGCGTTGGCCGCTGCGTAGTTGGCTTGTCCTGGTGAACCAATAATCGAGGCGATGGATGAATAGCAGACAAACAAATCAAGCGGCAAGTCCTTCGTCAGCGAATGCAAGTACCAGGCCCCATCAACTTTGGGCTGCATTACTTTTTCAAAACTTGCCCAATTTTGTTGGCCGATGGTGGCGTCTTCTAATACACCAGCCGCGTGAATGATTCCGGCTAGAGGGTCACAATCGGTTTGAATGAAATCGAGTGTGGCCTGAACTTGATCGCGGCAACCAACGTCCATCGATTGCACTACGACTTTCGCATCAAGTTCTTCCCACTCGGCAATTCGCTGCTGGGCCTCTTCCGAGGCTTTACCGGATCGGCTGGTGAGCACAATTGAGCGAGCACCTGAGTTGACCAACCAATGGGCCGCTTCAAGCCCTAACGCTCCGGTTCCGCCGGTGACTAGGTAAGTGCGGTCTGACTTGATGGTTGGATTTCCAGAAAGTGGTCGAGTCATGCTGATGACCACTTTGCCGAGATGCTTGGCCTGCTGCATATATCGAAAGGCTTCGACCGTTTCTTCAACGGGGTAGGTTTTCAGCGGAAGTGGAGTCAGTTTCCCTGCTTCAAATTGCGGCATTAATTCTGAGAGCAATTTTGCAATCAACCCAGGCGAGTCTTTCTCTTCTTCGCCCAAATCAAACTGATGGTAACTGGCATCAGGTCGAGCTTCGGCAAATTGTTCATCAGTCCAAATCCCAATTTTACCGATCTCAACAAACCGGCCATTTTGGGCCAAGCTTTCAATGCTTTTTGGAATGAAGTCCTGGTTCAAACTATTGAGGACTAAGTCGACACCTTTTCCATCGGTGTCTGCCAGAACTTGTTCGGCAAAATCGGTGGTGCGAGAATCATAGATGTGGTCGATGCCGATTGAACGGAGGAAGTCCCATTTGCCTTGGCTGGCGGTTGCGTAGATTTCAGCCCCGACTGCTTTGGCAATCGCTACGGCTGCTTGCCCGACGCCACCAGCGGCAGCATGAATCAAGATTTTGTCATCTTGTTTAATGCCAGCTAATTGGGCCAATCCATAGTGAGCTGTCAAAAACGCAAGTGGAATGGTGGCCGCTTCTTCAAACGAATGCGACGCCGGTTTGCGTGCGACGTATTTCGTATCCACGACCAAATGACTGGTCATGCTGGCGGTCGAAAGAGCGATGACTTCATCGCCCACTTGGTAGTCCTTCACATTGCTGCCGACTTGGCTGACGATGCCTGAGCATTCAAAGCCAAACGTGACATCACGCTCACTATTGATGCCGATGGCCTTCTCATGTTCTTGCAACATACCCAAGGCACGTAGCACATCACGGAAGTTCAGACCGGATGCTTTGACCGAAATTTCGATCTCACCCGCACCTGGCTCTTGAGCCGGTTTCACGCGTAGCACCAAGTTGTCTAGCATGCCGAACTTGGAAAGTCCCAGCGTGTATGCTTTGTGCGGAACTTGTAGTCGTGACTGCTTCATTGATGAAGCGGCGACCAAGCGAGACGAGAATCGTTTGTCACCTCGCAGGGCAATTTCGGCCTCTTTATCTGGCACCCAAATCTCGCCGAAGAGTTGGGCCAAGTTTTCATTGCCGCTTGGATCAAGATCGATCCGTTTGCAATTGAATTTCGTCAACTCAGCACCAATCACTCGGGCCAATCCCCAAAGTGCGGTCTGCGTTGGATCAACGGTTTGCTTAGTGTCATTCGGCTGCTGCGAACTCTGGGTGACCACAACCAACTGCGGTGTTTGATCTTTCAGTTTGTCTAATGCTTGGACCAAATGGAGCGTTGCCTGACAACTGCCCAGGTGCTGTTGGACTACGGAACTTTCGCCAAGTGTCTCTTCCTCTAGTCGACTATTGCCGAGAATAATCACTCCGCGAAGTGGACGCTTGGCGGAGAGTTCTGCTTGTTTTAACAACGAATCAAAATGCGAAGGATTCGTTGGGTCAACCGTGGCTTGGTTATTCGAAAGATCGAACTGTTTACCGTTTGAAACGGTGATACAGGATTGTTTGCGATCAGTCAGTTCTTTTGCCAAACCATCAAGCATCTGAGTGTCTTGACCGAGCAGAATCCAGACCGGATCTTGTTCGGCATCCACGGTCAACGGGGAACCTATCCGCGGCAGTTCGATCCAGTTTTCTCGATAGACCCAATCGTCCACATTGCGATAAAGCTGACGCTGTAGATCGCTGCGGGAGACCTTGTACAGACGTAAGCCTACAACTTCAGCCAGTACCGTGCCTTCGTCATTCAATAAGGTGACGTCGGCAATGACCTGAGAAACCCGGCCTTCAATGCGTTCTTTGATTTGAGAATGACAAACCACATGCGAAACTGGTTGGTCGGCGTGCAGGCGAACCGTTTCGATTGCAACCGGAACAAAGGTGGTGCTGGAATCAACTTCGTCTCGCAGTAAACTGCCAACGGTTTGCAAACAGGCATCTAGCAGTGCCGGGTGAAGTGAGTACTTGCTCGCTTCCGATTTGATTCGCTCAGGCAGAGCCACTTCGGCCAAAGTTTCATCATTGCCGAGCCCTAGCAGTTTGATTCCTTGGAAGGCTGGCCCATAATCTAGGCCCGACTGTTTACATTCGGCATAGAAAGTCTTGGGCTCTAATTTTTGCTGCATGCGATCTTGAATCTCTTCAAGATTCACATCACTCGCTTGAGCTGCATGCAGGGCAATTTTTCCTTGGGCGTGCAGTTTCCAAACCGTGTCGGTTTCGCCCGATTGTTCGAGGCTCAGGAAACGGAACGAGGCGAGACCTGCTCCATCGGAGGAGAGTAACAGTTGGACCTTGTGCGAGTGTTCACCGAGTACCAAGGGCTGCTGAACTTGTAGCGATTCCACCGCCACGTTATCAGCTTGAAAATGTTCACGGGCCGCTGCCAGTGCAATTTCCACATAGCCGGTCGCTGGGACCACCGCTTGATCAAACAATTTATGATCGGCCAGATACTTGGGTACAGAAGTCGAGATGGTCGTCTCAAACAGGATCTCTTCAAAAGCTACCGGATGTTGCTTGCCCAATAGAGGATGAATTGATTTGTGCGAACCTTCCTCTTCGGCATCTACGGAAGAGACCACGTCACCCGGTCGATATTCGGGCATGCGATCAGGGGCCCAATAGCGGGAACGCTGGAATGGATAGGTAGGCAGTATCAGTTTTTTTCGTGAATGGCCTTGTTCAAAGCCGGCCCAGTCAATCGATTTCCCGAGTTCAAAAGCTTGCCCTAGTGAACCAAGTAGGGTCTTCCATTCACTTCGGCCATTTCGCAAGCTCGGTAGCCAGTTATTATCTCGGCTGGGTAAACTGCCCCGGCCAAGGCTTGAAAGGACTGGTTGCGGGCCGATTTCGATAAAGAGTTTCACCCCTTTGGCTTCGATCTTTTGGATGCCATCGGCAAACCGAACTGCCTCACGCAAGTGGCGTCTCCAATAGCCGGGTGTGGTGAATTGCTCATCGGCAAATTCGCCAGTTAGGTTGGCTGCAATCGGAAACTTGGGCGGCTTCATATCAATTGAGCCGACGACTTTTTCAAACTCGTCAAGAATCGGATCCATCAACGAGGAATGAAAAGCGTGCGATACGGTAAGCCGAGTCACGCGAACGCCTGAGGCTTCAAACTTGGAAGCGATTTCTTCAATCGAACCGGCATCGCCCGAGACCACGGTTTGCGTTGGGCTGTTGTAGGCCGCTGCCGAGATTTTCTCGCCTTGCTCTGCGATAACCGGGTCAACTACATCGGCCCCAGCAGCCACTGCCAGCATCGCCCCGCCTGTGGGCAGCGATTGCATCAACTTGCCGCGTAGTGCGATGAGTTCCAGACCATCTTCGAGGGTAAATACTTCGGCGGCACAGGCGGCCACATACTCACCAACACTATGCCCGACTGCAAAGTCCGGCGAGATGCCCCAGGATTGCCAGAGCTTGAACAGAGCGTACTCAACGGCAAACAAAGCCGGCTGTGTGTAAGCGGTTTGATTGATCTGATCTTTATTGGCTTCGTCGCAAAAAAGAATATCCAAGAGTGGCACATCGTACTGTTTCAGAACATCGGCACAGTAATCAAGTGTCTGCTGGAACACCTCTGAACTTTGATATAACTCACGACCCATGTTCGCGTATTGCGAACCTTGCCCGGTGAACAGGAACGCAACTTTTTGTTTGCGGCGTTTGGAAGCTGGTTTGGCATTGCCTGTGGCAGACGATTTACTCGCCAATTTATGCAACTGGGCAATCGCATCTTCTGCCGATTCCACAATCAATGCCTGACGGGAATCTAAACCAGATCGTCCACTATTGGCCGAGTAACAAAAATCGGCAATCGAACTATCCGGTGCGGCAGCAATGGCATCGGCATACTGGTTGGCCAACTGATGCAACGCGGCCTCGTTTTTTGCATTAAGAGCCAATACATGCCGAGGGCGTTCGGTCGTCTTGCCCGGTTCGCAATCTTCTTGGGGAGGCACATAGTCGCTGACAATTAAGTGACAATTCGTTCCACCAAATCCAAACGCGCTGATCCCGGCAAAGCGAGAACCAGCGGCGGATCGCCACGCGGTAGGTTCGGTCGGAATCTCTACTGGAACCGATTCTAAATCGATATAAGGGTTGAGTTCATTTAGATGCAAGTGGGGCGGAATGGCTTCGTTCTTTAGGGAAAGCACGAGCTTCAGTAAACCGGCGACACCAGCCGCTGATTCTAAATGCCCGATGTTGGTTTTGACTGAACCAATTCGCAAAGGGTGATCGTCGGCACGCCCTTCTAACAGCACGCTTTTGAGCGAACGAACTTCAATCGGGTCGCCTAGCGGTGTGCCGGTTCCATGGGCTTCCACGTATTCAATTTGAGCCGGTTTGATGTTCGCGTTCTTCAGCGCCGCGTTGATCACTTGTTGTTGTGACGGGCCATTAGGGGCGGTCAGTCCGTTGGTTAAACCGTCTTGATTGATGGCCGAACCTTGGATCAGGGCGATTATGTTGTCGCCATCGCGTTGGGCATCGGACAGGCGTTTTAAAATCACCACGCCACAACCTTCGCCTCGCACATAGCCATCGGCGGCTGCGTCGAAAGTTTTGCAGCGACCATCGGAAGCCATCATTCTGGCTTGTGAAAAAGTGACGGTGCCTTCGGGAGTTAAAATCATATTAACTCCGGCCGCTATTCCAAGATTGGATTCGTTGGTGCGTAAACTTTGGCACGCTAAGTGAACCGAAACAAGTGACGAAGAGCAAGCGGTATCAATCGCGATACTCGGGCCACGCAGGTTGAGTAAATAGCTGATGCGATTAGCGGCAATTGAAAGACTGGTGCCAGTAGCACTATAAGCGTTCAGCGAATCCAAGCCACGATGCAGTAAGCGGGCAAAGTCGCTGTTGCTGATTCCGACAAAAACTCCGGTAGCAGAGTCGGCCAAACGATCGACTGCTTGGCCTGCATGTTCGAGTGCTTCCCAAGTGACCTCTAACAGCAGTCGCTGCTGTGGGTCCATTTTTTCTGCTTCTCGACCAGAGATGCCAAAGAAGGCCGGGTCGAAGTCGGCTTCGTTTTCGATAAACCCGCCCCAGCGCGTGCTCATTTTGGCAGGCGTAGCAGGTTCTTTATCGTACAGTGCATCAATGTCCCATCGCTGATGCGGGACTTCAGAAATCGCGTCGATTCCTTCTGCAAGTAGTTCCCAAAAAGCGGCCGGGTTGTCAGCACCAGGAAGACGGCAACCGATGCCTATCACTGCAATCGGCTCGTGTAATTCGTCCATTTCGGAGATCAATACTCTGGGGAGATGGAAGAAGAATGGATCGTTGCTTTACTTTTGTGCAGCAAGATACTCGGCGAATTCTTCGATGGTTGGGTAATCGTAAACGGCAGTCGGGTCAATACGTTTATCAAGCCATTGCTCAAGATCTCCGGTCATACCAATCGCGGCAGCCGAATCAATCGAAAAGTTTTCAAACGGAGCGCTGATATCGACCGAATCTGGAGAGACCGAAATCTCTTCGGATACAAAATTGACAATCCATTGCTGGATATCTTCTGCCGATTTGGGGCTCGACGATTCTGCTGAATCACTATTTGAAGGCTGCACGTCTGTCATAGGGTAATACCTTGAGGCAATGTGTAATCTTTTATCCTACACATTACGCATGTTCACGACCACCGACCCATGAAAAAGTCTCGATGGCAAATTCTGTAGTACCAGCGACTGAAACGGCCCCAACATAGTCATCTCCAGGCCAGACTTCCGAGATGTAAGCCTTTGTCTCATCAGGGAATACGTCAGAGTGGTTGACGACGCGTTGCGAAGGAGGAGCAGCCAGATCAATGGTCACTTTATCCATCGGTTGGCGGATTCCGACCCCATAAGTCTTTAAATAGGCCTCTTTATGAGTCCAAAACCGCAAAAACTCTCGTCCACGATGATTCACGTCAGAATTCATGACATCGTCTTGCTCTGTACGGACCAAACATCGCTCGACCATGCGGGGAAGCCCGCGAATCGTACGAATTCGCTCGACATCGACACCCACTTCGCAATTTTTGGTGATAGCCAGCACACCAAGATCGGCTGAGTGGGTAATGTTGAATTTTAGAGGCTGCTTTCTCCATTTAGCTCGAAGGTGGGGTTTTCCGAATTCCCCTTTCTCAAACTCTATTTTTTGAGGGTCGCAGCCTAGATAAGAAGAAAGGATCTGGCGAACCGTTGCCCGACAAACGGTGAATCGACTCGCCTGTTGATCAACCAGAAAACCGGCAACTCGTTCTTGTTCTTCTTCATTCAGCAGTTTGTACAACCCATCCACGACATCTGCCGGCTCATCGAGCCCAATGCGCCACAGGTGGAGCTGATCGTCTTCAATCAACCACGATGCACGCCGCTGGATGTCGGATTTCGATTGGCCGCGGAGACGGATCATTGGGATTTTCTTAAACTTAGTGGAGAACTAAATACTTTGAAATTAGGGACTTATCGCAAAAGACAACAGTAAAGTAATCTCCGCGCAAGCTTCCGATATCGTTTGAATCGGAAGATTCCATCCAGTTTCTCAAGCATTTACAATCAGGTGGTCTCCGTCCCTACAATCCGCACGACTATTGCATGCCATCCATATATCTCTATCAGCGCATGAATGGGTCAATAAAACAAGTAGCTTTTCTGAAATTCTCGGAAATCACTCGATAAAGGGCCCTTCGTTTGGGGGAACGGGTTCGACATATCGAGAGTCTCTCGATTCGAATACGAATTCCGATTGCTCTAAATCTCTCTTCCCTATCTCCTGTGGCCTTCTAACATTCCAGTGTAGACTGAATTCTCTATGTTTCAGGTTTTCAAAGGTACGAAGGGTAGTAATACAAAATGGCACGTGTGGTTTTGGCCATGTCAGGCGGAGTTGATAGTAGTGTGGCAGCCCATCTACTTTTAAAGCAAGGGCATGAAGTCATTGGAGTTTTTATGCGTCATGGAGAAGAATCTCCGGTCGCTACCTGTTCCATCGATGGATCATCGACTGGTCCTGCACTTCCCATCGTCTCGCAGAGACCTGACCACAAGCAAGGTTGCTGTAGTGCGAGTGACGCGGCTGATGCGCGCCGAGTTGCCGATAATTTGAACATTCCATTTTATGCTTTGAATTTGCAGCAAGAGTTCGGGCAAATTATCGATTACTTTATTGATGAGTATGTGAAAGGCCGAACGCCCAACCCTTGCGTGATGTGCAACAACTGGATCAAGTTCGGCAAGCTGTTTGATTACGCGGATAGCGTAGGTGCCGAATATGTGGCAACCGGCCACTATGCACGCATGGCCGAACCGACCAAACCAGGCGATACGCCGCGATTAATCTATGGAGTTGATCCCAGCAAAGATCAAACCTATGTGCTGTTCGGAATTAAACGGAAATTTTTAAGCCGCATGCTGCTACCGGTTGGTCATTTTGAAAAAGCACAGATTCGTGAAATGGCAGCAGAAGTAGGCCTGCGAGTTGCCGACAAGAAAGACAGCCAAGAGATTTGCTTTGTCACATCCGGCAAACACGATGAATTTATCAAAGCGAAACGTGCTGATCTAAACACCGCAGGCGAGATTGTCACCACCGATGGAACCGTTGTCGGTCAGCATGACGGCATCGAAAAATATACCATCGGCCAGCGCAAAGGTCTCGGCGTGGCCCATTCCGAACCACGTTATGTGACGCACATTAACGCAAAAAACAACCAAGTGGTGATCGGCGTCAAAGCAGAACTTGGCCGCAGCGAACTGACCGCCGACCGCTGCAACTGGCTAGTCGATCCACCGAGCAAACAATTCCCCTGCATGGCAAAAATCCGCTACAACAGCCCGGCCACACCTGCTACGGCCTATGTGCTAGAAGACAATCGCATCCGCATCGTCTTCGACGATCCTTGCAACGGTGTCGCCCCAGGCCAAGCCGTGGTTTGTTATCAAGAAGATCAAGTGTTGGGCGGCGGTTGGATTGAATAAGCTGGCTTATTAGCTTTCCGATCTGGATTCAGCGAGTGCTTGCTGTAGGGCCTTCATAAAGGATGCACCATTCAAACCTGCAAACGTGTATTTAACGAAAAGAGAATCGGCAAACATCTTCAAGAAGAAACGATCCATGAACTCGGAGTCTTTGACCAACAGAAGCCGGGTCGTTTCAGAAAGCGGAATCTCAAGTTCATGAAACTCCTCTTTTCCGATGTAATCTTCTATGAACCGAAGTATTGCTATCGCAGGATCGAGGCTCTGCATCCTAATTCGGAAATAGGCGTCAGATGTCGATACTTCAAGTTCGTAGTGGCTCTCATCGTGGGATTGGTCGATGTCTACACTAACGCTCTTGCAGGAGCCTGTTCCCAAAAGATAGTAATTGCCAGTTGATTCAAACATCGATTGTGAAGCCCACAGGTGTTAGACTGCAAAAAATGCGGTAACCAAATGCCGCATTCTTCCGGTATTGTCAGGATCAAAGAATCTAAATGTATCACACTCTCTGCGCGTTATCAACAAAAAACAGAACATCCTTCATTACTACAATTTCTACCACGAAAGACACCAAACCCACGAAAAGATTTTGAAGTAAATCCCGTTCGTGATTTTCGTGTCTTTCGTGGCAAGAATCTTTCCTTCCTTCTTAGCGGCTTCGAGGCTTAGCGTGAGGCCTTCTTTATTTTTTGAAAAGACGCGTGTTACAAATCAAGTTTATAATGCAAAAACCCATCCGCTACCCAGCCGAGTTTTTGGTAGAGAGCCTGGGCCGGTTGGTTTTCAGGAGCCGTGGCGAGAGTTAAACGAGCCGCGTTGGTTTCGATGCCAAACTGTTGGGCATGTTGCAGCAGCGAAGTTGCTACGCCCAATTTTCTGGCAGAGTCGATCACAAACAAGTCGTTCAATATCCAAGTTCGCTGCATGCCCACAGAAGAAAAACTCGGGTAGAGCTGCGTGAAGCCGACTGCTTTTTCTGCATGATACGCCAGAAGCAGGACCGAGTCTTTTTGCTTAAACCGGTCTGCAAGAAACCGACGCGCGGCTTCGAGATCGGACGACTGACCATAAAAACAACGATACGCATCAAACAAAGTAGCTGCGTCTTCGAGGTGTTCTGAACTGGCTTGGATGATTTTTGTGGTCAAAAGATCGATTCCTATTGCGTGTTTTTCAATTATGAAAGAATGTCCGTTAGTTGATCAAATCGACACAAAATGAACCAAATGGTTCGCTAAACCTCTCGTTCATTACTTGCACCGCGCCGCTTTACCAATCACAATCTTAGTTGGTTCAACTGTTTCTACTTTTATCTGTCTGGAACATCAACATGAGATTATTACTTCTTTGTATCGCTACCTATTTGGCCAGTGTGTCAGTTGCAGTGGCGGAGCCGGTGCATGTTTTGGTTTGGGATGAACGCCAGCCCAGGCAGTCGGAAGCTTATGACAACTTTTTGGGCAATGAGATTGTTGCACAACTTAGTAAGGCCGAAGGGTTGGAGTTTCGATCCGTCTCGCTTGATGATCCAGAGCAAGGGCTCTCGGCTGGCAACTTAGAATGGGCCGATGTGATTATCTGGTGGGGGCATGTTCGCCAGAGTGAAGTGCCGCTGGACCGGGCCAAGTTGATTGTCGATTATGTACGCAAAGGCGAACTCGATTTAATCGTCCTGCATTCGGCCCATTGGGCTCGCCCTTTTGTAGAGGCCATGAACTGGCGATCTATCGAAGATGCTCGCCAGCATTTAGAGAAGCAGGCCGCAGGAAAAAAAGTGACGTATGAAACAGTGGCTCCACCCCGAGAACGAACCGTACCGATTCATGGCGCAGTGATAACGCCTGCCGTGTTTGGGTACAAGTTGAATCAGAACTCGCATCATGGGATCATTCATTTGCCCTACTGCTGCTTCCCCGATTACCGACCTGATGGCAAACCCAGCACGGTAACCGTGAAACTGCCCAAGCACCCTATCGCCCAGGGCTTGCCGGCTTCGTTTCAAGTGAAGCAGACGGAAATGTACAACGAACCGTTTCATGTGCCAGATTCTGATCTAGTAATTTTTGAAGAGACCTGGGAACTGGGCGAACGATTTCGGGCCGGCATGGTTTGGAACATCGGCAAAGGCAAAGTCTTCTATTTTCGCCCAGGTCACGAAACCTACCCCGTGTTCAAACAGCCAGAAGTGGTCAAGGTGCTTGAAAATGCCTGCCGCTGGTTAGGGACAAATTAAGACGGAAGCCGCCACTTAGCGTGAAGCCACAAGACAAACCCAACCTGCCTACCGGAGCTAGATTTTCAATGCGAATCATCTTATCACCCGCCATGTTTGTACTACTGGCCTTGTTCGCTGCTGGTCAACTATGGGCCGAAAACCCTAATCCCCAACCGCCGAACATTGTGTTTATTTTGGCCGATGATCTCGGCTATGGAGACACCGGTTGCTTCGGCAAAGAACATTGCAAGATCGAGACGCCCAATATCGACGCACTGGCCGCAGGCGGTTTGCGTTTCACCGATGCCCATGTGAATGCTTCAGTTTGTGGACCCACGCGGCTGGCGATCATGACCGGGCGTTATCCCTGGCGTTTTGGTAAGACGCGTAACAGTGGACCCTGGGGTTTTGTCGGCCCGCATTTGACGACCGAGAGTTTTACGCTGGCCAAAATGTTGAACTCCGCTGGTTACAACACCGGCTACGTTGGCAAATGGCATCTTGGCACAACCATGACCACTACTGATGGAAAAACGCAAGGGCCAACGAATGTTGACTTCACCCAACCGCTCAAGTTTGGGCCTGTGCAGTTTGGTTTTGATTATAGTTTTATTCTGCCTGGTTCGCTCGACATGTACCCCTATGTGTACGCACGCAACAATATCTGGCAAGGAGAAGTCACTGCACAAAAAGGTTGGAGTGCTTTCAACCGCGTGGGGCCAGCGGAGAAAGATTTTCAAGATCACGAAGTGCTGGAAACCTTCTACACAGAAGCCGAAGGCTACATTGCGAAACAGAAAGCGAGCGATCCGTTCTTCTTGTTCCTCGCACTCACGGCCCCTCACACGCCCACCAGCCCTGGTGTGAACTGGCGAGGCAAAAGCAAGCTGGGCGTGTATGGTGATTTTGTGATGGAAGTTGATCATGCCGTTGAGCGAGTAGTCAACGCATTAAAAAAACAGGGCGTGTATGAAAACACGTTGATTCTGTTTTCTTCGGATCACGGAGCCGCATCGTATGCTGGCAACATTTTAAAAGCGACCCCGGGGCAAATTCACTTGCTCGAAAAACAAGGACACTATGCCAGCGGCCCGTATCGTGGATATAAATTCACCGTGTATGAAGGCGGATTGCGGGTGCCACTGATCGCACACTGGCCGAATGCAATCACAGCGGGTAGCGAGTGCAATCAACTGATTGGCATGAACGACTTGATGGCCACGTTTGCCGAACTCAGTGGTGTCAAAATCGGTTCACAGCAAGCACCTGATTCGATCAGTTTCGCTAAGTTACTTGTCATGCCGGATGCTGCCGGAGATCGCAAAAACTTAATCATGCAATCGACTGGTCCATTCGTAGTGCGTCAAGGCGATTGGAAACTGTGTCTCTGCCCTCACGCGGGTTCCAGCGGCAAGTACGACAATGTGCCTAATCCCGATGACGTCTGGCAAGCCATGCTGAAAAAGTTCGGCAAAAACCCAACCTGGGAAGATCTGAACCAGGCCCCATTTGTGCAACTCTTCAACCTGGCCGAAGATGTTCACGAAGATCACAACTTGGCCGCCAAACACCCTGAAAAGGTTGCTAAAATGGTGGCCCTGTTGCGGAAACAAATCGCTGATGGGCGTAGTACGCCTGGGCCGAAACTATCGAACGACAACGCAGGCGTGGGAATTAATCAACGCTTGCCGGGTTTTGTGAAACAGGCTTTGCAGAAGTGAGTTGATTAGGAGATTTTCTCTGAGATTTCATCACACAAAGAAAAGAACGTAGAGAGAGTAGCCATTTGGCTCGTTGATTCAACGCGAGATTTCAATTCCTCAACATAGCTGAGGTCCATGACATGCCCTGGCCGCGTTTTCGAATATCTTAGATTTCTCGCCCTGGCAACCTCTCGAAAATACTTATCATGAAATTGACCAATTGATTTGAATCCATTCATTATTGGCATTAACTCAGGATCGTTTTGTCGCACGTCATAATGTCGAATAAATTGAGCGAGAAGTTGAGACTGAGGATTTCTAGGGATCATACGTTGATTACCTAGAAACCATGACTCGATACAGCAATTTTGAGGAATTACTCGTAGTTGCTCCTCGTTTAATCCGTTTGCGGTTGCCCGTTCAACCACTTCAGTAACGCGATCTTCTGGAGTGGAATCATCGACATCTAAAGCAATCACAAAGAGGGAATAGTTGCCGGCATTATTGAAATCTTCAATAGCATTCTGTAAATGACCAAATAGACTCGGATATCCTTCGCCACTGACCAGGAAATAATTATTCTCTATGACAGAATGGAAGTGATCAACTTTAGTGAACCCTGGAACCAGATGCCCTAACCATGCAGGGTAAACTTTCCTTTCTGTATGTTTTCCCTCTACGAGAAAGTATACATTCATCCTCCAGTAATCCCATCGGCATATTCGGGGAGATTGAGGAGTTGCAGAAAGGCTTCATGTCTCGATGTTCCGTTCAGTAGTGAAGAGTCTTGCACTGAAACTTTACGGCCATTTCGACTGACAATTTTCCAGTTTTTCATATCCACATTATTAATAATGTACGGATGATGGCTGGTAAGAATAAATTGCATACGGTTACTTTGGACAAGTAAATCGTGAGTCACAAAGTCCATACAATTGATACCAAAACTATTTTCAAATTCATCAATCAAAACAACCGTACCATCTGGCCACAACCACATCCGACTTAAATGCATAAGCGTACGCATCATACCTGATGAAATAGACTCCTCTGGGATTGGCTTATCCACACCCGCTTCCTGCAACGTGATTCTAGAAGTCTTGCCAAAAGGGCCACCAACCTCAACGAGATCCACTTTGACATCTTCAACGTAGGGGAATGCATCTCTGAACTGATTTATAATATCTGAAAAAATCTCTGGACAATTTTTATAGACTAATGCAAGTTTTAGCTTTGTAGGAATATCTTCACTACGAATCTTTTCAATGGTCGTCAAATCTCGTAATAGAGCATCAAGATTTAATCCGCTATAAATGGAGAACGCTGAATGAGATTCGGAATGGTCAACTGGTAGAATCGCTTTCATTCCTCGATAAGCATCTGAGATACCATCTTCTCTCCGAAGAATATGTACAATGCTCTCTTCTTGTGACAATTTAGGCGTCTTCTCGCCACTCAATTTGATAATCTCACCTTCGCGGCTAGCAATAACTCTTCCGTCTTGTTTTAGTGTCTCAAGAATGATTTTTGGTTTTTGCTGCCGCTCCTCTTGCATATCAGAAAACGGACTGGGGATCGGCCTAGGAGCCAGCCCATCATCTGGTTCCTCAAACTTACCTGACCAATCGTAAGTATGCTCCTCTTGTTCGAACTGAATCTTCCAAGATGTACCCCAGTCATCACTGCTTGGATTTCCTTTAACAATTCTTTTTAACCGAATAATCGTATCCAGAATGCGAGTCTTCCCTACTCCTGAAAGGCCAACTAACAAAGTGAGATCTGAAAAGAACACGGTCTCTTCAAGTTCCCAGCTTGCTTGTGGATCTTCAAATTTCAGTGAAATTAATCGCATGTTTTCTTTCTATCTGTAAGAGGGATATTTGGTATTGTACCAGTGAGGTATCAGAGAACAACCTACTTTATCAACTGGTGAAACAGGCACCAACCTCAATCTGTACAGGAATAATTGGTTTCGATTGAATGTCTTCCTCCCTGTTAAGACAAAGTATTCGCTATAAATTTGGCCGATGAGTTAAAATCAGCTTGAATTTGCCCGAAATTCAGTGCTTTAACCAATAACTCTTGGCGTCCTATGATCTTACCTACGCGGTTCGTTTTACGAAAAAACCACCTTAGCGGGGAGATTGTGTCCTCTTTTGGCGAAACGGCGGTTTTCCTGTAGAATAGATAGACTGTCACTGTGACGAGTGTTGATACTATAGCTAGGGTTCGGATCGAGCCTGGCATTGTTTTCAGCCATCCACGCTTTCCTGCCTTCAACCTTATGCGGTTGAAATTCCCTCCCCAGACGATATCAAATATGAAATCACTGACATTCTATCACCTCAGTATTGTCTTGTTTTTGTTGGGTGCCTTCTGCGCTCAGGCGGTAGTCGCTGGCGAGGTCGATCCGTTTCAAAAGTTTGTGCAACCAGTGCTACAAAAACGGTGTGTTAAATGTCATGGCGAAGGGGATGAACTCGAAGGTGATGTCAACTTGTTGGCAATCAAAAACTTTGCTGATGTCTCGAAAGACCCTGATCTGCTTAGTAGCATCATCGATGCGTTAGAACAGGGAGACATGCCACCGGAAGATGAGCCGGAGTTAAAGCCGAAAGCTCGCAAGCAGGTGGTCACACATTTGAAACACATGCTGCATGAAGTCCTGCAAGCCCGCAGTACGTTTTCCCAATCGCCGATTCGCCGAATGAATCGATTTCAATACAACAATGCGGTCCAAGATTTATTTCAACTGAAACCGGTGGTCTTCAGTTTGCCAGAACGGATGTTACGAGAATACAAAAACTATTTTCAGCCGCAAACCGGCAAGATGCCTGCGAACTTAAATGCCGGAAGCCGGCCTCTGGGCAAGTCGCAAATGATTGAACCCCGCTTGGCCGGCGTGGGTCCGTTTCCGCAAGACTTACGTGCCGAGAATGGATTTGACAATCGTGGTGATCACCTATCACTCTCGCCGCTGTTGATGGAATCGTTTATGAAGCTAAGTACGTCGATTGTGCAAAGCCGAGACTTTACACCAAAAAACTGCGGCATCTGGAAAACCTTCTTTGCTCCTCCGCTAGTCAATGACGATTTGGAAAACGTGGTCCGTCAGCGATTAGAACCGTTTCTAACACATGCGTTTCGTCGACCGGTCGAAGAGAAACTTTTGAATCGATACGCATCGCATGTGATCGCGTTGGTCGAAGCGGGCGAACCGTTTGAAGCGAGCATGAAAGAAGCCGCATCTGCTGCGATTGCTTCACCCCGTTTTCTCTATCTCTATGATAAGAGTAGCGTGAGCGACAAGGCCGAAGCGATTGATGATTATGAACTCGCCTCGCGGTTGTCGTTTTTCCTGTGGGGCAGCATTCCAGATCAAACTCTGCTTGATCTCGCGGCAGCCGGGACTTTGCATGAGTTAGAAGTTCTGGACCAACAAGTGGAACGCATGCTCAAGGATCGTCGCTTAAAACGATTTTGCGATAGTTTTCCCTCTCAGTGGTTACAGCTTGAACGGATTATCTCTTCTGTACCAGACATGGAAAAACATCCCAAATTTTACTTTTTCAAATACCGGGTGAGCATGCACATGATGCTTGAACCGTTGTTGTTATTCGAAACCATCCTGATCGAAGACCGCTCCATTCTCGAACTAATCGACTCCGACTATAGTTACCGCAGTGATCTACTGAAAGCTTGGTATAAGGATGGATCACTCGCGAAAACGACGCCCACTTCGATCCCCTTTAAACGTGTGCAACTGACAGATCGTCGACAAGGTGGGGTAATCACCAATGCCGCTGTGTTGACAATGAACTCTGGTCCAGAGCGTTCCAAGCCGATCACACGCGGAGCTTGGATCGCTTCGGTGATCTTTAATGACCCACCAGAACCTCCTCCTGCTGATGTGCCCCCACTGCCAGAGGGCAAAGAAGAAGTCGATCCGAACATGACGATTCGTGAACGATTGGCCGCGCATCGCAAAAGGGCCGATTGCGCTGGCTGCCACGAACAGATTGATCCCTTGGGTTTCGCACTAGAAAATTACGGACCCACCGGCTTGTGGAGAGACCAATACGAAAATGGCCGCGATGTCGATTCGGCAGGCGTTCTGTTTCGCAAGCATGAGTTCAATAATATCATAGAATTTAAAGACGCAATTTTGATTGAAAAAGATCGGTTCGCACGCGGGTTTGCGTCCCACTTGCTTTCCTTTGCGTTAGCCAGAGAATTGAACGCGGCCGATAGCCCCGCACTCGATCAAATCGTTAGCGAGACAAAATCTGACAACTACACTTTGCAGGCGATCATCA
The DNA here is from genome assembly GCA_002733575.1 of Blastopirellula sp. Taxonomy (GTDB): domain Bacteria; phylum Planctomycetota; class Planctomycetia; order Pirellulales; family Pirellulaceae. The sequence goes on along the minus strand of NVWB01000044.1, from coordinate 7,889 downwards.
AGCAGATCGTTGCCAGCGAACCGTTTTTGCATAAATACAATCCTGAGGAAGGAACGACCAAGAATGTCAAGTGAAGCTTGGAAACGAATCTCACGCCGTAACTTTTTGTATGGCACAGGTGGGGCCGCATTGTCGCTACCATGGCTCGAAGGAATCGCCGCACAAGCGGCGACCGTGAGCACGCCTGCACAGCGCATGGCCTTCTTTTATGTGCCGATTGGGGTCATTCGTCGAGGCTTCTTTCCCAACGAAGCCAACGCTGAACTACGCAAATTTGTTGACACCAAAGAACCAATCAACGGCGCTAAAATGCCGGTAGGCTTTCACGAGCTTGAACTGACCCCGACGCTCAAACCATTAGAGAATATCCAACACAAAGTATCGCTGCTGACAGGACTGGATCGCACCTTCCAGCACGGAACCGATGTGCATGCCCAATGTGCTTCTTGTTTTATGAGTAGTGCCGCGCCGTACACCATTAAATCATCGGCCTGGCCGCTTGATCGCACGTTGGATCACATTGTTGCCGATCAAGTAGGGCACGCGACTCCATTTCGCAGTATCGAACTTAGCTGTAACAGCCACAAAGACAACAAAGAGTCGCTGCACTTCGACAACATCTCTTGGTACGGCACCGGGCACGTGGCCCCATCAATGCGTGATCCACGTAAGGTCTATCGCCGATTGTTTGGTACGCAAGAACTGAAAAGTTATCGTAACATTACCGACTTAGTTCTGGCCGATGCCAAATCTCTTTCACGCGAACTGGGATCGACAGATCGTCACAAATTCGCCGAATACTTCGATTCCATCCGTACCCTAGAAGAGCAGATGGACAAATTTGAAAAGATGAAGGGCGAACTCGAAGAGGTCGATCTAGAAGAGCCAACTGCCGCGTTGCTTCCACGTGGCGAATACATCCGTTTGATGGCCGACTTGATGGTTACCGCCTTGCAAACCGGGCTCACGCATGTTGCCACGATGATGATTGCCCCCGAACGCTGGGACACGCCGTACATGTTTGAATCGTTATTCGACAAGCCACGCAGTCATCACCAGATGTCGCACAAACCGCAAACATTTGTCGATGACTTGTTGAAAGTCGACCATTTCCACATGCAGCAATATGCCTACATGCTTGAAAAAATGGACAACATCAAAGAAGCCAACGATACCACGTTGTTAGACAACACGTTGTTCACTTATGGCTCAGGTCTCGGCGATGGATCGACCCATCAATACAGCGACTTGCCAATTATCGTGGCCGGCTCTGGCGGCGGCAAACTAAAGACAGGGCACCATTACCACTTCGCCGATGGTACACCGCTCTCGAACCTGTGGCTAACCCAAGCCCAATTGATGGGCGTCAACCGCAAACGGTTTTCCGATAGTACCCAAGCGTTAGGAGAGTTATTGGCGTAGTAGTTCGCCCATCGTTATTTGTCCCTTTCTGATATTTTCTCATTTTCGTACATTTTTGTCATATAACAAGGAGGTTGTTATGGCGGGACAAGTGAGGAAGTATCGTGTTCATCTTTCATCAGACGAGCGGAAAGAATTAGAGGGCATGGCACGTGCTCAGAATCTTTCTGTCTCGCAAGTTCGCCGGGCAAGAATTCTTTTGCTGGCCGATGAAGACCATCTTGATGGCAGGCGACCTGACTGGCAAATTGCCGAACATGTTGATTTTTCAGTGAAGCAGGTAAAGCGAATTCGCACTAAATTTGTTCAGGAAGGACTCAAGCCAACATTCAAACGTAAGCAACGAACCGATGCTGGTATTCCGAAAAAGATGAATGGCGAAGTCGAAGCGAAATTGGTCACACTTTGTTGCAGTGAACCTCCGGAAGGTCGCCAACGTTGGTCACGCGTGATGTTGGCCGACGAGTTGGTTCGCCTCAAAATCGTGGCGTATGTTTGTCCTGAAACGGTTCGCCGTTGTCTTAAAAAAATCGCTTGAAGCCGTGGTAAACCAACCGTTTCTGCATTCCCAGAACGAGACCATGCCCGGTTTGTGGCTCACATGGAGCAAGTGCTAGACGTCTATCACGAATCGTTTGACGAAACGCATCCTTTGATCTGCATGGACGAAGCTTCGAAGCAAGTGGTGAGCGATTTAGAACCGGCGTTGCCGATGACGCCAGGTCATCCGCGGCGCGAAGATCATCATTAGCAACGAGTCGATGTCCAGGCTTTGTTTATGTTCTTTGATCCGTTGCGTGGTTGGCGTCGAGTCAGCAGTCGCAAAAGGCGAACGCGAGACGATTGGGCCGAAGAAATCCAGCAGCTTTTAGACGTCGATTACCCTCAAGCGAAGATGGTTACTCTGGTTAGCGACAACCTGAACACGCACAATATTGCCAGTTTGTATCAACGATTTGATGCCGAGACCGCAGGCCGATTGAGACGACGATTGCGGATGGTTCATACGCCCAAAAATGGAAGCTGGCTCAACATGGCCGAAATGGAACTCAGTATATTATCGCGTCAATGCATCAACCGCCGGCTTGACAGCGTGACACAAATGGAAAAGGAAATTTAGTGGACAACAAAACGCTGTTCACTGATCCGCAATAGCAGACCCTACTAGATGTGAGAGAGCACTTAATTAGCTATTAGGCTTGTTGGCTACGCGGATTTGAGCTCTGGCTTGATCAACTAGCTTTTCGCGGGTCGCCAGTAGTTCGTCGGTGGTTACTGGTTTCTTTTGGGCTTCAGCCAATAGTTCTTCTGCCGTGTTTGCATCAAGCGTGCTGGCTTCGACTGCTTTGCCGGTGAGCACGTTGATTTCGTTATCGTTGACTTGAACGAAGCCACCATCAACGTAGTATCGCTTGGTCTGACCGCCAGAGACGATTCGCATCTCACCGAAGCCTAAGCGGCCGATCATTGGACTATGATTCGGAAAGATTCCGATTTCACCATCAAACAACGGCAAGGCAACGAACTCGGCCTCGGTTTCGAGGGCCGTTTCTTCTGGCGTAACAACAATGCATTTCAGACTGGGCATCGACTAGTTGAGCTCCTTCGCCATTTTCTTGGCTTGCTCTTCAGCTTGCTCAATGGCACCGACATACATAAACGCTTGTTCTGGCAAGTGATCCCATTTGCCATCACAGATTTCTTCAAAGCTGCGGATGGTATCTTCCAGAGGAGTGATTTCACCCTTCTTACCAGTAAACACTTCAGCCACGAGGAACGGTTGCGATAGGAATCGTTCGATACGACGAGCACGATGCACGACTTGTTTATCTGAATCGCTCAATTCGTCAACACCGAGAATTGCAATAATATCTTGCAGTTCTCGATAGCGTTGAAGGATACCTTGAACGCGTCGAGCAATCGCATAATGACGATCACCCACGTATTGTGGATCGAGGATACGGCTGGAAGAAGCCAATGGATCGACAGCAGGGTAAATACCTTTTTCAGAGATCGATCGTTCCAAGTAAAGGAACGCGTCTAACTGACCAAACGCCGTTGCCGGAGCAGGATCTGTCGGATCATCGGCAGGCACATAAACGGCTTGCACCGAGGTGATCGCCCCTTTATTGGTCGAGGTAATTCGTTCTTGCAAGGCACCCATTTCGGTTGCCAGTGTTGGTTGATAACCCACAGCCGAAGGCATACGTCCTAACAACGCAGATACTTCGGAACCCGCTTGCGAGAAACGGAAAATGTTATCGATAAATAACAGGGTATCGGCACCGGTTGAATCTCGGAAATGTTCGGCCATCGTCAATGCTGACAAAGCAACACGCAACCGAGCACCAGGTGGCTCATTCATTTGACCGAAGACCATACAGGTTTGATCAATAACAAAACGGCCAGTGTCGCCAATTTCAGTTTCTTGCATTTCGAGCCACAGGTCGGTTCCTTCACGTGTACGTTCACCGACTCCGGCAAACACGGAATAACCACCATGGGAAGACGCGATACGAGCGATTAACTCGGTCAAAATAACTGTCTTGCCGAGACCAGCACCACCAAACAAACCTGCTTTACCACCACGAACAAACGGGGTCAGCAAGTCAATCACTTTAATACCGGTTTCAAACACTTCCGTACTAGTGGAAAGCTCAGATACAGGTGGTGGATCACGGTGAATCGGCATCATCGCTTCAGGTTCAATCTCACCACGGCCATCGATGACCTCGCCCAGTACGTTGAAAACACGGCCCAGGGTTGCCGTTCCAACAGGCACGGTGATCGGCTTGCCGGTGTCAACGCAGTCTTGACCACGCATTAAACCATCGGTGCTACCCAGGGCAACACAACGAACACGACCACCGCCTAAATGCTGTTGCACTTCACCGGTCAAGTTAATCGTGACCCCTTTGTGGGTGCCTTCAATTTTTACGGCGTTGTAAATCGCAGGTAGTTCGGAATCTGCGTATTCGGCATCGAAGGTCGAACCAATCACCTGAGTTATTTTACCGATGTTCACTTTTGAATCGCTTGCAGTCGACATATCTCAATCATCTCGAAATTTAGTACGGATAGTACGTTTTGATTTTTGACAGTAATCTATTTTAATCGTATTTACGGTCGGTAGTAATTAGCCTTCTAGGGCTTCTACACCACCGATGATTTCCATGATTTCGTTGGTGATTCTACTTTGACGTGCACGGTTGAATTGCATTGACAATTGGCTAATCAAATCGTCGGCATTCTCGGTAGCCGCTTTCATTGCCGTCATTCGGGCAACTTGTTCGCTCACGGCAGAATCAAGGAAACATTTAAACAGTTTGACTTTAAAGCTGGTTGGCACCACTTCTTCCAAAATGCTTTCGGCACTAGGAAAGAACTCGTACATCGATTCGCCAGAAGAAGTTTCTTCTTCTGAATCCGAGCCTTCGAGTGAACCGAGTGGCAGTAAGGTTTCAATCACAGCTGTTTGTTTTGAAGTGCTAATGAATTTTGTGTACGCAACATCAAAGCGGTCGATTTTGCCAGCGGCGTAATCTTCCAGCAATCGCTCGGCGATTACTTCGACGTCTTCATAGCGTGGCTTGTCTTCAAACTCTAAGTAAGTTTTATCTGGCGTGGCTGACTTCATTCCCTTGAAGAGCCCAATTCCCTTTTTGCCAGAAATCTCTAGCGAAACATTATCATACTGCCCAGTCAACACTTTATGTTGAGCTACACCAGCACGTGATGCATTGCCGTTGAAACCACCGCATAATCCACGGTTGGCGGTGAGCACCAATAACGTGGCATTTTCAGTTGAATCACGTTGTTCAAGCAGTGGGTGATCAATCGACAAGTTGGCCGAAGAGAGATCAGCAACCAGTTTGGTAATGCGATCTGTAAAGGCCGTTGCAGCGGTCGCACGATCCATCGCCTGCTTGTATCGCGCGGTGGCGATCAATTCCATCGTTCGCGTAATCTTGCGGATATTGCGAACCGATTTGCGGCGTTTGTCGAGTGCTCTTGGATTGGCCATACGTCGGCTTACTTACAGTTAAGGTTGGTCATTACGATTGCGAGGTATTATGATAACGCTGTATTACAATACGTGGTATCAAGTCAGTGGGTTACTTTTTGGTATCACTAGGAACAAAGATCGCTTGATATCCTTCGATGGCAGCAATAATGCCAGCGGTGATTTCGCCGGTCAGATCTTGTGTTTCAGTTAAGTTCGCGTGCAACTCTGCATGACTGGCATGAACATAGTCAAGGAACTCAGATTCCCAACGCTGAACATCAGGAATAGGAACTTTATCTAAGTAACCACGGGTACCAGCGAAAATACTCAATACCTGATCGATCATGTTGTAAGGTGCGTACTGACCTTGTTTCAACAGTTCGATCATGCGGTAACCACGATCAAGAGCCTGCTGACTAGTCGCATCGAGATCGGTACCCAATTGTGCAAATGCTTCTAACTCGCGGAAAGCGGCAAGGTCTAAACGCAGACCGCCGGAAACTTTCTTCATCGCTTTAATCTGAGCGGCACCACCTACACGAGAAACCGAAATACCGGCATTCATCGCAGGACGTTGACCCGCAAAGAACAAGTCAGGTTGCAGGTAAATTTGACCATCGGTAATCGAAATCACGTTGGTTGGAATATAGGCCGCAACTTCACCTTCAAGTGTTTCAATGATTGGAAGCGAGGTGAGTGACCCGGCACCTAGTGCATCGCTCAATTTGGAAGATCGTTCCAACAACCGGCTATGGCAATAGAACACGTCACCAGGATAAGCTTCACGACCTGGAGGTCGACGCATCAACAACGAAAGTTCACGGTAAGCAGTTGCCTGCTTCGACAAGTCATCGTAAACGATCAACGCATGGCCTTTGTTGAACATGTAGTGTTCTGCCATGGCGGTTCCTGCGTAAGGAGCCACATATTGAAGCGGAGCAGGTGTACTGGCACCTGAGATAATGACGGTGGTGTATTCCATCGCTCCATGTTTACGCAGGATTTCGATCACACCCGCGACGGATGAGTCTTTTTGCCCGATTGCAACATAGAAGCACTGAACGCCTTTGCCTTTTTGATTGATGATGGTATCAATCGCGATGGCAGTTTTACCCGTTTTACGGTCACCAATAATCAATTCACGTTGACCACGACCAATTGGGGTCATGGCGTCAATCGCTTTGATTCCAGTAGACATCGGCTCGTGAACTGGTTTTCGACCGGAAACACCAGGAGCCATAAATTCAACAGGGCGAGTTTCGGTGGTTTCGATTGGGCCCAATCCATCAAGCGGGTTCCCGAGCGGATCAACCACACGACCGAGAAGAGCGTCGCCGACAGGCACAGAGAGCAATTTGCCCAAAGCCTTGACTTCGTCCCCTTCTTTAATGTCGAGGTACTCGCCGAGAATAATGATACCAACACTATTTTCTTCGAGGTTAAATGCCAGCCCGTTCACGCCTGAAGGAAACTCAACCATTTCCCCGGCCATGATGCCAGAAAGGCCATAAACTCGGGCAATACCATCACCCACTTCAAGCACTTGGCCGACTTCACGGACGTCGACGTCACTCTCGAATTGTTGGATTTCTTGCTGGATTACCGAAGCGATTTCGTCCGCTTTGAATTTCATGTAACTACCGTAGTTTGGTTCGTCGAATGTATTTTTTACATGCCGAAAACTATCGACAAGGTTGTATGTAAGTTGTATCTATTCGTCGTCGGTTGCTGTGAACCGATCTAACGCATCTTTGGCTTGACGCTGCGAAGACTTAAGTGTCTTGCGACGTAATTGTTCTAACTGATTGGCCACGCTGCCATCGATCACGGTATCGCCAATCCGAATCACCAGTCCACCAATTATATTGGGATCAACGGAAGTTTTCAAATCAACTTCATGACCCAAGTTGGCAACCAGTGCATTGGTGACAGTGTCAATCACTTCAGCGGTCATCGGTTCTGCGGTCTTCAAATGGACTTCCAATTTGCCACGCAAATCGTTGTACAGTTGACGGGCCGAATGTTCGATGGCTCGCAGGCAATCGATTCGATCTTTGCGGGACAACACCTTTAAAAAGGTCAGCAAAGTCGGGTTCATTTTGCCAGCGAATGCTTTGTCGATAACCGGTAGTCTCTGTTCGTGCGACAATCGCATCGAACCGATCCACTTTTCCAACTCAGGCGACTTATCGAAAACATCGTGGACCAACGAAGATAGTTCTTCGATGACTACATCGGTGTCGCCTGATGCTTCGCTCGCTCCAAGTAGGGCCTTGGCGTAAACGCCACCTACTCGTTCGCTATCGAGATCAAACGTCTGGTTCTCTTTGTTATCGGCTTGTGCCATGGAGTCTCTCGGTTAAACGGCCTGTTGCTTTCACCAACATCAATTCAAAAAATGAATCGCGTTAGTTACGGCTTGGCAGTTGACTGATCGCGTCGTTAATTAACTGGGCATGAT
>NVWB01000437.1 GCA_002733575.1 Blastopirellula sp. | reverse complement strand
TGAAGATACAACAGGCAGTAACACGGTTCAGATTAGCTCGAAATCAAATGCAATTTCAAATGTAAACAATATCAGTTTCAACGACTGTATAATTGATAGCCAGTCGGTGTCCGGGGGCCATTTTTACTTCACTGGCTACCCGAAAGGTATCAAGGTCAATGGTGGTAAGGTTTATTCTGAAGGCGGCGGCAAATCAAATTACATCATAAATTGCCCATCTGGAAATTACGTTGATCTTTCTTGGCACGCATTCCAATTCGCAACAACTCACGTTGCTGCTGATAACGCCTTTATGGGCGGTGGTGCCAGTGTCAAATTTGGAGAAATGATTGGTTGCTCTGGTCGCGCCGCCCTTGGTGGCCCTGAGTTGAAAAACTTTGCAACTGAAACCCTTACATTCGGCGGGGGGATAACAAATACTGGCGGCGTTATTAGCAGCTTGCTTTTGAACCCGGCAAACACGCCTTTATATCTCGGCTTGAAAGAAAATTCTTTGGCTGATTCTGTGTATACGTCTTGGCGGAGTGGTCCTGCGCTGGCGGTCCATATGGAAAGCGTGACAAGCGGTTCGCCGGGCACGACCTTCACATACACGCTGGAAGGCGTTGCTGTGCCTGCCGGGATTATCCAATCGGGCGGTAGCGTTAGCGCAAGTGCTGATGTGGCGATTGCAATTGATAATCCAAATAACGTGCGCGTGAAAGCAGTTGCCGCTGCGTCCGCCAATACTACGGGCCGCGCTGTGGTGACCGTCCAAGTCATCCGTATTGCGGCTTGATATTTTCATAGGAGATAAAAATGACACATAAAATTGATCGATTAATTGGCGACCATATGACAGTTTTCTTGATTGGGATATGGATTGGAGTTGGTACAGGGGTTTCTTTCGGATCATTGATGGTCTGGGCGATGGCACGGGGATTTTACCCATGCTTAGGTTAAGCGCTGTGGTGACCGTACAAGTCATCAAAATCGCGGGGTAGTAATGAACGTTTTATTCATCACCCTTGGCGGCTTGCTTGGTGCAAAATTCTCTGCCGGAATGCAAATTGGCGGTAAGCGTGTTGAGCGTGAGCTTGGGGCAGTATGGCGGCATTATCGCTGGAACCAGGGCAGGCTGGCCGCAAAGGAAGCTGCCGATTTTGACGGTGTAATTGTCCTTGCCTGGCATAGTGCTGGCGAGACTGGCGCTGCCAGATTTGTTACGGCGCTGAATCGTGAAATTGCGCTGGCCTTTGCCGTTGATAGTTGGCTCAAGGGGCAAGTGATGAACCCGCTTATTAAGCGGGTCTATTCAATCACTGCCGGAAAAGGTGGCCGCTTCAACGTGCTTGGCGGCAATGTGGTTGAGGAAATTGTCTATCCGGATGAAACCCATACCAGCATCGATGATGAACCTGCACTGCATTATTTTTTCGTTGAGAAAATAGGAGAGATTATGACTGACCAATCTACACCGCCGGTTGTGCCGGTGTTTGGCGGGGAGTTTACCCACAACCGTTTTGATCGAAAGAAATTCTTTGATGCGGTTCGCGAAACAATTTTTGATGGCAAGCTCAATCAAACCCAAGTTGAAGGCCTTGAGCGCTTGCTGGATGTTTGGGAAGAAAGTTATTCACATTGGGATTTTCGTGAGCTGGCTTATGATCTGGCAACGGGTTTTCACGAAACAGCCAGGGCGATGCAACCGATTTATGAAGGCGGTTCACGTTCATATTTTAATATGTATGAGCCAGGGACGTCAAAGGGAAAGCGGTTGGGTAATACCGTGCATGGTGATGGTTTTCTTTTTCGTGGTGCTGGCGATGTTCAAAATACAGGTCGCGGCAATGCGGCAAAAGCTACTAAGCGGCTGAATGAACTTTTTGATTTGGGTGTCGATTTAGTTGCCAATCCTGAAATGCGCCTTGACCCATTTATTTCAGGGCATTCGCTTTTTCTTGGCAATCACGAGGGTTGGTGGACAACGCTTAAACTGCCGAATTATGCCGGTTACGGCCATTGGGATATGGAAGCCGCGCGCGGCGTGGTCAATGGTTCTGATCGTTGGCATAAAATTGGCGGCTATGCTGGTGCATTTCTTGAAGCGCTCAAAGTATCAGCCCTTCATAATTCCATTGTCCAGCCTGATACGCCTGTTCCTGTCGATCCTGTGCCCGTTCCAACTGGCGAATTGACCCTTGAAAACCTTCGCACCTGGTCGTCGGCTGAATTGATGCTCGCGAGTATCAAAGCTGCCGATTTAATCAAGATTGCGCTGATGGTGCGCCAGGAGCGCGACAATCCCGAAACTGGAACCAAGGCGGCAATCTCGCCGCCCATAATCGAGGAAACTGACATGACTGTTTTTACTGAAACAAAATCAATATTCAAATCGAAAAGGTTCTGGGGCTTGGTAATTGGGGCTGTTGGAATGTTCGTTCCTGCTGCTAAACCCATCGTTGATATGTTGGTTCCGACCGTGACCGGTGCTTCGCCAGAAATGATTGATCAATTGCAGTCAAACGCTAACGATCTTGCAGTAGGAATTAAGCAGCTCGTTGCCGCCGCTGGAATGATTTTGGCGGCTATCGGTGCGTGGAAAGCTGAAACGAAACTATCCCTGAAATAAATCGATTACCAGGGGTGTCTGGTCCGGGTCGCAAGTCCGTCAGCACTTTCCCCGGCTCCGGCCCTTGGGAGAGTTGAAATAAGGCTCCGTAGAGCGCGCCCAACACAATTTTGAAAGCTGGATTATGGCTGTTACCGAAAAACTACTTGAGCTCTGGCCGGTTGGTGTTGTTCTTGTTGCTCTTGGGTTTCGCGTGGAAAGTGGCAGGTTGCTTAACAGGCAGTCTGTTGAGCATCTTGAACAGCAGCGCACTGCTGATTTGGAACATCATAAGGAAGATATGAAGTCGTTGCATGCTCGTATGTCCGGACACGAAAAACGCCATGGCGATATGCTAAGTGAAATCCGTGGCGATATCAAAAAGCTATTGGAGCGATAATTTGGTGCGATTTTGTCATAAATTGTAAAAATCGCACACGCGCGACTTCTAAGTCATTGAAAACACTCAGGGCAATGAAGATTTGTAATCAATAGGTCGCGTGTTCGAGTCATGCTGGGGGCACCAGAAATTTTCTTAAGTTACTGAAATATAACGTTAAATTTAGATATTAAATTTTCAGACCACCTTTCAGACCACCCGAAAACTTGAGCAAATAGGTTTGATATGTTCAGATATGGTTTGGTTGTACTTTCACTAACACATGCTCTCAGCAATAACATATTCCGATGATCCAACGGCAATAGCACATATAGCTGTCGTTGAGAGTAGCAGTGAGTGGTAAGATTGGGGGGAAAGCGGCAATTCGACCAAAACCCCATCAAAGCGCGTGCACCGACAATGCGGACCTTGTCCGCTGCCTAAATTCAAATTCAGCAATTACCGCTTCGAGCCCTTCTTGTCGAATGCTGGTCTCCGGCATTGTGCGTGTGCAGAAAGATCGGCCCGTCAAACACGGCCCATTGCGGTCATTGGCGGAACAACAAATACTACGGTGCGGCTTCTTCATGGCTGCCCTTTGTGCCAAGTGCTGAAACTGGGATGTTCAAGAGGCAGAAACAGCAAAATTAGCTTGATGTTACAGCAGATAATGTGCCAACGTTCTGCACCAAAAAAAGACCCCTGCACCTAGCTAAGTTTCAGACCTTTGACCGACCCCTTGGGCTTCGATACTATCAATCAGTCGCGTTTCGAGAAGTTGGCCACCCCGTATCAGGATCGGAAAGGCTACCGTAGCAATCTGGCTGTTGAAGTCTTTAAACGCACGCAGCGTTTCCAGATGGATATTGCTTGAACCAAAGCTGATTTGCGCGCCTTTTTGTAGCCTGCTCAGGTGTTTCTTACGGCTGGAACGTTCACGTCTGGCGCATTCTGTTTTTTCTTCAAGCAGCAACCGCGCGCTCTCAAGATCGTCCGAGATCAGCACATTTGCAGCCAGTGAAATATTGGACAGAACTTGCTCATGCATGCCAATTAACTCGCGAAATCCATCACTCGAGAATTGCACCCCATCCTTGGTTTTTTGCAATGCACGCGGCACCAACCGTTTCACCACGATATCTCCGGCCGATTCAATTGCAATGGCATATTCGACCAGGTCTCGCCCAATTTCTTGATCTGACTTCGTCATTGAGTTTATTGGCAAACCGGCAACATACTTGCGAACTCCGTCTAAAGCTTCGTTCAGATATTGGTCTTGGTTGATAATGGCGCCGGCATGATCTTTGTCGCCAGAACGATACACGTCCATCACAGGCATCAGCATCGCCTCGCACAACTGCACCATTCGCAGGACCTCTCGCCGCAATGACGCAAGTGCAAGCGCGGGCGTGCCGAGAACACTGTCATCCAGTACCGAACGGTGCTCGTTCCCAACGTCCATTCGTGTCTCGGCGACATCGGGCAACGCCCGGACTAACAGGCCCTCAAGCCTCGCAACAAACGGGAGCGCAAGGACCAGAAGAGACAAATTGAATGCAATGTGGGTGTTCACAAGTGTCTGGCTTGTCGACGCGATTGAGATCCAAGGCAGAATGGGCAAGTAGTTGAACAGCATTAATGTGACGACGGCCCAAAGGCCTCGCAGTATCAGATTGGCGAGCGGCGGTCTGCGCGCCGCCGGAGACATCCCTCGGCTCAACCACATTGGTATCAATGCAGAGCCCAGATTTGCCCCAAGCACCAGCGACACACCGGCGGTGACTGGCACTGCCTCGATGGCGACCAGCGTGATACACATCAAGATGACGGCCACGCTGGAGTGCATTACAAACGCCAATGCCGCGCCAACCAGAAAGGCCGTGGCAAAATCACGCTCCAGGTAGCCCGCCAGAGCTGGCAAGAATGCACTGTCTCGAATCGGGTCCATTGTTTCACGCAGGAACCTGAGAGAAATTAGTATAAAGGCAATCCCAAGGATAATCCGGCCAGCCTGTTTGACCTTTCGGCGATCAGATTTGACGAAGGCGAAACCACCGACACCCA
>NVWB01000436.1 GCA_002733575.1 Blastopirellula sp. | reverse complement strand
TCTCCGAATCGGGTAAATCTGCATCGAGTAAATTGTCGGCGAAACCCAGAATTGCTGTCATGGGTGTACGAATTTCGTGGGACATGTTCGCTAAAAATTCACTTTTGCTCTGGTTGGCACTATCGGCTACTTTTTTGGCAAGTCGCAGACGATCTTCCGATTCCTTGCGAATGGTGATATCCTGTGCAACACATACGAGACCTGTAACATTACCTTCATCATTTCGCATCACAGAACCGGACATTAGTGCAGGAATCGTCTCGCCATTCTTTCGGATGATTAATTTCTCGATGTTGCTGATAGCTCCGTTCTTTGCGAGTTGAAGTAGTGTGTTCCGCCTCAAAGGCATGATGTCACTGAGTGAAACACCGTTCGATATTATCTCACTCTCACTCTCAGAGAATAGCATATAAGAAGGTTGGCCGATTAACTCTTCTTTTTTATAACCCAACAATTCACAGGCTGCATCGTTAACTCTCAGGATATTACCCTCGGGTGAAATCACGACTAGCATGTCTATCATCGAACCAATGATATTGCTTGTGAATTCACTTGCTTCTCGCAGCGCTTGCCCGGTTAATTCTTTCTCCATCATTAATTGTTTAAGGTCGCCGACCATTTGATTAAACGACCTCGAAAGTTCCCCTATTTCATCCTTGGACTTGATCTCAATCTCTTGGCTGAAGTCACCATTCGCGACCAACCCCAACGCGTTTGCGAGCCGGTCGACCGGCTTCGTGATTAGCGATTGCAAGAGTGACGACAAACAGAATATCTCGACCACACCAACCAGAAAGATTACGGATGCGAAGACTGAATAATCTAGAACTTGTTGACCGAGATCGGCGGTTTTGGTTCTTAGAAGGACGCTCCCAATCACGACGCCCTCGTGTTGGATGTGGCGATGGACTTCGAGGTAGCCTTTTGCCGTACCACGATGTCCGTCGAAATCAAGTGTGTCGATTGACGGCGGTCCCCCCCTCCAATCACCGTAAGTAGCAGCGACATTGCCCGTTGCATCGTAGGTTGCTGCTGCTTCAATTGACGGTTCCAGTCGCAACGATAACAACACATCGTGTGCAAATTCCGGATCGTCGAATAGCAGTGCGGTGGTACTGGTTGCACCCAGAGTATCTGCGAGAACTGTCGATTGTCGTATCTTGTTCGACCGGACCAACCTGACGTTATGCCAGATAAACGCCATACCTCCGAGGAGCAACGTGACCGCGCACCCAAGACCAAGCAACAACCTGAGCTTCGTCTTAATCGATGCATTAAAGGTCCAGTTCATACGCCTCGTCCCCATTGACCATAGTCTTGATGGTACCCCACTCGCGATAAATGTGAGTATCTCAGATGCAGATCATCTCGGATAATTCGTAAGCAATGATCCAAAAGTCCCGCATCCATGGCAATAAAATCACAGTAGAGCATAGCTCACAGTAGAGCGTAGCTCACCGTAGAGCGTAGCTCACAGAATTCCGTGATGCTCTTCATGCCGGCAGTTGGGGCGTGACGACACAACGGGCTGGTGCTTCTTTCAGGACGGTGTTTTGCGTGGCTGGATGTGTCCCCCTACTACGGGGAGAACTCCGCTGCTTCGTCGATGGTCCGCGATTGGGATGCAACGAATTCATCACCGCTTTCTGTTGCGGCCGAAAACGAACTCACGTTATAATCGCCTTATTTGGAAATGGCTGAATAACCCACACCGGTTTGCTATCCTCGGTTTGGTTCTGCGGAAATCCATAGTCGTTAATCGGTACGTCAAATGGACGGAATGTTCGCGGAGAGAACAACGACTATTGGCTTGCAGTTGTCGGATGCAAGTCGTCAACCAAGTCCGCCACACGCAAAAGTCGGGAACTGATCTGCAGATGTGCTCGCTTTGCAGCCTTTATATTGATTTCAAATCGGACACGGTTGCCGGCTGTCGTGAAATTGATGATTCCCCACCGGTGCGCAAATCCCTCAATTTCCGAGACTGTAAGAACAGGATGTCCATCTATCTCGGCGAGGATTTCCTGCAACCTTGCTTTCTCGGAGCGGGCGATGAATAGTACCTTGCACGACTTGAGGTCTTTTACGTCGGTTGAACGCTTAACGATGATTCTCCGGCCTTGAACGATCTTGCCGTCGATGGTCTCCGCCGCTTTGTCAAAAGAACTTTTCCCGAGGATGCCGATTTCGATCAATTCGTCGTCGAGAGCGTCTTGCGGCCAGTTGATGAAGCTGGCGAACTGGATGAGATACGCGATTTTCAGATAATACTCGCGGTTAACAACACGCGTCTCAACATCTTGCGCGAGCACTGTGCGCGGCAAGAATATCACCAGCACAGTGACGGCGAACGCCAGCCATCGAATTGTCGTGTATCGTAAAGTCATCTAGTACGTCCATGACCAACTGGCTTGCAGCAGCAAATCGGTTTCCAATTGAGGTCCGTTCAACGATTGGTACAGCGGCACACCGACCTCAACATGCAACCGATTCCCTTCGAGACTCCCCTCGGGAATGTAATAGGTCGTACCTAACCACAGGTCGAGTCGGTTTCCGCCTTGCAAATCGGGGCGAGCTGTAGGCACCATCATGGGATTCAACTCCGGGTCCGCGCCGTTCACGTCTCCCCAAATTGATTCTTCCAATCGCATGTCGAGCGAGAGCTGGTCACTCAACTTACGCGACGTCCAAGCCGAGGCGCTCAAACGATCACCCAGCGAATAGTTGTGTTTGTTACGCCCCAAACGAAACAGCATAGACGCTTGCGCTCCCCACACCCATTTTTCAGTGATACTATAGATTGTCAGGTTCGGTTCCAGATCGTATGTACCCGACCCAAGCTGCATGGGATAAGGCAGCTTGGTGTTGGAATTCATCGGCGTTGCACCGCGTTCGTCGATCGACCCCGTTGGGAAGTGCATCGTCAACCCGAAATGGGCACGCCGCAACTCGTCCCAGCTATTACGCCAGCAGTCGCTCGCCTGCGTGTCATCACAACCCGGATTCGACCGACCGGAAAACACTTTTCGCTCGATATTGTAGAAGGTATAGAAGCCACTCAGGCTCACATCGCCGATGCCCTCGGTCTGCGTCGTGAACGGCATCGCCCCGGAGGTAATGTGGTCCATCGTGAGCCGTTTCAGCGGTAGCATCGCCATCCAAGTGAACTCGTCGGAAGGGGCGTGCATCAGGTGCAGCATATGCATCTCCATGGTCATCCTCGTGGGGCTGACCATGAAGCCTTCGGCGAACACGTCGGCGGTCGACATGCGATTTGTGCCGGTGCGATTGCCGTCCATGTCCATGAATTTGTACTTGTATCCGATCATCCACTCGCCGGCCTCGTGAACGTGCCCGCCCAGGATGCCGTCCTGAAGCGTCAACCTACGCGTCTCTTCCAGCCGCTCGTGGACCGTCATTTCTTGTTGGATCAAGTCCTCGAGGGTCATGTTCGTAAAGTCTGGCAACGCATTGTCGACAGTAGGTAGATCCTGGGCCTCTGTGGATGGAAGGTTCAGGAATACGATGAATGCGGCCAGCAATAGCTTTGCTTGGATTAGAGTCGAGCCAAGTCGCCAAGATCGTGGTGTGGGGCCTTCTTGACCCAGCCGAGTTACCTTCATTTGTTCCCTTAAAAATCCTACTCAGCTTGTCAACTTATTGTATTGATATCGTCACCACAGCCCGAAAACCATTGTAGGATAGGATTAAGCGGCATAACCACTACAACCGTAAGCTCTTAAGGCGTGAGGTTAAAATACTCTGACGTTATTTTTGTACTGAGATTTTCGAGAGAATTCACGAGTTGTACAACGTGGGGTCTATCAATGGCTTCTCTAGTCTGCCCGTGACCACAAAGCCCATTAGATGAAGTGGGTTTGTTCAAGAAATGAAGAAGGCCAGGGAGTCGATAGGTTACGACTCTCTGGCCTCTCCAGACATTTGTTGACCACTTGTGGCCACATAATACCAGAGGCGGGACTTGAACCCGCACGGGGTTACCCCCACTGGATTTTGAATCCAGCGCGTCTGCCAATTCCGCCACTCTGGCATGATTGTATTGCGTGTAGCAAGATATTGTGTGTTGGGTAATATCTCGTGCAATTCAACATGGCTTTGTCTCAATAGGCAAAGAGACAATTATGAGGAGAAGGTTCAGTTCCAATTCCTCAAGTGCTCTATTCTAGAATTAGAGTCGGTTGTCTGCAACCGCCGACTGGTAGAGATTTATTGGATTACTTGCTGAAGTCGGCCTCGTAAGTCGTCACAAACCTCTTCAAATGAGTTTTCAGGCTCTTGTTCAAGCATTTCTTTTGGATTGATTCCATTTTTTTGTGGGCTAGCAGTCCCAAAAAAGTGGAAATTATTCCCATTGCTTGAGCATCCTTGATTTCTTCCGGCCGCTTTTGCTTGGTACAAGGCTTTGTCCGTCGAGGTGACAAACTGTTCGATTTCTGCAATCTGATCGATACAACAAACTCCACAGCTCGTTGTTAAGTTAAGCGAAAGTTGGTCGATTTTCACCTCTTCGCAACGCAGGTCTTGCATGGCCCTGGTTGCGATATCTTTGGCTTTTTCCAAGCTGGTATCTGGAAGTAATATGGCAAACTCTTCTCCGCCATAGCGTGCCACATAGTCTGATTCTCGTGTGACCTGGGTTAATGTGTTGGCGATATGCTTGATGACTTGATCGCCTACCACATGGCCGTGTGTGTCGTTCACCGCTTTAAAATGATCAATATCAAATAGGATAAGCGAGAAGGCCGTTTGTTTGCGTTCCCAGTTGGCGCTAAGCTTTTTCAATTGCTCATCAAACGCTCTACGATTGAACAGTTTAGTCAGGCCATCGGTTCGTGCTTCAGAAATGGTTGCCGAAAGTTGATCGGCCTGTTTCAGTAAAGTTTCTTCGGCTGTGACAAGTTTCGTTTGTAGATTCTGATTCACGTCAGACATTTGGGCCAATAGATCTACCGCTTTGCTCAAGCTCTGATTTTCGGTCTGATCAATAGAGTCAATCTTTTCTTCGATTTGATCAACAGCCGAGCGATGGTCGTTCACATCTCCGGCAAAACGATGGGTGAACTGCACCATTTGCCTAGCG
>NVWB01000435.1 GCA_002733575.1 Blastopirellula sp. | reverse complement strand
CTGGGTCGCGACTTCGTCATAAATAGGCACTTGTATGGGCACATAATGCGCTGGGCGATATCTTAGCGGATGAGTTTGGCTTTCGTCATCGCTGCCAATGTCGGGAAGTTCATGAATATCTTCCTCATCATTATTACTCGCATTTTGATGTGTGGGGTCGTAGGTATATTGGCCAAAGTCGTTTTGTTCACTGATCGGGTAAGGATTCACCTGCACGTAGTAGTGATGACGGGTGAGTTCTTGCTGATTGAATTGCAATACGTTGAGGTTACGACCTGGGCGAATGGAAAACTCGTGGGTGGTATTTTGCTGTAAAGCATCCACATCTGGGGTTGGGTTCTGGGTGATTTTGGCCAATCTCGCAGTATAACCAAAGTCTCCCATATCCGCGGGTAACGGCCGTCCATCCGCATCTAACCATTCGGTATGAATCGCCACCGCAAGATCGTCTTCTAGGGTAATGCCTTCATTACCAATGATGTTGGTGCGTCCCGTGTCTCCGGCGACTTGCCTGCCTTGCTGTATTTCATGTACGCGCTCGGCCCAGATTCTTAAACGCGGTGGTGCCATAACAATGTTATCAATGGCGCTATTGATGTCGTTTATCCTACCGTTGATGATTTTAGTGGGATCTCTGCTGGTGAAAGTCGTGCTACCCATATAGCCCGTAGCGCGGTTAATTGCGACGAGTTTCAGCCGCTCTCCTACTCGAATGTGGTCAGCATTATTTGCCTGAAACGGCTCGGCAAGCTTTGTAGCGGAAGCCCAGCCAGCGTAATCAGGATACGGGTGAAATTTTTGATAAAAATAGTCAGGGCTGCGAATAACAAAACTGTACTGAAGCTGATTTTCTCCTACACCCCCCGTGCTGCGATCGTCTTCTTCAGTATTAAGCTCGGCGCCTTTATGGTGGGTAACGAGTTGGCCGTTACTTTCCCTAAAGACGTACAGATCTGTATGCAACAGATCAACTTCGTTGATGCTTTGCAAAAGACCTTGGTCGTTTAAATGTGGGCTACGGTCTACTACCCGAATGAGGTTAGGAAGTACCTCGCCGGTATCCGGGTCGGTTTTTGGGTTGCCAGTGAAGTAGATGCCAATGTGAGTCGCGTCATCCAGAGTTTGTGGAGGCGCAATAGCGGTATATTGTCCATCAGCTTGTTGAACGAGGTAGCCTGCAGAATCTTTTGCACCATCGCCATCAATGCTGGAGAGATCCGTGATCTGATTGCGCTCGCTGTCGATATGAAAGCGCGTGGCATCGCTGACAGGGATGGCTTCATTGTTGTGATCCAGTTGTATTTCCCCCCCTATGTTTTGTACTGAGAGGTGAATGTTACTGGTCGCTAGAGTGTACACCGCGCTGAAACTTAAACCGTAGTCAGCTACTACCTGTAGGCGCCAGAAATTATTTTATTTCCAACCAATAGCTAAGCGTCGACTTACTAGATTCGCTAATAAGTGCAAGGCTGTTATAGATATCAACTAAAATCAGTGGCATTACCTGCAAACTCTGCGAACGGGCAACAATTCCAAATAAAAAAACATACATAATTATCCTTATTCGCTCCCCTCAACAGTTGCATTTCTAATAAGAAGTCATGAGCATTTCAAGAGTAAGGGAGCGTTTACCATAGTTTTTCTCATTGCATATAGAGTAATTGGGGTAGCCATCAATCCATACCAGCTTCTGCTCTTCGATTATTAGCTTCGCATCCTGACTCTCTAAGTTAGCTGATACGAACACATTACGCTTTGGATCAAAACGATATTCTGCATAAGTTTCTTTAATCAAACTGAAATCAGCTCCCTGCTCCAACTTCTTTCGTGATTCAAAACGTTTACCCCAAACGAACAAGCGCTTTGTCTCTCTTTTATTACTATCAACTTCAGTCAGCAAGAAGTGTTTATAAAACTCTTTAAAACCAACCCCTGCTTTCTGACGCACCATTTCACCACTATCATTCGTTATAGCTCCAGTAGAGTATAAATATTCATAATTTCTCTTATTACTCGGATCAGGAAAGTATTCTTCATAACTAAGTAATTCACGATAGATTATTTTCTTTACTGTCGGCTTATAAATACTTAGTTTATTTCTAATAGAAACCCCTCCTTCTCTACCACCATACCGCCCATAACCTCCTATAACCAAAACTTCTTCTTCACCATCCCCTGTCATATCCAGTTGTCGAAACATTCTATTTTGCTGGCAACCATTACCTGCATAATCATGTTTACTACCATCGATAAAAAACACAGACCCGTATCTGAACTCTGGAAATTGGTTTATTCCATCAATGCGCGAAATAAGATTAGTCTTTGGAATAATATCTATGACTTGAGATCGACTACAGCCCTGTCCTGCATTATTTATATAATCACACACCTCCGCAAGGTGGTAATCTTTCCTATTTTCTGCATCAAATCCTGTAGCAGCAATATATGCTCCGTCACTGTATGAATAAAAATACATCTTTTCTTTTTTAGCGCCCTCTCTCAGTTTGAACTTTGTTCTCAGCAACTCAGCAACTTCAAAAGGAACAGTGATTTTTTTTTGCCTATGCTCACTAATTTCCTTTGACAATTTCTCATGTTCAAAACCATTCACATCTGCCCACGAGTTAGAGAACAGCCCTGTCATAAAAATAAAACATATGATTTTTTTCATTATTATTCTCCTGGGCACGCAGTCAACGCAGCTGCAGTACCATTTAAAATTTGATCTCTTTTGGTCGTCCACCAGTTATAGGCTTGACCATTCAATTCACTCTGATACCACTCATTTTCACTATAGGTGAAACAAAATGTTTGACCTACAGTATAAAGTGTACTTGCCGCTGCCTGCTCAGCAGTCACCTGCCACTCTAAGATATAAGTACGCAATAACAGACCTGCTGTTCTTTTAACTTTAATTGCATATTCAAAAGCATGGAAAGGCCTGGCCTCATTTGAATCATTAGAGGACTTCTCCGTAGCCACAGGAGTAAGGTCTAATAAAAACCCCACCCACGAATTCCAATTAATAGCTCCTCGGCCAGCATTATAACCAAGTATCGCCTTACCTAGCTTTTCATAGTTATCATCATTACGAGATACAGCTTCCGCAACATTGGTAATATTGCCCGCTACGCGATAAAAACCCCGCACTTTAGGCAATCCAGTTGCAAATGCTGTAGCGTTATTAAAAGATAGCTCACCTTGATCTGATACAAACAAGCGACGCAACGTATCATCACACTCATCATCTTCATCTACATTCGAGGTATAATGCGTAAAAGCTGATATGTTTTCCGCAGGGCTGAAGTTATTATAAGTATTCAAATCACAGCGTTGAGCAGAACCATATACATATTGAAAAAGCAGCTGATTAAACCCCATGCTTCCATACTCATCACCGTCACCTATTGTCATCCGATAAGGTCTTGCCGCTACTGGATCACCTCTCACACCCCATTGACTTTGACCTTCGTGATAGAGCCAGGCTAATAATACATCTTGGCGCGCTACCACTTCTCCTACCGCTAAAAGGCCTGCATGCGTATTATCAGAATAAGCTCGGCCCCAAATTATTAAGGCATCGTCAACCCACGACTGCTCACCATTAATTAGATTTAAACTACCTGCATTATAATTGATACGCACTACTGTATGCGTATGATCAAAGATAGCTTTACGGTAATCATCATATAAGATTTTTAGATTGCTTAACGTAACGTCATCAACAATACCATCAGCATTGCCAGTAAAGCCTGAACTAATACTCTCGTTAGTCGCACCGCCTGTCCCAATAACTTCGAAATGGCCTTGCAGCCTGCGCACCATTTTTTCAAGCGAACCTTGAGCACGCTGCTCTCTCGTTGCGTCAGGATTATTAAGAACCCGCTGAAAATCATCCCCCACAGAAAATACATTCCTAGGGTGAGATTCTACAATAGCACTTCCTTGTGGATCAATGGCATCAATACGACTGCCACTTCCTCCTGGGAATCCGTATTGAGGTGATAGCCCTAACTGCCACAATAAATCCTCTAACATTGCCACATCACTGCCCTTAATCGGAGCCTGCGGGTCTTCAGTATTATAGGGATTAGGGCTATCTGTACTGACAGGAAATAACTCTCGAGTTTCTACGCGAAAATCATATCGAATAGGTAATAGATGATCGGCATAACGTATTCGTACCGAAATAATATCGTCTACCCCCGTCTGCCATACTGATGGTTGATAATAAGTCGAATAAGAATCCGTTGAATCTGGGTCAACAATACCGACAGTTTTATTTTTCACCCCTGCACTTTCAGGATTATCATCAGGATATAAGTTGCCTTTCAAACCTTCGTCGCCATTAACATTCCATATTATTTGTATTGGGTCACCATATTCGTCTTTTCGCTCAGGTGTAAAAACCAGCTTGATTCTCATTCCTCCTAAAATGTAATTAGTTTCCAGATCGTGTGCATTCACTAATGGAATATCTGCATGAGCACTAGGAATCAACTGAATTACATTAGGGATTTCAGCAATAAAGTTTTTAATATCCATACCCAGACTTTGAGCAACAGAGTTTTCAACACTGCTGGCTTTTCTAATACGCTGTGGTTGCTGGTTGGGGTATACACTCCAAAATGGGTTAAAGCCTGCTATTTGGTATTCCCACAATACATTCCCTGCATCGCCATTTAGATATAAACGCAGTGATAACAGATCTTCTTCTGTTAGCTGATTTAGATGATCTGGATTATTAAAAATCACCTTTCCGTCTGCACCTATGGTCGCAATCGCTTCTTCGCCACCAAGACTAAGCACAAACTCTCGGTCATTTTCTAGTGCTGGTAAATGGTCTAGCTCTGGGCCAAGCAGATCAAATAATAATTCAACTGAATCTGTGTATTCATCAAATACTGGGCCAAAGTCTGCTTCATTTTCTTCGATATTGATGTTGGTTGTACTTTCGTTACCATCATCATCTGACTGATTAACGATAATGCTTTTTGCTTCAAAGCTGTATTGGCTTAATTGCAGTTCTGGGCGATAGACCCAGCGATATAGAGGTTCGGTTTCACCATTTCCATTTGCATCGTTCTGTATCTGGGTCGCGACTTCGTCATAAATAGGCACTTGTATGGGCACATAATGCGCTGGGCGATATCTTAGCGGATGAGTTTGGCTTTCGTCATCGCTGCCAAT
>NVWB01000434.1 GCA_002733575.1 Blastopirellula sp. | reverse complement strand
CGCTTCCTTGTTCAACTTACCGGAAAGGCGTAGTGCCATTGGGATATTGTAATTCGCACTAGTACCCTCCAGCTTTGATAAAAACCACAACCGCTGTTGAGCAAATGACAACTCTACAGGCAAGCTACGGTCCACAAGAGACAGAGGTAAATTTTCAATTTGAACAGGCTGAAGCTCAATTATCTCAGCCAACTGACTGATAGTTGGACCTTTGAAAACTGCGCGAAGATTTACTTTCTTGCCAATGCGGCGCAGAATTAAATTGGCCAGACGAGTTGCCAATAATGAATGACCTCCCAGCGCAAAAAAGTTATCAGTACAACTAATCTCCTCAATTCGGAAATTCAATATTTCTGACCAAATTTCTGCTAGAACTTTCTCTACATTAGTTCTTGGGGCAATAAACTCCTCTCGCGCATAGGATTCGCTATCAACCGACGGCAATGACTCGATATCCAACTTTCCGTTGATCGTCAGGGGCAACTCATCGAGCTCAATATAGGCACTAGGTACCATATATTCAGGCAAGTCTTGTAGTAGATGATCACGGAGAATAGATTGAAGTTTTTCTTTTGGGAAGTCCACATTCGATATATTTAATACTAGATACGCGATCAATTGCTGCGCTTCTTTATTCACTATAACAACCGCAGAGTCAACGGCCGAATGCCGATTCAATTGAGATTCAACCTCACCCAATTCAACACGAAACCCTCTAATCTTAACTTGATTATCGATGCGCCCTAAGAATTCAATCTCACCATTTTGTAACCAGCGCACTAGATCTCCTGTCTTATAGAGTCTTGCCCTTTCATCGCTATTAAAGGGATCCAAAATGAATTTTTCGTCAGTTAAGCTATCTCTATTAAGATAGCCTCGCGACACACCTTTACCCCCTATGCACAATTCCCCAGCTACTCCGATCGGTAATACATTGTTTGTGCTATCCAGTATGTAGGCAGAGGTATTAACAACCGGTTTTCCGATAGATCCTGCATTGCTCTTCTCATTAACTACATGGCACGTTGATACAATAGTAGTTTCAGTTGGACCATAAGAGTTAACCAGTTCCGGTAGCCTTCCTTTCAATGCGAACCATTGACAACTCTTCTCATAGTTAATCTTTTCACCACCGATAATCACCTGGCGCAAGCATCGAGGAATCGACTTCTCCGGAGAGGGAATGATTGAGTGCCAAAAAGCCGTTGGTAGATCTAGCACCGAAATATCATGCTGGTCACATAGTTTCCAAAAGCATTCAGTGCTTTCGACCCACTCTTCAGTACGAAGCACTAAAGTTGCGCCCGCCGACAAAGCTCCAAATATCTCCTCTACGGAGATGTCGAAGTTAATTGTAGCGAATTGAAGTACTCTGTCATGATCATCCCAGCCGTAGAAATCAGAAACGGTACTCATGAAATCTGTAATTTGGCTATGCTCAATCATGACACCTTTAGGCATTCCGGCTGATCCGGATGTATACATTACGTAAGCCAAATTGCGTAGTTTCAAGCCGATTTCTGAAGGCAGTATATTGCTACTGATGTGTTCGTCTTCGATATTGTCTATTACATCAGTATCGATAGGTTTATCCATTTCAACAACGTGGATGATTCGATGATCAAACCTTTTCTGATATTCGCTGAGAGTTAGAACAATATCAATACCGGCATCATCCAGTATGTAATCGATTCTTTTCTCGGGGTATTCTGGGTCCAGAGGAACATATGCTCCGCCAGCTTTTAGAATTCCTAACACTCCTATCACCATGTCAATACTTCGGCTTAGGAAAATGCCTACCAATTTTTCTGGCTTTACACCTAAATTGACTAAATTATGCGCCAATTGGTTAGCTTTTTTATTCAGCTCTTGATAGGTGATTTTTTCACTCATGTGTTCAATTGCAATGCTGTCGGGAAATTCAGTAGCCCGTTCTTCGAAAAGCTCATGAATACAGCAATTCTTGTTTGCACCTAATTTACTAAGGTTCCATTTATTCAGTAAAGTTTGCTCTT
Organism: Blastopirellula sp.; assembly: GCA_002733575.1. GTDB lineage: Bacteria > Planctomycetota > Planctomycetia > Pirellulales > Pirellulaceae. The sequence goes on along the minus strand of NVWB01000434.1, from coordinate 3,193 downwards.
CAGACTCTGAAAGTACCGAGATCTCCTCAACGTTAGATGCCGGAACCTGTTTTATAGAAGTATCAACAAATCTCCGTAAAAATTCGGATAACCTTTCAAGATGAAGTTGCAACTCCCACTCTTCAAACAAGCGGGCGTTCCCATCCAGATGTAAATGAACTTCATCCCTATCTCGTGCGAAATACACACGTATTACCAAGTTTTCCTCATACCTGGGAAACGAATGCAACTGACTAACAGTGTCATCGAGCTCTACATCATCCAAATTTGATAAGATGTTGACTATCACATCATAAATACCAGAACTGTACGGTGTCTTTCCCTGAGAGGTGAATACTTCTTCAAACATGAATTCACCATGGGAAATGGCTTCGTCAACCCAGGAATTTGAACTATCCACAAAATCATCAAAATTCATGCCATCAAAGCGCGGGAAAAAGACGGGAAGAATTTTGGAGCATGGCGCGATGACACCTTTGGATGCACCGCTAAACCGGCCGTGGGTCTGCAAGCCTAGTGTCAACGATCCGACTCCTGAAACCTTTTTCAAGTAGAGGGCAATCGCTGCAAACATAAGCCTACTAAAGCTGGTATCTCTGTCAGCCGCCGCCTTTCTCAAACTATCTGCTGTATTGACACTTAACAATTTACTAACCCGAATCGATTGACTCGAGGCAATCCGGTTAGAATTCACCGACAAATTGACACTAGAAACTGTATTAAGTTTGGATTCCCAATATTCCTTGTCTACTCTGTATTTATGCGAAAATTTATATTCTGATAAAGAGGTCAAATACTCAGTGAAGTCATCCCTGTTGAAAACTGGCAGAGCATCCAAATTAACCATATGATTGTACGTCTGCGAAACTCGCTGTCTAATAGCCCCCATTGCGATACCGTCTACAATTAGATGGTGATAGTGGCTGAACCAGCAGTATTTTTGCTCTGACAGTTTTAGCAAAACGAAACGAAATGGTATTTCGCTACTCGGCTCGATAGGCTTTTCTCTTAGCTGATTAACCCATTGTGCTAACCATTGCTCTGGGTTGTCTTCATTTGTAATATCGACATACTCGACTTGATACGTTCGCTTTGGCTCAATCGTCTGAGTCAACAATCCATCGGAAGTTTCTTTAAATCTAAGGCGTAATGCTGCTGTATGATCGACCACGTATTCAATTGACTTAATGAATTTGTTTGGATGGAATTTTCCGTTTATTTCTAAATATTCATATAAATTGTAGGTTGGTGCCTTCTCAGGGAATGCTTGTAGATCTAGCCAGATACCTTTCTGCGCTGAGGACAAAGATAAGTTATTTGATGTTTGGCTTTTCATGTCAACATCAAGGGTCAAGTCGATTGTATTTAGTTTCTTCTCTGGATCCCCAACAATCTGTTCTATCAACTTTATGAATCTTAAACCCATCCTTTCGATAGTAGCTGAGTTGAACAAGTCTCTATCGTAGATAATGCGACCAGTTAGCTCATTATTTAGATTAGTAAACTCTAGTGAAAGATCTGTTTTCGCGACTATTTCCTGATCTTCAACTTCGAAAGGCTGCAGTATTAAATCTCCCAGTTTTGTACCATCGTCGGACACCGTTCCACTAGCAAGCAGAGAACCTTCATTCAGCGCGAAAGAAACTCTAGAAAGGAATTTGGCCGATTCTCCTAAATCTTTGTTCAGCTCAGCAATGAGATAGTCATAGGGAATTTCTTGATTGGCATAGGCCTTTATAGAAGTCTCTTTTGTTTTTGCAAGTACTTGATAAAAATTGTCGCCCTCATCAACCTCCGTGCGCATAAGCAGCAAATTAACAAAAAATCCAATCATTTCTTGCGTTTCACTATTGCTGCGTCCTGATTCAGGAGAAACCACAACAATATCGTCTTGATTACAATAGCGTGATAGCAATATTTGAAAGACTGATAGCAATACCATAAAGAGGGTAGCGCCGTTTCTCTTACCTAAGCGACTCAACGCATGTACTACTTCTTCGGCCAGAATAAATTCGTACTCTTGACCATGGTAATTTCTCTCGGTCGTACGGGGCATGTCTGTCGGCAATTCTAGAGGCTTGATTGCATGCAGTTTTTTTCTCCAATATTCTAAGCCCCTCGAATTAGTGTCACCGCTTAATATTTCTCTTTGCCATCTGGAATAATCTGAATACTGTAGAGGTAGAGGGTCTAGAGGGTTATCTTGTCCATTGGAATACGCTGAATACAGTTCAGCGAATTCTTTCTTTAAGATAGCCATTGACCATCCATCACTGGCAATATGGTGCATCGTATATAGGATCACATGATCATTTCCAGCTAGTTTAATTAACCTTACCCTAAGCATTAGATCGCTACTCAAATCGAACAAGGAATTAGCTTCTGTTTTACAAATAGCAGAAACGGCCGATTCTTGTTCGTTCGCGCTTAACTGAGACAGATCGTGTTTCTTTAGAGGCAACTCATAATCGGTTCTTAGTATCTGTTGAGGCTCACCGTTCTCTGAAATATAATTCGAACAGATCACTTTATGTCGATCGATTAGTGTCTCTAGAGTTTTATTAAAGGCTTCATAGTCAATTTTGCCTTTTAGGCGAAATCTACCCGGCATGTTGTACTGGGCACTTCCTTCACCTAATTGATCAATAAGCCAAAGACGTCTTTGTGAATGTGATAAAGGAGGTGAAACGTTAGCCCTAACTACTCCAATGAGCTTCGGCTTGCACGCATTCTCTCCATGTGTTTCTAAGTAACATATTAGTTCGTCCCGGTACTGCCTTATTAGAAGCTCTAGTTCCTCACTTAAACTATTTCGCGGTCCTTTAGAGCGCAATCGCCCGCCCGACAAATACAATTCTATTCCTATATCACTAGTTTCGTTAAGTATTCTCTCTAACATCAGAATTCATACTCCTCTATGTTCTCCCTTTCCTTAGAGTTTTTAACAAATGAATGAATTGAATAGACTTCATTCTCTTTTTCATCTTTATCCAAGACATTTGCAATATGTTGAATAGTCATTGATTCATAGACAACTCTAAGCGGTAGTTCAATACCTACTCTTTTCTTAATTGCGCCAAGAAGGTGTACAACTAGAAGGGAATGTCCTCCCAGCTCGAAGAAATTCGAAGTTATGCTTATCGACTCTTTCGCCAACCCCAAAAGTTCAGCCCATATCTCAACAAGAATTTTC
>NVWB01000433.1 GCA_002733575.1 Blastopirellula sp. | reverse complement strand
AAGAGGGATCGTAATCAATCTCCCAAATCAATAACGAAATTGAATCAGTCGACAAAGGCCAATTTAAGGCGAGTTTTTCAACGGAATAGGCTCAATCAAGACTTTCGAGTGGCACTGACGAATTAGCAGTTACGGTCAAAAGCAGACTTTGGATGTACACCGACAAAATTTAAATTCAACTCACAAAGCGTGCGTCTTGTAATACCGAAAAACTGCCGCATAATATCAGTAACAAGATGAGCCAAAGTCTCTCTTAAAATAGACCACTATCTGTCTCAAATACTCCGAACACGAATTATGATCCATTTGTTGGGCGCTGGTCACCCTACGGACTGGTCGACCGCGCCCATGACACTCTCACCATCGGGCCCAAGAAGTTCAATTCTTATCCAGTCCCCTTTACATAGAAAATCCAATGTCGGAGACCCTGTGGAGATGATTTCTTGCGCACGATACTCACCAATGCACCCGAAGCCCGCTTTGTTGTCTTCGTTGGACACGGTACCAAGGCCGACAATAGTTCCTGCCTCGAAGGCACGTGTTTGGGCGACATGGGCAATCATGTGGCCATAGTGAAAGGGGCTATCGATCCCAGTATTGATCTCACCAATCACTTTGCCCCGCACTGTGCACTGCATGGTGCCGCCAACCATTTTTCCGTCCCAAAGTTCACCGAGCTCGTCAGGAGTAACCGCTATTGGCCCCAGGTAGGATGCGGGTTTCCCTGTTAAAAAGCCAAAGGACCGCTTCAGTTCGGGTGGGATAATCCTTCGCAGGGAGGTGTCCTGAAGCAGGCAGAACAGACGGATGTGTCGGGTCGCCTCTTCCGCACCTATGCCCATGGGCACATCACCTGTGATTGCAGCTATTTCGGCCTCGAAGTCGATCATATCAGCTTCGTTCAGGCCCGTGATAGGATCGTTCCAGGCGCCGAAACCGTGGCTAATTCCTTGATACACTAAAGGTGCGTCGAGAATGTCCTCCGGCAGCGTATCACCGCGAGCTTCGCGGTTTCGGCGGATGTGTGACAGATAGCAAGCCCCGTCGAGATATTGAAAACTGCGCGGTAAAGGGGCTGCCACGGTGTCGATTTCGAAGGCAAACCCCGCATTTGCCTTACCTGAATTCAGCTCGTCATAAAGTGTGCCAAGCTGGCCTTCGATCTCATCCCAGCGATCTAGCGCCTCCTGCATCGTTTGGGCCACCGGAGCGGCAAAGCACGCCGATTTCAGATCACGCGACACGACAACCAAAGCGCCGTCGCGGCCGGATTTAAGAGAAGCAAGTTTCATGTATGGCGTCCTGTCATTGTTGAATTGTTGAATTGTTCAATTGTGGCGAACAATATTGAGTAACATGTGTCGGAATTGGGAATAATTCCGTTATATGAACTATTTTGTTCATTACGTCAATCTTAGTGGATTTGCAGCAATATTTGTGCCCTAAGCAGTCACAGGTAACAAAAAACGATAGAGGTTCAATGTCAGAAATTTCATCCACAGGAGAGCATATGTTGATTGTGCTAGAGTGCATTGCCAAAAAAGGCTCTTTAACGGCGGCACAGGTATCCGAAGCCTGCTCGATCAATCGTACAGTAGCGCATCGCTTGCTCAATACGCTGACGAAACATCGGTATGCACAAAAAACTTCAGCTGGTTATGAGCTGGGTCCCGCTGCGATAGATTTGGCGCGATCGGCTTTGCCAAGCATTATCACGACGGCCAAAAGTGGAATGGAACGCCTCGCCGCTGAGATTGATGAGACGGTTATTCTTCATTGTGTATCAGGCGTTGAGGCCATGGCTATAGATCAAGTATTGAGTAGAAATCGACTGGTCATGGTACGCCACACATCTGGATCATGTCATGCATTGAACCGAGGTGCGAGCGGTTGGGCACTGCTCGCCTTTCAAAGTGAAACCTTTATCGAGAGGTTTATGTCATCTCTGCCCAAAGAAAGTCACGCTGCGACAGCTGCGCGTATTGAACAGGTTCAAAAGGACGGCTTCGCGATCTCGTCGGATGAGCTTCAATTGGGTGTGCACGGCTTATTCGTCCCTATCTTCAATCCAAATGGTACCTGTGGCTACAGCATGGGTGTTCTTGTCCCAACAATTAGGGCGGACTCGCTCTCCGGCCTTGAACACCGGTTGATATCGATCAGTCAAATCATCACAAAACAGGTCAGCGCTCCAAAGGCCTCTTGATTTCGAACTAAAATGTTCATATAACGGACATGAATCATTAACTGACTCGTAGGAAGTTTCGGTGGATCGATACGACATAATAATTTCCGGATGTGGTCCTGTTGGGGCAACCATGGCTGTTCTTCTCGGGCAACATGGCGTTCGAACGCTGGTGTTGGAAAAATATGCTGAACCCTACGACAAACCCCGCGCCATCGTTCTGGATTGGGAGGTTATGAGGGTTTTCCAATTCTGTGGAATCACAGATGAGCTTGCGCCAAGCACTGCCCCCCACACTGGGACAGACTTTGTCGGCATGGACGGACAGATCATCAAACAATTCGACCCGTTGCCGCCGCCCTACCCTCTGGGATGGCCCGCGACCCTGATGTTCATTCAGCCAGATCTTGAACGGATTTTGCGCGACAAAATCACAAGCATGGACACTGTCGATTTGGAGACCGGAACGCGCTTTGATACCTTCGTGCAGGACGCAGACGGTGTTACCGTCACCTATACGGATCTAACTGATAGCCAGGCATCTACCGTCAAGGGAGCCTATTTGATAGGATGCGACGGAGCAAATAGCGCCGTGCGCGACGCATGCAGCATTGACCTGATCGACTACCAATTCGACGAGTGGTGGATTGTGGTTGACGCTTGGCAACAACGCTATACCGATCTGCCAGCCAAGACGACGCAATATTGCTGGCCATCTCGTCCAGCGACCTATGTGGTCGGTCCACAAAATCTGCGCCGCTGGGAAATCAAGATGATGCCCGGCGAGCGGCCGGAAGACTTCGAGGATAGCGCGAAACTTCGCGAAGTGATGTCCAATTATGTCGATGTCGACGCCTTCGACATTTGGCGCAGCGCCACCTATCGCTTCAACGCACGGGTTGGTGCCAAGTGGCGCAAGGACCGAGTGTTTCTGGCAGGCGATGCAATGCACCAGATGCCACCCTTTCTGGGCCAAGGGCTGTGCGCGGGCATTCGCGACGTGGCAAACCTGTCGTGGAAACTGATCCACGCAATAAAGCATGGATACAATGACGCGTTGCTTGATACCTATGAAGCAGAACGGTTGCCCCACGTGGGCAAGATCATCGAACACGCCAAAGAATTTGGGTTGATCATCGGAGAACTGGATGAGGTCAAAGCATGCGCACGTGACAAGGATCTGCGCGCGCAGCTTCTTTCTGGAAAAATGGGCACCTCGAGGCAAGGGTTCATCCCAGATCTCACGTCCGGCATTCTGGCCAAAAATGACCCGCTTGCGGGTACACTGATGGTTCAACCAAAGCTGCCTGATGGAGCATTGCTTGATGATCGTGCGCCGATGGCATTTCTATACCTCGCGCTCGACGATACGGCCCAGACATGGGCAGATGCCTGCGCTTCAGATTTGAGCAGGCTGGGCGTTGTGCGTATGACGATCACAGAAGAACTCGGTGATACACTTCACACCTGGGGCATGGCGCACGGGCTGCGGGCGGTGTTGATCAGACCTGATCGCTATGTCTGGGGCGGCGTCACTAGCGCCGATGATCTGCACCAGAAACTTACCACATTGCAAAAGCAATTAGAAGGATAACCCATGGATTGGGACACTTTCGCCAAACACGCGCATAAAATCGCCGATTGGAGCGCGGATTACCACAATACTCTCCGTGACCGTCCCGTCCGCTCGCAAACGGAGCCAGGCAAACTCGCAGCACAACTTCCACTTTCACCACCAGAATCCGGTGAAACAATGGAAGATATTCTCTCGGATTTTGACAGCATCGTAATGCCGGGTATTACCCACTGGCAGCATCCCCGATTTTTTGCCTATTTTCCCTCGAATGCAGCACCGCCGTCCATCTTGGCAGAATACCTTGTGTCAACTGTTGCAACTCAATGCATGCTTTGGCAAACCTCGCCTGCCGTGACTGAAATGGAAACTCGGATGGCGGATTGGCTGCGTCAGGCCATCGGTTTACCTGAAGGCTTTGAGGGTACAATTCAGGATAGCGCCTCAACAGCAACGCTTGCCGCTGTCCTTACCATGCGGGAACGCAAGGTCAATTGGAAAGGTAACACCCAAGGTCTAAAACCACATGACCAACTACGCATTTATTGTTCTGCCGAAGTGCATACCTCGATTGATCGGGCGGTATGGGTGTCTGGTATCGGAGATAAAAATCTAGTGCGCATTCCGTCTACTGGTGAACGTCGCGGAATGGACCCGGTCGCTTTGCGCGGTGCTATTGTTGCCGATCTTGCTGATTCAATTGTGTTTAATCCGCACAAATGGATGGGCGCACAGGCAGAATGATCGGCGCATTTCTTGCGCAACCCGTCTGACCTTGTGAAGACACTGGCCATCAGGCCTGAATACTTAAAAACCTATGGCCACGATGGGCTCATCAACTATTCCGAATGGTCGATTTCATTGGGCCGTAGGTTTCGGGCACTCAAAATTTGGTTTTTGCTGCGCTACTATGGGCTTGACGGCCTGCGCACTCGCATCCGCAATCATGTTGATTGGGCGCAACACCTGGCCGAAAAAATTCGCGCCACCGAAAAGTTCGAAATCACATCAGAACCCGTTGTCGCTGTTCAGCTTCCGGCTGCTTGGCGAAGACAATTTGGATGATCTGAACCAACGGCTGGTTGACCGGATAAACGATGACGGCCGCGTTTATCTAACGCAGACCAATTTGGACGGGATGCGCGTGATCCGCTTTCAAGCTGGTCAATTCGACTGCACCGAGGTCGATGTGATGGCCACCTACGACGCCATTCTGGACGCAGTCAAACATCTTTAGGGAGGAAACTACATGCAAGAGATTATCGCTAAGGGCGGTCGGATGGACCGCACAGCTGAGGACCTTGGTTATACGACAGGCTTTGAGAACACGCATTCGTCGCAGGCTGTCGAGGGTGCTTTACCTATCGGACGAAACTCGCCCCAGCAACCCCCGTTAGGGCTTTATGCAGAGCAGTTGAGTGGGACAGCGTTTACCGCGCCAAGGCATCTGAACAAACGATC
>NVWB01000432.1 GCA_002733575.1 Blastopirellula sp. | reverse complement strand
TCAAACGGGAGAAGAAAGCCCGCAATTCTAACCACCCCATTGCATTGTTCCAACCCTGTATTGTAAGAGTCTGGGGAGTTTTTCAGGGACGACTAATTATGAATAATTAGGGCGGCTCTTTTTTCTTGGGTAGTCGCGGGAGTTATTATGATCACGCATAGGTCAATCTAGCTCTGGCGGGCCAACTTCACGAATCTTTTTCCAAGAGTAGCCTGTGCATTGGGGGTAAAGCTGACGAAACTCTCGGCGTTTGGCTAGTGTGGTGAACCAGTCTTTGTGTAGCCACTGGCCAATTCTCTCGGCTTCAGCAGCCTGATCTCGCTTTGATTTATGCAAAGTAAATTGATGCCAGCCGGTGCAAATTCGATAACGAATGGCATAGACCGCAGCATTGTAGGTGTGGGTTTGACCAATGGGATGCTCATTGATTTGAAGAAAGCAATCAGTATGAGGGCTTATATTTTCTTCACTCTCGTACCAAGTGATTATTGACGTAGAGTTCTCCGTTGATCTATCGTCTAGTGTGTGCTGATACACTCGAAGCGGTGACCAGCCTAGTAAGGCTGCAAATTGACTGAGCCTAGCAACTGGTTTGTTGTGTGGTGGATTGTTGGTTCTATTCACTGACAACTACTTTTTGCTTGGCGACCCAATTGAAGTGTTTGAGCAAAGCTTCGTCGTTTTTCAATGTTTCAACGGTGTTGAACACTTTGGCGAGTTGCATTTCGTCGTAGAGATCATGAATGCCGATGTGGCAGAGTCGACAGATATCGATGCCCCTATGTAGCTCATCTTTCGAGTAATTCTTTTTGAAGAACTTCCGCCGATGTACTTTCTTGGGAATCAAATGGTGAAAGGTTAGCAGGGCCATTCGACTGCAAAATATGCATGTGCCGGATTTAAGTCGTTTGGTTGTCATTGAGTTTGTTTAGCAAAGTAGGGTGGATGGTCTACAACAAAAAATCCTGCTATCGATTGTAACGTCCACGATCAAACGATTCAATCGAAGCACAAACGCATTGCCGCCATCCATCTGATTGTGCGGTGTCAATCATCATCGGCGAACACTTCTCCAAAAATGGGCCATTCTCTACGCTGTGAAATCGTAGCGGGCATAGATGAGTGTAACGGAATTGAAGCAAACCCGATAAACAAATGAAATTGCTCATCAAGCATTCATGACATGAACAATACTCGGTCAGCCGTCGTAGGATTGCTGTTGCACGTTATATTCATTTGCCAATAATGCATGCAATGCTTTCAAGTCCTCTTTCAAAGGGATCTGCTATGGAACGTCTGAAACTCACACTCGTTGCCTTCCTTTTAATCTTGCCAGTAGTACAGGCCCAGCAGCAAAAGCAACCCAAGCCTACGGCGGAGCATGCCGCGATCATTGCCGAATTGAAGAACGAACCGATCGCCATGCGGTACTTCAAGCTCAACGAGCAAGGCGAGATCATTTGGATCTCGCTGTGTGGGCACCTCTCGCCAGCAGACATCCTGGCAGTAAAGAAGCTGACAACACTGAAGACTCTCATCATTGAGGGACGGTTGCCATTCAGTAGATTCGAAGGCACACCTGTATCGATGACCGAAGCAGAAAATCGTCGTCACAAGTTGTTCCCGCTCGCTCTGCCGCAACTCGGTGCGTTGACAAGTATCGAGCATCTCCAACTGCATCACGTGCCATCGGCAGAGGAGATGCAGGTTGTCGCTTCGTGGAATAAACTCGAATCGTTATCGGGCTACATTCCCCCGGAACTATATCCGGGCATTGCCAAGCTCACGAAACTCCGGCGTTTAGATTTGACAGCAAATCCGTTCAGTGCCAAGTTCACGAAACTCCGGCGTTTAGAATTGACAAGAAAGCATACACAACCTATTTCACCTCAATTCCTGGCCCCATTATCCGCACTGGAATCACTCTCGCTTCCACCAGGATTTCGAGACAACACGTTCACGCACCTCGCAGACAAGCAGCGACTTGAGAAGATCGAGGGGGAAGGATTGAGCGGCGAGGCACTCGTAGATTACTTGATGGAGAAACGGGGACACTCGCTCTTGGATGCTTTAAAAGGAGCCGGTTATAGTGTCAAAGCAGATGAATCTGGCAAGCTTACCAAATTGAGATTTTCCACCACCAAGACTTTTGATCGCCTGTATTCAGAGAAAGTTCTCAATCGGCTGCCAGACTTACGTGAGATGGAATTGTACGACATCAATGAGCGAGACGACCAGTTGCTTCAAGCGATTCGCGGCAGGCCACTTGAGTCGTTAAGTGTGGCTATGCCTTTGCTTCCCTCAAGCATCGTCACAGAGATCTGCAAGGTCAAGTCACTGAAACACTTGAGTCTTATCTACGACGGAGAGCAGATTAAACTCCCAGCGATTTCGGGATTGCCAGTACTTGAATCGCTATCGCTACGCGGAGTCAACGGTTGCATTTATGTTCCCGAAATCCGTGATCTACCCAAGCTCGTTCAACTTACAGTTCATGACCTGGAAATCAATCGCGAACAAGTAGAACAGTTCCAACAACTACCGAGCCTCAAACATTTGGATCTGGCGCGCGGAACGGTCAGCCATGCTGCGGTAGAGGGCATTGCTTCGATGACGCAACTTGAGAGCCTTGATCTTACGGAAACCGACATAGGCGACGAACAGCTTGCATTGCTGAGAAAACTTGTGCGTCTCAAGACGCTGAGTATGAAGAAAACGAACGTCTCGGTCAACGCGCGTGCTCGCTTCCTACGAGAGCATCTTGGAATGGATCCGGTGGGAATTCTAGAAGAAGCAGGCGTGTGGTGTCGCCGCGAGGACAGTAAGCAGATCACTCACGTCTCGTTCAGGAGGAAATGTGGGAGCGAACTGATACGATCGGCCGCCGAGTTGCCAGCAGTCTGGAAGCTGACGTTCTTTGAGACGCCACTTGACGAAGATACACTTATTCCGCTGGAAATGATGTCGCGTGTCAAAGAGGTCGAGTTCTCTGGTTGCAAAACACTCGATGATGACATGATCGCCCAGCTTGCCAAGATGCCCGCCTTGCAGACGCTCAAGTTCTCTGGCACGCCGCTTGGCGAATGTACACTTATTCCGCTGAAAATGATGTCGTGTGTCACATCGCTCGAGTTCAGTAATTGCAAAACACTCGATGACGACATGGTCGTCCAGCTTGCCAAGATGCCCGCCCTACGGAAGCTGAAGTTCCATCGGACACCGCTTGGCGAAGATACACTTAATTCACTGGAAATGATGTCGCGCGTCACAGAGCTCGAGTTCTTTTATTGCAAAACGCTCGATGACGACATGATCGCCCAGCTTGCCAAAATGCCCGCCTTACGGACGCTCAAGATTGTGAACTCGGGCCTGTCGGACGATTCGAAAGGTGCCCTGCTGAAGCTAACGCAGTTGGAGAATCTCGAAATCAAAGGGAAATCCATTTCGCCCAGCATCGTCGCAGAGATTCGCAAGGAGTTGCCGAATATCGTTAGCAATGAATAGCGTGCTTTCATCCAACCCTGGAAGAGACTCTAGCAGGCAATTGAGAAACCTAGCCTTGTAGCACTAATAATCTCAAACGCGAAGCGTGAACGAGGAGGAGCCGCAATTAAACTTCGTCCTCGCTCACGCTTCGGGTTGAGATTGTGAATAAATTTTCACGCGAATAAAGATGAGTGATCAGGGCCACTCGGCTACACCTTTTCGCGTATCTTATCAGCCCAGGCTTCTAGTTCATCGAATTGTTTGCCGAAGTCGTTTTCTTCGGTGCCTAGTGGCGATTTGAAGAAGCAGGAGAACGAGGTTAGCAGACCGACTTCACCGTGGCGGTGTGCCAGTTCGCCGAAGCGGATTAGGTCAATCACTAACGGGGCGGCTAACAGTGAGTCACAGCCTTGCCAGGTGAATTGCAGTGTCATTGGTGTGCCGAGGAATCCTTTGAAGTGGATGTGATCCCAGGCCGTTTTCCAGTCGCCCATGCTGTCGATCTTTTCGATGGTCACCAGGGTTTCAGGTTGATAACCAAAGATCTGGCCCAATAATCGATCTTTGCTAGTCGCTTTGGTTTTCTTGTTATCAGGGTCATCCAATACCTGGGCATCCATGTTGCCGAAGATGTTGTGACCGACCCAGCTCATGACTTCCAAGTTCCGTTTGGCGAACATCGGAGCCAGGGCACTTTTCATCAAGGTTTCGCCGGTCTTGCCATCGTGGCCCATGTGACAAGCTTTTTTCTTTTCAGCCAGTTCACAAATTGCCTTGGGTGCCGTTCCCAATGATGGTGTGAAGTTGAGATAGGTGTAACCTAATTCCAACGTGGCGATGCCGTACAAGCTACTGGCAGGCAACAAACACTTGCGTGGTTTGTCGAGTTGCTTGTTCATCTCATCCCAAGTTTGGGGCAGCGTCGAGTCATCAACGGTGGGTTCGGTAGATGAAACATTCATCACGACCAAGTCCGTCAGCTTGTTGTCTTTGACGAAGGCCCGCAGATCACGCTGAATACGTTTGATGGCATCGCGTGGGGTTTCTGTCTTTTTGCGAAGCTTATCATGAGCCAAGCCATTAATAGTCTTGCCGACATTAAACAGCGTGCCATCTTTGATGTTGGCGTCGATCTTTTTTAGTTCGGACTTGCACTTTTCAACAAGTCGGCCATCAATGGCCCGGCTTACCTCAACCAGTTTGTTGGCTTCGGCGTAGAGGGTCGTGTCACGGATTTCGTGGCCACCGATGACAAACTCTTTCCAATCGGCCAAGCCGAGATCAGCAAACTGGGGCAACTGGCTGACCAGCCCATGATTGTCTGTGAGACCTTTTTTGAGTGCGATGAGACCAACGATGGCGGTGGTGGCAACGCCTCCTTTTGCACCAATTAACCAAATACCTATACGCGAGCGAGCCATGTGGGATATATCTTTCAAGGTAGGATATTAAATATGGGATGCCAGAAAAGTGGTTCTGGACAATCTGGAAAGTAGGGAGGATGCCTGTCGCATGCCATCTTTTTTGGTTCACCGAGGCCACTTTTCGGATTTCCCCACGGATTGAGGGAAAAGATTGTAGAGGGGCCTGTCTGGAAACAAGACTCACCATTACTATTAATTGTTTGCACGACTATCCAACTCAGTCAAGCATCTAAGCGTGTTGAAAGCGTGTATCGTGCGGTTTTAAGCATAAATCGTGATGATATTTAGCGATCACGCGAACCAGAGAACTAGAAAGCCCACTTATTGTGGGTGAAATTACCGCACTATTCTACAAAAGACGAACCG
>NVWB01000431.1 GCA_002733575.1 Blastopirellula sp. | reverse complement strand
AAGGAAGAAAAAAAAGATTTAAACACAGAGGCCACGGAGGACACAGAGAGTTTGAATTCAGATCCTTCTCTGTGATCTCTGTGTCCTCTGTGGCTAGATTAAAAACGTATGCAACAAAATTGTTGCTAGGTTTACACTTTTATGTTCAGCAAGAAATCTCGTAGGGTGGCTGCCTTTTTGGCCAGCCGCCTGTTTATCGATTTTATTTCTTTAGAGAGTGAGAATCTTATATCTGATGGTTGATTAAAATCTTTTGAAGCAGATGGAATCTCAACCGAATATAAATGAGAGACGAGAGATTGTTTTTGGTGATAAATCCTCAACAAACACAATGCCCATAAACAGGCGACTGGCCTAAAGAGGCAGCCACCCTACGAGTTTTTTTAGCGTCCAACAAACGGAAGAAGGAAAGAATTAAACAGTAGAACAGAGGGTTGAGATTACTACCCTCTTTCTCTGTTCCCTCCGTGCCTCTGTGTTTAATCTTTTCTGTTTTAGTATGACAAGTAATTTACTTGTGATGCTCCTCGTAATGTTGCCGCAGTAAATCTTTGCCGTAGTCGTTGCCGTTCGGGGTTCTGACTGATGTGTGGATGTGTTTGCGGGTTGGTGTGCTGGAGCGATCTAGGGCAACTGGGCGTTGGTGATCAAATTCGATGAGAATCACGGGGCTGTGGACTCGGTAATAGAACACGGCGTCTTTGTCGGTTTTGCCAATCCAAGCGAAATAGGTTTCATCTAAGTGTTTTTTCACTTCTTTCATCTTGACCTTGGCGTGGCCTGGTTCAATGTTGCTGGTGTACTCGGAAATTAAAGTTAGCAACAGTTTCTGCTGTTTTGGGTTGAGTTTTGCAGCAGCGATGCCAGCGTAGTTCAAATCGATATTATCATTAAACGCCTCGCTCAAGTTATTGGTAGGGCCTTTCTCGCCTTGGATCACGGCCAGCTTTTTCTGTTCGTCGGTCAGCGATTGCATTAACGCAATTCCTTTAGCTTGCTCTTCTTGCATCACGATAGTGCCAGCAAACTTGCCACCCTCGGCTTTGACAGGTTCTGAGCCCATGAACACTGGTGACATTACCACTTGATCACCCAGCACAAAATAGTTGATCACCACATGATGCCCATCGAGTTGCCAGCCCCAGGGTTCGGTAGCCGATGGCTCACCCATGATTGTGATCCAGTAGAGCCACTGTCCGTATTCACCAGGGCGTTTGGTCAACTCGGCCAAGGTCTCGTTGAGTTTCATGATGTCTTTCGTGATTTTTAATCCTTTGGCACTTATTGCGGTGCCCATCATTTTGAAGGCCAGTTTGCGTTGCTCTTCGTTCATTTCGTTGAAGCCAACCCCTTGGCGGGCATAGCGATGTCGATTGTCCCACTTTCGCCATTCAATATCGTCGATGGGAAAGATGGTTTTCGCCCGTTGCTCTTTTGACAATCCGTTTAAGAACGCTTGGGTCGCTTTCAAAATCGGTTCGGTTGATACGCCTGTGGCTTGAATTGGGAACAGACCTTTCTGCAGCTTGCCATTGGCAATCACGCCTTTGAACGGTTGTTTCAACGCGGCTTCTCGATCTCCGCCAGGCCCTCTTCTCGGACGTTGTGCAAACCCGGTTGAGATAAGCGACACAGTCAAAACCAGGGTGAATATCAAGCGGAGTCGTGGAATCGAGTTCATGAATTGGCCCATTCATAGAAGTTGGTTGAGATGATGAGAGTTCGAGAATACAAACATTTGCGAGTTGTTAGTTTAACCCCGAGACAGGCCATAAGTCGCGTGCGAAGCTTATCAAAACTCAAAAAATGCCCCAGACTGCCCAAATTTTTTCTGGTTGAGGCACAATATCTCTGTTATAAAAGCGAATAGATATTTAAATGTTGATTGCTTACTGAAGTTAAGTAGGAGAGAACATCATGCTGTGCCGTACAAATCAAGGGTTGTGGCTAGGGTTATTGATCACCAGTCTCTGCGTTACTGGCTGTGCTGAAGATACTCCTAGTGTGACTGGGTCGAATCTTACAACCAGCACCGCAACTGCCGCCGAAAATGAGTTCGGGCAATTTCTAGAGCCGCTGGAAATGCGAGTTGAGAGTGATGGCAAGACATTTACGCTGACCAAAGATTTCGGCTACATCGATGCGCAAGGCAAACAGTGGGATGCACCGACTGGCTCTAGGGTCGATGGGGCAACTATTCCCCGATTGTTGTACACCGTAGTCGGTTCGCCGATGACCGGCAAATACCGCATGGCCTCGGTCGTGCATGATGTGGCTTGTATCCAGAAAACCGAGCCGTGGAAAGAAACGCACCGGATGTTCTACGAAGCCTGTCGCTGTGGCGGTGTGGGTGATAGCAAGGCAAAAATGATGTACTGGGCCGTTTACCACTTTGGGGATCGCTGGCGATTAGAGTATGAGACCCGAATGGAAAAAGTGATGGAAGATGGCAAAATGGTCGAACGTCCGAACAGGGTCAGCCGCTTTATTGAAGAACCAAGACAAGAGCTCGATGAAGCGACCCTGGAAAAGGCGAAAACTTACTTCGAGGAGCATGAATTAACCTTGGAACAGATCGAAGATTTGACCTTTTAGAGAACCGATACTGCCTGTGATTCGTCTTTTCCTTAGGTTTCAACATTTTTATTCCAAGAATGCCAATTTTCTGGTAGAATCCAAGCATAATTGTCCTTATCGGTTCCTATACTCTTTTCTTTCAACATAAGGCCTTGCAGGTCATGGCGTCCTTAAAACGAATCGCGGTTGGCTTTGCGGTGTTATGCCTGTTGTATACTGGCCATGCTTTGGCTGGCAATGCTGATGATGAGTGGGAGAGAGAAGAGCAACAGCGGCTGCAAGCGGCTTCTCAGAAGATGATCGCCCGGATTGATGAATTAATCAACGCGAAAATTGTTGCCGCTGAAAAATCACCAGCCCCACTGGCCGAAGATGGCGAGTTTCTTCGCCGAGCTTATCTCGATATAACGGGCATCTTGCCTAGTGTTGCTACCACCAGAGCCTATCTTGCGGATTCCGACCCTGACAAACGACTCAAGCTGATCGAGAAGTTACTTCGATCACCCGCCTATCCCACGCACATGGCCAGTACCTGGCGCAACGTGATATTGAAACCAACCGACGATATTCAACAACTTCAAAATCAATTTGGATTACAGCGTTGGCTGCGTACCCAGTTTTCAGAGAACATCCGCTACGACCGTTTGGTAGGCGAGTTCATCACCGCCACTGATAGCGATGCAGGCCCTGCCTACTTCTACGCATCGCTGGAACTCAAACCAGAACAACTGGCGGCCGAGACCTCGCGTATCTTCTTAGGCTTACAGATGCAATGTGCCCAGTGTCATGATCACCCGTTTGATGAATGGAAGCAGCGTGACTTTTGGGCCTACGCGGCATTTTTTGCTCAGTTAGAACGCAATGAAAACCCACTCGCTGGCAGGATGCAAACCGTTGCGATTCGAGATCGATCCACCGGCGAAGTGATGCTGCCCGATACCGAGGAAGTGATTGCACCGGCGTTTCCTGGCAGCGATTACGGCAGCGATTCTTTCGGAGGCACACGCCGTCAACAATTGGCCGTGTGGATGGTGGCCCGCGATAATCCGTACATGCCACGTCGCGCGGTGAATTGGGCATGGTCGCACTTGTTTGGCCGGGGGCTCGTTAATCCAGTCGATGATCTTAGCCCACAGAACCCACCCAGTCATCCTGAATTGATGGACGAGTTGACCAAGTTTTTTGTGAAGTCTGGTTTCGATATCAAACTGCTTCTCAAGACCATCGCGTCCACCGAGGCTTACGCACGTACGAGTCGGGTCGATACTGATGAGGAAGTTGACCTCGAACTGTTCCAGAAGATGGCAGTCAAGTCACTTTCGCCAGAACAGTTATACGACAGTTTTTTGCGAGTCGCCTTGTTGCGTGATCCTATCGGTCAACAAGCAGCGCAATTCCTGGGTCAACAAGCTTCTCAAGATCGCTTGCGGTTTATTGCCCGCATGCGAACGCCATCGGATAATCGTATGCAATTTGAAACAGGAATGCCGCAGGCTCTCGCGTTGATGAATGGCCCGCCAGTTTCAACCGCAACGAACGCTGCAACCAGCGGATTGCTTCAGTCTCTGGAAGCCCCGTTTTTGACCGAGGCACAAAAGATTGAAGTGCTGAGTTTGGCCGTTTACTCACGTTACCCGTCTGAAGACGAGACAAAACGTTTTAGTCAGTATTTGTTAGAAGCGGATGACGATCAGAAGAGCCAAGCACTAGGTGACGTGCTGTGGGCCATGATCAACAGTGCCGAGTTTATGTTGAACCATTAACAGGGGGAGGGAGATCGATGATGCGTCGATCCAATTCAAGTTCCATGAGCAATTTTTCTCGAAGACGCTTCCTGCAAACATCCGCCGCCGCTTTGGGCGCATCTAGCTGCCCTTGGCTTCCGCAAATTGCACAAGCGGCAGCCGCTAATACTGAAAAAAGCAAACACTGCGTCGTGCTCTGGATGTCTGGTGGCCCGACTCAAACCGATACATTCGACATGAAGCCAGGCCACGCCAATGGCGGAAGTTTCAAGCCGATTAAAACCAATGTGCCAGGGATTGAGTTCAGCGAACATTTGCCAATGCTGGCCAAGCAGGCAAACAACTTGGCAATTGTACGCGGCATGAACACCACCGAAGGAGATCATAGCCGCGGCACCTTCCTAATGCACACTGGCCAAAGACCTGGAAGCCCCCTGCTCTACCCAACCATTGGCTCGTTATTATCCAAAGAGCTCGGCAGCGAAGATGCCGACTTGCCCAATTTTGTCAGTGTGAACCCCTATGAAGTCATCAACCAAGCGGCCTTCTCACCTGGATTCTTAGACCCACGCTACGCAGCGGCCACCGTTGGCGCCAGAAACAACATTGTCCCGAACCCCGAAGACGAAGCAGGCGACAATGATGAAGCTGGATTCGCCGAGCTAGGCGTTGATTTCCTGAGTTTGCCTGATGGCGTTTCCCAGGAACAGGCCGATGCCCGTCTGCGATTGTGGCGAATGCAGCAGAAATCGTTTCTGAGTGCCCGATCTGCAGAGACGGCCAATGCTCAAGATACGATCTTCCGCAGAGCCGTTCGCATCATGAATCACGATGCGGCCTCGGCGTTTGATCTATCTCAAGAGACCGACAAAGTACGCGAGTCGTACGGCAAAGGTCGATTCGGCCAAGGCTGTTTACTCGCGCGGCGGCTCGTTGAACGGGGCGTGCCATTCGTAGAAGTCACACTCGGCGGCAACGGCCTCGGTTGGGATACCCACACCGACGGGTTCCGTCAAGTCAAAACGCT
>NVWB01000430.1 GCA_002733575.1 Blastopirellula sp. | reverse complement strand
GATACCTGTGAAAACACACCAATCGGACAAATTTGCCAAGGAGACGGTGTGATGCACCATAACAGTCGTCTTCGATTTGCCGACATCACCGATGGTACCAGCAACACCATGATGGTCGGTGAACGTACCTCAGATTTTGGTTTTTCCACTTGGGTTGGTTCAGTGGCTGAAGGAGAAGAAGCGATTGCCCGAATCTTGGGAATTGCCGATCATCCACCCAACGATGACCACGGGCACCTTGATGACTTCAGCAGCCGGCATCCGGGCGGAGCCAACTTTTTATATTGTGATGGATCAGTCCACTTTATCCCTGAAGTGATCGATTTGACCAGCTATCGAGCCCTAGCGACCCGATCTGGTGGGGAAGTGATCTCGAATTAAATCCTTTTCAATTTCCTTGTTCCGACAAATTACCGGGTACCCCAGTTTGCTCGCAAACTGGGTTGATGAAGTCAACAAGAGGTCGCACTATACGGCGTGAACATCCTTCCACTAGTTTAGTTGAAATCATGATCGCATGGCAATTCAAATTACAGACATTATAATTGACCGACAGTCTCGGATGTTTTAAGTTCTTCTGGATTGACAATTGCCACATCGTTGAGTGGAATGAAAATCATTAAATTGAATTTCCGAAAGTCGATGGGCTAATACACTACAACTTGGCGAACATCTTGCGACTGTGTGCCAGGTTGGCCAATGCGCATTTTACTGATCTCGCGGCATACCCATGCCACGAGATCGCCCGTCTGTCGCGTTGAGGTGGTGGAGGGGTGAAGACATAGGCTTAATCGGATTCAGTAGCGACACACGGTATTCTCGTTATGAGTCAATGCTCTGTATCAAGTTTACTGGGACTTGATTCCAGTCTCCCGCTCTCTTGATATTCACGCTCTGTAATCTGTTTCTCTCGGGCCGGGGCCAGGGCGCGGAGGGGCAGTAACTAGGGCCTTTTGGTTTAAGGTCATATTAGACAACAGCTTGCAATGCCGACTAGGAGATTATTTCACCACCGGAAAATGGCCAAGTCTAGTGTAGTAAAAATCGTACTGGGTGATTACAGTGAGAGGATCACACTTCAGGCAGAGGTGACGCAGCCTGTACTTGGTCTTTCATCAATTGTCGCACATCTGCAGAAGCCTTGTCCCAATTTCCTGCCAGCCCATTGTCGATAATTGCTGTAAGCCATTTTGCTTCTTCTCTTTGAATCTCCCCATCGCTAATGGCAGAATCGATCATAGTTGAAATCTCTTTCAGGCGAGCCTCGTCTTGTTGATTACAGGTTGAAAAGATCGCTACTGCAAATTCATATGCCTTATCTGAAGTTTCACCATATTTGGGAGTGAAAATCCAATAGACAACTAAAACGACTAAGATAATTATCGGGGCAGCAATCCACGATATTTTTTTTGAATCAGACATGATTAATATCCTCCCGAGATAACTTCACCTTCGTTGATACTTGATAGTTCAGCCCAGACAAATAGATCGACTGTTTCAGAAATGAAACGAACGGAACCATCTGCTAGAGCAACATTTCCACCACCCAAGTGTTCTGCATACATTTGGCCAACGTGATAAGTTGGAAAGTTGATCGGGTGAAAAATAGGGCTGCCCGTGATATCCAGTTCTCCTCCAGATGGACCTGCATGAACCAGGGTTAGTGTTGCAGCGGCATCTTCGCCATTTTCTGGAGAAACAAACATGGGATGAACAAACGCACCTGGAACGACTCCGGCCCAGCTTTTTACGCTCAGTCGAGAAGAATGCTCTCCTAGAAAAATAGTGTTCGTTGTTCCGTCGGTCACATCTCTGAATGAAGTATCTGAATTTCTATAAAAGGGGCCATCTGCTACATTTCCAGCATCTCCATTCACATTGACAGTGGTTGTAGTGCTTGTGTAAATGTTTGTAAATACTTCACCAGTAGCAGCCGCTCCGCACTCTCCCCAGCAAGATTCTTGACCATGACTGGCAACATAATTTGAGCGACCCAGATAGATGGTAGGTCCATGTGTTGTGAGTGCCGAACCAGAGTCATCCCGCACAGGAAATGCCTCACTCTCTCCACTAGCTGAAGGACATAACAGTGTAGGAATATGAGTATTTACTAAATTGAGATTAGTCGAGTGCCAAATAGGTCGTTCAAAGTCTAAGCTGTCTGCGAGAGCTGTCTGTTCCATAAAGGGAAGCAGAAGTGCTTGCCAACCCCAACCTGGTGCAGCATCCCATGTTAAGGAATCAATGGCTGCACCACTCGGTCCAGATCCATTGCTGGTAGCATAGGAAATATAGCCTGAAGGAAATTTCAGATGGTTTGAGTGATAGTTATGCAGAGCTATCCCTAACTGTTTTAGATTATTAGTACACTGCATTCGTCGTGCGGCTTCACGCGCTTGCTGCACAGCTGGTAGCAATAAAGCAATCAATATCCCAATGATTGCGATCACGACCAATAACTCAACTAAAGTGAAACCATGATAGGATTTCAACTTTCTCGGTCTTGTTTGTAAACTCATAAGCCCCATTTTTTCTTCCAATTCTGTTTCTTAATAACGAGATACTAAGTGTTTTTTTAATAACTAGGTGTCAACTACGACTTGTAGCATGCGCTACACTTATGAAATTGTAGCCAATGCTAAACTTGTGTCAACGGGGGTCGCCATTTATACTGGATGATCCAACCGTTTCAGATTTCAATTAGGAGTATCCACTTGCCGAAGTCGCAAAATCGCTCAAATCAAGGAAGTCATTCTCGAACTCGCTCAGATCATGCGACCGAATTAGCGGAAGATTATGTCGAAGCGATTGCAGAGCTTTGTGAGTCCCTCGGCAGTTGTCGAGTGGTAGACTTGGCCAGACATTTTGAGGTTAGCCATGTCACTGTAAATCGAACCGTCGGAAGATTGGTTCGTGATGGGTACGTAAAAACGGAACCCTATCGCCCGGTAGAGCTTACGGCCAAAGGAAAACGTCTTGCCCAGATGTCTTCTCAAAGACATGCCGTTGTGCTGAAATTTTTAATTGCTTTGGGAGTAAGTCAATCAGTTGCTGAGATTGATAGCGAAGGTATCGAGCACCATGTGAGTAAGGAAACTCTTGAAGCGATGCAGAAGTTCATGGATAAAAATATTTGAACAATTGATAATGCTAATGTTTCAGACTCAGCCCATTCAACAGAAAACTACAGAGGGCCAACTGCTAATCCAGTTCAAATGAACCCTTGTCATTTGGAACTCGGCGCAAGCTAACATCGGCTGATGGTAGCGATGTTGGGCAGCCAGTGTGCGTTTGGGCTGGTCAATGCTGGGTGGGATCAGTCGCTATCTTTAAAAACCCACTGGCTACTTTTTCACTGATCAATCTTCTATTCTTTGATGATGTGGAGATAACAAAGGGTACGGTACCGCCACCACCGTGAGCGTCTGGCGTTATCCACTAGATATCATCTATCTCAAAACTTTACCTAATTTAACAATTGCCTGGATCGTATAAATCGGCCCATTTTAGAGGTGGGTGGAGATTGGTTGCATTTTTGTTGCCATAGAAATTCTCCGATCAATGTTGGTGAATGTTACATCCACACTCTACGGAGACGACAAAACCTGGAGCAACTCCTCAGAGTGCACCTGTTCGGAAGAAACTTGGGAGTTCCTCTTATCCCTTACCTCTGCTATTGATCACCACTTGCGGAATACCCATGCCACCAAATCGCCCGTCTGTCGCGTTGAGGTGGTGGAGGGGTGAAGACATAGGCTTAATCACAATCAGTAGCGACAGTCGGCATTGTCGTTATGAGTCGATGCTCTGTATCAAGTTTGCTGGGATTTGATTCGAGTCTTCTGCTCTATTGATATTTACACTCTGTAATCTGTACTCCCTCGGGCCGGGGCCAGGGGCGGAGGGGCAGTAACTAGGGCTTTTTGTTGCAAGGCTATAAATGACAACAGCTTACCGTGCCGAGTGGGAGATCAGATTATCGCTATAGATCAAGTTAGATCCTTGCTTATTTAAGTGGGGTGATAATCGCTTATAATAACCACCGAAGGTCGCTGGGCTAGTACATCAGGGTTAATCGGACACATCTATATCTATAGAGTGGTCCTAATTAGAATTCGCTTCGTCCAGAGCCGCCTGAGCCTGACTGGGCAGATACAAGCATTACTTAGAACGAAAAGAAAACAACTCCGGTCTCACGCTCCGTCAGCCTACATTGCGTGAGACCAGAAGTTGTTCAAGCCGTAAACCGCTGATGCCCCTGGCAGCGGGTGGTAGCTTTAGCAAGTTTGAATATTTGGGTGATACTTGGTACGGACCATACGCACCACCTCGTCGTGTTCATCCAAGGCTGCGTGGCATTTTGTGCAGCAGGTGGGCTGGAGTTTCTGGTTTTTATTGGCTACCGAAAATGTCACCAGCTTGCGGCAGTGGGTGCAGCGGTAATGTTTGTTTTTTTGATTCATGCGAAAGTGCCTCGCTGGCCTGTTTTTGTATTGTGGTTCGTTCGTTTAGTTCTCTTGAGGTGTGGTTTCCTCTGTCACTTTTGCTTGATTGATCAACACTTCCGCTTCTTTGCGGAGTAGTTCCAGCGTTAATTTCCGATTCCAGGCAGGTGGTTTATCGGTGTCTTTCAATTCTTCTTTAGCCGCGTAATTAGCAATTTTCAATTGGTCTTTTGCCGCCTGGTTGTGCCCCAAGTGATGTTCGGTCATGGCGAGAAAGTAGCGGATATAGCTTGAAGAAGTGTTGTCTGAATTACCTAACGCGAGGGCCTTTTCTAATTCAACCTTGGCCGCGTCATACTGACTGGACCGCATGAGAATCGCACCGAGCCCATTGAGATACTGTTTGTTGTTCTGTTCTTTTTCGACTGCGTGACGTGCCAGTTTTATTACAGGGGCGTAGATCTCGTCAGTATTCGGAGCGAGGGCACATGTCCAGGCCGTGAAATAGGTGGCAAATGGTTCGTCTGACCCGGCAAAGGTGGCCAGCATTTTCCGGCAGCAAGTATGGTAGCCAGCCTGATCATCAGTAGCCAAGGTTGTGATCGCTAATCGATAGTGGCTGGTTGAGTAGTTCGGATACAGTTCTATCGTCTGGGAGAAATCGGCTGCTGCTTTCGGATAGTCTTTCAGTCTAACATGAAGTTCTGCTCGACGGTAATATGTCTTTGACCTCCAAGGGCCTAACACAATCGCTTGGTCAAAGTCAGCAAGAGCTTCTTGATACATTTCTAAATCGGTATAGGCTTCGGCTCGTAACACGAAAGTCCAGCCATACCATGTTTCAAAAGTTTCGTTGTAAGTCGTCTGCGCAATGGCGATTGCTTCGCTGGCTTTCGCTATTGCTAATTCTGGCTCGCCCCTCCCACGATAGATACTACCAAGTTTACTAAG
>NVWB01000429.1 GCA_002733575.1 Blastopirellula sp. | reverse complement strand
AAGGTGTCGGAGAAATCCTTGAATTGTTCTCAAAACAGGAGTGTTCAAATTTCTTCGCAGCAAGTGGGTATGGACCAAATTAAACCGTAAATGCTCTAACTATTATGATGAGTATACTCCGTGGTGAAATACTCTTCAACTACTTCATCTCTTGTTTATGGAAATACGAGAGATATTTGCGTCCAATCTGAGGCAATATCGGCAAACCAGAGGTTTGTCGCAAGAAGAACTGGCACATCAGGCCGAGTTGGACCGCACCTATATCAGTGCGCTTGAGCGGTGCGTCTATGCTGCGAGCATTGATGTGGTTGGAAAATTGGCTGCAGTTCTGGAAATTGAACCCGCAGACCTTTTGGCTGCTTCAGAAAAAGGTCAAAAAGCGGACTGACCTGACTGGTCTATAGGTAGCGTCAATTTTTACTGTTTGTTGTCTGCTGCCGGCGGATTGATCTTGAGCGGCAGGGTATTTTCCTTTCGAGCCTTCCTAAACCCGCGATCAGCGTTGATAAAAGCTTCCAGCATATGTGGAATGAGATCGGTGATGGATTCACGTAGACCATATTCCGCCTCATAGGCTGAAGCGTATATGGTCAGCAATTTGTTCAATTCCGCGCTGGCGGTAAATGTGATCTTGGTTGTTTCACGATCTGGTAGTTTCCCAAGTTTAAGACCTGTCATGTCATTCACCATTTCCAACATACGGCGTCAGGATGATGTCTTTGTTCACGATGATACGCAGGGGCCAGCCGGGGCGTACTGTTATTGTTGGTTGGATATCGAGGGTTCGATCAACCAGTTTTTGCCCGGCACGATTGGTCGATTGTTGAGTGCTTTCGCGAATGGCTTTGACCAGATCGCTTTCATTGTTGCCGAAGGTCAGTTCAGTACCAATGCCAAGCAGGGTTGAAAGGGTAATGCCCTTGATCAGCTTCCATGTGTGGAGATTTACCTTGTCCGAAAGGCCGGCATAACCACCGGTATCGGTTGCTGGCAGATTATCGATGACGACTGATGTTCCATCAGGTCGGATAATCCGTTGCCAGATAACGAGCGCCCGTTTCTGACCGAAGGCAATGACACTGTCATATTTTCCGATGAGGCGCGTACCTTGCGGGATCAGGAGATGTTGTCCAGTGACTGTATCGAACCCATTTTCCGTAACCTGGGCGATGACAAACCCCGGCAGGTCTGAGTTTAGCCCGGTGACCAGACTGGCCGGGATGATAGTCCCTGCCATTAATTGATAGGGTGACACGGGTGTTTGTTGCGCATGTTTATTGTAAATTTCTGCATCAGGTTTCTTTGTCAGAAACGCCAGTTTTGCTTTCTGGCCATTTGGATCAGGTGCCGTTGTTGTTTCAGGATTCACATTGGGTGCGTTGGTGAGTGCTGTTAGAATGTCAAGTTCAGCCTGCCTCGCTTGATTATTCAGATCATCACTCTTCCCGTTGTTTTTGGTATCATCATCCGTGGATGCTTGTTTTCTGCTGGTGGTAAAGAACACGCCGGATTCCTGTGCCTGTGATTTTAACCGTGCCTGACGAATGCGCTCCGCCCGCAGAAAATCCGCTTCTGGATCAGGCCGATATGACGAGATCGGATTAGTTACAGGCGGTGTGATCCCAAGATCACTTTCCAAACGAGCTAGAGATTTACCAATATCACCAGAGTTCGGTGGCCCAAGTTTGGGGATATCCCAATCGACCGATATTGCGCGATGCTCTTACAGTCGCAAACGCGGCAGAGCGGACATTGGTGTGATGCGTAAATTTATATGGACAGCATTATGCAAAGAGCATGTCACATTATTTATTCTTGAAAACTCGTGAGAGCTTGGTTTAGAAGTTGGCCTAAGCAGTACCGGCAGGAAATATCCCAGGCATCGGGATGAAGCCTGGAACACGTTTGAACCGGTCCGTCCAGCGTCGGATTGCGGGATAGTCAGTCAGTGGCACGCCACCTTCTGAAGCCAACATGGTATAGGGAAAGCACGCGAGATCGGCGAGCGTTGGGTTATTACCTGGTAAGATCCAGAGCTCTCCGTCTTGTTCGGCATGCCACAAATGTTCATCCAAAACTTGAAACAACCTGTGTGCGCCTGCACGGGCCTTGTTGATGTCGATCCAATGATAGAACAGCCCGTCGTGCAGCCGCGCCGCAGAAGCCGTTGACGTGATCATATCGGCGAAAGCCAGCCATTGGTTGACCAAGCCAAGCCGGGCTGGATCGGTCACTGGATACCACTGACCAGATTCATCATATTTTGTCGCCAAGTAGGTCAAGATCGCCTGCGCGTCGCGCAACGTCACTTCTCCGTCACACAGGACCGGCAATTGACCCAGAGGGTTGATCTCCAGAAATTCATCTGTCTGGTGTTCGTTTCCCGGAAAAAAGTCGATCATCTTCGGAGTATATTCGATCCCAAGAATAGTCATAAGGAGGCGCAATTTATAACAGTTTCCAGATAGTTCGAAGTCATAAAGTTCGATCATAGTGCCTCTTAGATATCTAGAATTAAGCGTTTGGATTTCGCACGTGAAACGCAGGTCATCATGTGGGAATTCTGCGATTTCTCAGACGCGCTAAGATGCACATCCTGATGATCAACTTCGCCATCAATAACAGCCACTTTGCAGGTGCCGCAGGCGCCCTGACCGCAACTGGACATCAGATTCACACCGTTTTCTCGCAGCACTTCCAGAACCGTCTTGCCCGCCTCGACGCGCAGCGTTTTGGCCGAACGCGCCAGCGAGATCTCGAAACTAGAACTGTCGTCAATTTTGTTGGTGTTCTTGAAGTATTCAAAGTGGACATTTGCCTCATTCCATCCGGCATCTGCGGCTGCCGCACGCGCAGCATCCAGCATCGGACCTGGCCCGCAGATATAAGTGTGATGGGTGCTGTCTGGTTTTGAATAAATGGCCCCTAATTGCCCGGATGTTTCGTTAGGTGACAAGCCAATTTGCAAAATTACCGATGCCCCGAGCGCATCAAGCTGGGTGCGAAATGCAACGTGATCTTCCGAACGGACAAAATAATGCAATTCGAATGCCAAGGACTGACTATGCAGTGTTTTGGCCATGGACAATAGAGGGGTAATGCCGATCCCGCCCGCCACAAAAATTGATTTGGTTGCATCGCGGCGCAGGGGAAAATTGTTTCGTGGCGGCGATACAGACAGCAGATCCCCGACTTGCACGGTGTTGTGCAGGGTTTCTGAACCGCCTTTCGATTGCGACTCTTTCTTGACCCCGATGGTGTAAATATCGCTTTCGCCGGGTCCGTTGGTCACTGAATATTGCCGTGTCAGTCCGTTAGGCAAGTGCACATCGATATGCGCGCCTGCCTGCGCGGTTGGAAGCTGCCCGACAAGCGGGGTCAAGCTGAACTGCGCGACATCTTCGGCGATTATTATCTTTTCTTTGACAACAACACGAAGGCTTGCTTCTCCCGTTTCAAGTTGGTCTGGCATGGTGCCAAGTTCTGCACGGACAGACGAATGGATCGGTTCAATCGGGTCGATCTGTGGTATGTTTTTCGCGTCTTCTTCTATCCGCCGGCGTAAGCGGTTGAGCGCATGATTGAGTTGCCTCAACACAGTGCCATTGATAGGTGCCGTCGAGACACCGCGAATTATGGTGCGCGCAGCGTCGACTGGTTGAGCGAAAAAAACCATGGTCAGTCCGGTATCAGTGGTCATCACGACCGTTTCATCCCAGCTGACTTGCACAGTGAACATGCCCAAATCACTAATATTGAGCACCTCATTACTTAAGTCGGTAAGGACAAATTCACTTGGTGCATTAATCGGGATCGCGCGAATTGGTGTGCAGTCTGATCCCTCTAGCGCTGCAACCTCTGGAAAAGTAGGCCCCTGATCCAGCAAGCTCCAAACTAACCCGTATTTCTCAACAACGGGATAGGTCTTGTTGCATACAGTACGAGACGGTGCGTTCGCCGGATGGGCCGGAATATAAGAACAACTGGCAGTGCGATTGGCATAGCGCCAACCGTGATATTGGCATTGTAATTCGCTGCCCTGGTTCAAACCAATTGTCAGACGAACACCACGATGCAAACACCGGTTTTCCCAAATATTTGCGAACCCGTCATCCGCGCGCCAAACGGCAAGTTCCTGTCCCAACAGCATTCCATCAAAGACATGGCGCGGCACAAGGTCAGCGGATGCCGCAATAGGGTACCATTGTGCACGGGCGGTCTGAGTGGAGCTTATCATCTTTATGTAGCCTCAGGAATTGTGCCAAAGCGCAAACCTATATCGCGCAGATAGCGGCGGTAAATAATCGACGACTTATCCGCCCGAATAGGGGTTTCAGCACGTACATCCAACGGCAGTTTGCGGGGCATTTGATTTTCAAGGATTGGTTTGTCTTGACCCAAAATTGTCTGCTGGAACAATCGAATATCTTTGTCGAATTCCGTCGTTGTATCAAGAATGCAAATCGCCAGATGCGCTTTGATATGTTCTTCATCCAAGGGAGTCACAAAAACCGAGATGACATCCATACGTTCCAAATCTTCCGGACTGGATTTATAAAGAACAGCGCAAAACGGGTGCGGTACACGGTAGATATAGTCAGCCATCACCCCTTCGGTTGATGCCATTGCGGCTTTTGGTTGATAAAACTTGCAATCTGTTGCCCAGATTTCACCCGCTTCCTCATTGTAATCGACTTGATACTCTACGACCTCGGTATGCGGCTCTTCGCCTAAAATGCCATCATGCACAAAAGGGAAATGCGCCATATCCAGAAAGTTCTCAACCGCGCGCGGAGGCGATGTGTTTATCCCCACAGACAGCGCATTCATGATCCGCCGATCTGGCTCTGAGTATTCGGGAATCTCAAATATGCCCTTTGTCGGCTCACCCAGAACGCACCAGATATATCCATAGCGCAGTTGCGTGTTTACGTAGGCGCGCGCATTTTTTGGTTCTGCCTGTGGACCGACCCTCCAAACGGTCGGCTTTCCGGTATCGTCGATGACAAACTGAAGCGGTTCACCTAGCAGATACGTTTGTTCAACTTTCCCCGGAACCAGATCATCCGTTGCAGAAATGACATGCCAGGTATTGTAAGCAATTGGATACATCTCAGATTTTTGGCTGGACAACAAAGTTAATCGCCTCCTTCAACCGGCTTTTGATTAAACCTACACATAACACAGATTGTTAGTCAATTTATAATATTTGTCATTAGATATTGACATTTAGGCAGGTAATAATCAAGATAACGCTAGACCGACCGCCGTAGGTATAGGCTTGCGGCCACAGAAAGGTTGAAGCTATTGAATAAAGCTAGTCGAATTGTCACGGTTATCACTAAGGCCATACTGGACCAAAGATTGCTGCCCGGAACCAAGCTGGGTGAGCGCGAAATTGCGAATACGTTTCAGTATAGCCGTGTCATTGTCAG
>NVWB01000428.1 GCA_002733575.1 Blastopirellula sp. | reverse complement strand
GAGGTTAATTGCCTGACGAGCACGCGGATCGGCAAGAGGGCCGTAATTTCCCAAGGCAATAAATTGCATGGTAAGCGTCGGCACATCAGTAACAACGAACCGGGGGTCTTTCCCAAGGTCCACAGTATCTTCAGCAGTACCAGCCCAGATAAGATCAACGTCACCTTTTTCCAAAAGCTGACGTCGCGTACCAGAAAGCGGGACAGTTTTCGTGATAATACGGTTGAAGTGTGGCTTTTCCCAACCTCCCCAATAATCCGGGTTCTTTTTGAGAACAAATTGCTGGCCCGGCTCATTGCTTTCCAACATGTATGGACCTGTACCGACCGGGTTGGATTTCAACCATTCACTACCCAGGTCATCATCCCCTTTGGAATTTTTGCCTGCTGCGGCTGGACTGGCGATCCAAAATCCATACTGACCAGAAACTTCATGCCCAAAAAGAGGGCGCGGGTCCGCAAAACTGATCTCCACAGTGTGGCTGTCCAATACCTTGATCTGCTTTTCTGCGTCATCGATACCCCATAAAAATCCAATACCGGTGGGCAACGAAACAGTTCGCGCTATCGCCTGCTTTACCGCCTCACCATCGCATTCTGTACCATCATGAAACTTAACATTCTTGCGGATATTAAACGTCCAGACAGTATGATCATCGTTCACAGACATTTTCTCGGCCAATCGTGGCTGATATTCCGTTGTCGATGCGCCTTTCAGCTCCAACAAGGTGTCATAGATTGGTCGCAGTCCATATGCCCACTCAATATTAGTTGCGGGGTCAAGGTTGTCGACAGTCGCATCAACAGCAATGATAAAAGTATTAGGATCCCGTCCATTTAAAGATGGCAATTCTTGAGAATACGCCACCCTCCAGGTGCTCAACACCGCGCCGCCGGCTATTGCTGCGCCACCAGCAATCAGCTCACGACGCGTCCATCCACTATCAGGACTGATCATTGATGTTTTCTTCTCTGTTTCTTCGCTCATAAAATTCCTCCTTGTAACTTCACTGCATTTTCAACAATCGCCAATTATGGCCCGGAAACAAATATTGTGATTCGGCACATCAATTAGAAATTTTAATGAATACCTAAATTTTTGTTCAATTAAAATGTACAATTACTAATTTTGATGCTATTAAATTGAATGATGGCAGACAAACGTTAAAATCTAATACATACAATTAAATTTACTCATGTATCATTTGTGCGTATTCAGGAGATGAACAGGGAGAGAAACAAAAATGAAAAATGTCACAATTGCAGTCACTCAGATGTCGTGCACATCGGACCGGGAACACAATATCAACAATGCGGCAAACTTGGTTCGCAAGGCCGCCGCAAAAGGTGCTCAAGTTGTTGTTTTGCAGGAATTATTTGAGACACCCTACTTTTGCATCGATAAAGACAAAAAATACATGGCCGAGGCACTCGCGGTCGAGGCTAATCCGGCCATTAAGGCAATGCAGAAATTGGCTAGGGAGCTCAACGTTGTGATTCCCATCTCATTTTATGAATTGGCTGGCCCTAGATATTTCAATTCATTGGCGATGATTGATGCAGATGGAGTATTGCTTGGCATTTATAGAAAAAGCCACATTCCCGATTTCCCTAGATATGAAGAGGCATTCTATTTCGAACAGGGAGACACAGGATTTATGATCTTCGATACGAAATATGGGCGAATTGGTGGCGCTGTTTGCTGGGATCAATGGTTTCCCGAAGCGGCACGCATTATGGCACTCAAGGGTGCTGAAATTATAGTGTACCCGACAGCCATAGGGGTAGATTTGGCTTTCCCTGATTATCATTCCAGACAGCACTGGCAGCAAACCATGCAGGGTCATGCCGCGGCTAATATGGTTGTTGTTGCAGCTTCAAATCGTGTGGGTCTGGAGCATGGAGAAACAGGTAGCATCAATTTTTACGGCGGCTCCTTTATTGCAGATCAATTTGGAACTTTAGTGGGCGAAGCAGGTGAAGAAGATGGTGAAATAGTCATCAACTCATTTGACCTCGATGCCATACGGGAAGTACGCCGTCGCTGGGGTATTTATCGCACTAGAAGAACTGATCTTTACGATTCTGTTAAACAATCTGCCTCCCAAGATTTGCTCGATGATCGTGCTGTATCATGAACAATGCCAGTGCAAGCATTGTCCATTTAGCAAATGGGCAAAGAACGTTTGAATCGGAGCCTTTGTTAGAAGTCAAAAATCTGTTCGTGCAGTTTCGAAACAACGGACGCACAGTTTTTGCAGTGAACGGCCTGTCATTCTCTTTGGCCGCTGGGGAAATTATGGGTATTGTAGGGGAGTCGGGCAGCGGTAAAAGTGTTACCAATTTGGCGGTCATGGGACTTTTGCCGCGTGATCTAGCGCATATTCGCGGTGGTACCATCATATTTGATGGTCAAAATCTACTATCCCTACCTGAACGTTCAATGCGCAAAATACGTGGTTGTGACATTGCCATGATTTTTCAGGACCCTATGAGTGGCCTAAACCCTGTGCTTACCATTGGCGAGCAAATAATCGAGGTCTACCGTACTCATCAAAAAATCACCAAACGCCACGCCACACAATTAGCGACAGAATTGCTTGATAGAATCGGAATACCTGACGCATCAAGTTCCTTAAAGCGATATCCGCATGAATTTTCAGGCGGCATGCGCCAACGTGTCATGATTGCGATGGCGTTAGCACTTCGCCCAAAACTCATCATCGCTGACGAGCCAACGACGGCTCTTGATCCTACAGTTGAAGCTCAGATTCTGGATTTACTACGCGAACTGCTGGAGGAAACCGGTTCAGCCATGATATTTATCTCACATGATTTTGAGGTCATTTCTGAGATGGTTCACAAGGTTGCAGTTATGTATGGCGGGAAAATTATTGAGATTGCGCCTGTCGACGAATTGATTCAAAATCCACGACATCCATATTCCCATGATTTGATGTCGTGTCTACCGGACCAATCGAGTGACCAAGACTTGGCACCAATTGAGGGTGCCCCGCCTGATCTCTCTACGCCGCCCACCGGTTGCCTGTATGCCGATCGCTGCAAATTTACAAAGGACGTTTGCCGAACAAAAGAACCGCCACTTACAAAACTTGAAAACATCTACAGCGCAGGCCATCTGGTTGCGTGCCATTTTCCGTTGAAAATTTCACAAAAATTAACTCCCGATGCAAGCGTCACAACCAAATTTTCTGAGATTACTGTCATTGAAGGCAGGAGTGCACATCCAAATGAATGCTAAATCCCGCTGTCTGGTTGAATGTAATAACCTCAACATTCATTATCAATTGAGCAAAAACACTGTACTGAAAGCAGTTGATAATGTTTCTCTGAAAATTTTTCCCAAAGAAATAGTAGGATTGGTTGGAGAATCGGGAAGTGGCAAAACTACGCTGGGAAAGAGTCTAATTCGCTTGCTGCGCCCAACCTCCGGTTCCATTTCTTTTGATGGTAGCGATATTACCAATCTTAGCCGCGCGCAATTGAAGACTTGTCGCAAGCACATGCAACTCATATTTCAAGATCCTTTTTCATCACTTCATCCGCGTTTGAAAATACGAGATATCCTGGCAGAGCCATTTCTTATTCAAAAACAGGGTGACAGCAAAAGCATTGATGAAGCAGTGAGCGAATTGCTCGAACAGGTGGGTTTGAATCAGGAGCTAAAAGACCGATATTCAAGTGAACTCAGTGGTGGTCAATGCCAACGAGTAGGCATTGCCAGGGCTTTGGCACTCAATCCGCAGTTCATCGTAGCTGATGAGCCGGTCAGTGCACTTGATGTATCGGTACAGGCACAAATTCTAAATCTCATTAGAAAATTACAAAAACAACGTGAGCTTGCTTTACTGTTTATATCGCACGACCTTACAGTGGTGCGTTTTTTATGTGATCGCGTGCTGGTCATGTATCTTGGTCAAATCGTGGAAGAAGCAGATAAATCGAGGTTATTCGCCAAACCGGCTCACCCCTACACCATTGCATTGATGTCAGCCAAAAACCACGGTCGCGCAGAAGCCGGCAGCAAGAGACAACGCATAATTCTTTCAGGTGACCAGCCAAGTCCGATTAATCCACCAACCGGCTGCCGTTTTCACACCCGTTGTTGGTTACGGACGAAACTCGGCAATCCATCCAAATGCGAGACCATGGAACCTGAACCAGTGTCTGTTGAGAACAACCATAGATCAAGGTGCCATTTTGCTGGCGAACTAGCCAACGGAACCTACGAGGGGAATGAATGACCATATTAAATCCAACGAAAATCATTGGAAACGTAGAAACAATTTTGATTAACAAGGACTCAAAAGACGAGAGTATTGAAACTAAAAAGATTGATAAAGTCGAGGCAGAATTCGCCGGGCTGGCCGGAGAAAGGCACAGCGGGCTGACAAGTATTTCCGATGTTCGCTATCTTCGTCAGTACCCATCAGGCACTGAGATCCGCAACACTCGTCAGATAACAATCCTATCCCGGGAAGAGTTAACATCAATGGCTGCAGATCTCGACATTCCTGAACTTATGCCCGAATGGCTGGGTGCAAACTTGGTTGTTTCCGGCATTCCTGAACTTTCAATGTTGCCGCCCTCGACCAGGCTTATGTTCGAATCGGGTGCTGCGCTGGTAATTGACAACCAAAACCGACCTTGTCGATATCCTGCTGATGTAATTGAACAAAAACATCCTAGCAAGGGTGGTTTATTCGTCAAGACTGCCAAAGACCGTAGAGGGCTGGTTGCATGGGTGGAGAGAGAGGGTGGCATAACAACTGGCGATAGCATCGCGGTGCACCTGCCGCCGAAGAGGATTTATGCGCATGGATAAGAAAGTGGAGATAAAATCATTTTGCGATGACAATCGGCATGATTGGAGTCGTTTATACACCGACTATGCGACGTTTTACGAATTGCAAATGAGTCCTAAAATTCTGGATACCGTTTGGGACTGGATACATGACAGCACTCATGAAATAGACGCCGTTGGTGCATTCAGCGGAGGTGTTCTTCTTGGTATTGCGCACTATCGGTGCTATGCACAGCCTGTATTTGCCAGCTACGGCCTGTATCTGGATGACTTGTTTGTCGACAAGAATGCCCGGCGGTTGGGTGTCGCGAGTTCCTTACTGCTTTGGTTGAAAAATGAAGCCGCACGGCGAAATCTTGACCCCGTACGGTGGCAGACGGCCCCTTCCAATCAGAAGGCTCAGGCAGTTTATGATCAATTAGCAAAAAAAACCGACTGGCTAACTTATGACATGTCTGTTTAGCAACTCTCAACATAAAAAAATGTACAGACAACCCGGGGTGACAGAAATTATTAGATCCTGTCACCAGCGCCCTGTTTGTTGAACTAATACCAATCCCACAAATTACTGACCGACATGTGCCCAGTCTCTCAACCCGATTGATTTGATGGTTTCTGGTTGTGCGATGAGTTTGTTCCATGCAA
>NVWB01000427.1 GCA_002733575.1 Blastopirellula sp. | reverse complement strand
TATAGGCACCATCAAAACGTACGCTGGCTTGCTTCAAGGCTTCAAACATCGAGACCTTATCGCCTTTGGTGAACTCGCGGCTGAGTTCGTGCATGATGATTTCGGTGTCGGTCTCGCGTGCTAGGTGATGCCGATCATCTTTCAATAAGTTATCTCGCAGTTCTTCGTAATTGGCCAATTGCCCATTAAACGCAAAACTGAACCATTTATGTTTGATCAAATGATGGCGTTCAAACGGCTGGGCATAACTGCGGTCGTCGGCGCCACAAGTCGCATAGCGAACATGCCCAATCGCGGCACAGCCCGCATATTCATTCATCAACGCTTCGGCTTTGCCCCGGTGCGAGAGTCGAAACACTTCGCTCACGGTGCCAACATCGCGATGCGTATCAATCAATTGACTTCGGCCAGGCCGATAAGTCGTGAAACCAGCCGCCAATTGCCCCCGATTTTGGATATCCAACAACATACGTGGCATCAGCCGCGATATTTCATTGGGCCCTTTTTCAGGACACATGGGGCTAAGTTCTTCTCCAGGAAGATGATAGATCGCGGCAACACCGCATTCGTGAAAGAGTTCGCTCATTGAGCAGTCCGTGGGTTGGGCGACCCCAAATCATTGGTAGCAAACGACTTCCGAAGCCAATTGCGGTTGATTTGAGTAAGCGGAATTCGTGATAATACCCACTTAGCCAAACGGCCTAGTGGCACTCACGTCTCTAGACACACTATTCTAAGGCTCGGCACCCGAATACTCAACCAGCAAACGCCGGTGGATTGCCGTGTTCTACGAAACTTTGTGAGCCCTACTGCCCCAAGTGGTGTCTGTGCGTAAGATAAGACGCTTGTTCCAATTTTCCTGAATTCTAAAATTTTCCGATAATCGTCGTATGACCGATCTTTTACGCCAAGAAATTGCCACCGCTGCCCAAACCGTGGTGATCAAAGTGGGTACCAGAGTTCTCACCCACGATGACGGTACGCTCAATCAACTGCGAATTGAACAACTGTCCGAAGAGCTACATCAACTGATGGCCACAGGCCGTAAAGTGCTGTTGGTCTCTAGCGGGGCGGTTGGCGCGGGGATGAGCCAGTTGGAACTGACACAGCGGCCCACCGATTTGGCACAGCTACAAGCAGTCGCAGCGGTGGGTCAAGCCAAGTTGACCCAGATCTATGATCACAGTTTACGCACCCACGGCCGGCATGCGGCCCAAGTTCTGCTGACTGCCGAAGACTTAGACGACCGAACACGCTACCTGAATATTCGCAACACCCTGCTCTCGCTGCTTGACTATCAAGTCATCCCGATCATCAACGAAAACGATACGGTCTCGGTCGAAGAACTGATGACCACCTTCGGAGACAACGACCGACTGGCGGCCAGAGTCACCAATTTACTTCAGGCTCCTCTGTTAATCATCCTGTCCGATGTCGATGGGCTGTACGATGGCTCGCCTGATGATCCGCAGTCGAAATTAATTCCACTGGTTCAACAACTTGATGATCAACTGATGGGCGTAGTCCGCGACAAAAAGACAGGGCACTCCAAAGGCGGCATGAGCAGCAAACTCGAAGCGGCCCGCTTGGTCACCACTGCCGGAGAAAATATGATCATCGCCTCAGGTCGAAAGCCAGGCGTGCTACAAAAAATCATGGCCGGTGAAGACATCGGCACGCTATTCTTGGCCCAAGGAAAAACGGTCTCGCAACGAAAACGTTGGATTGGTTTTTCAGTCGAACCTCGCGGCACAGTACTTGTAGACAACGGAGCCAGTCGCGCGATTCTAGAACAAGGCCGCTCGCTACTG
The DNA here is from genome assembly GCA_002733575.1 of Blastopirellula sp. Lineage (GTDB taxonomy): Bacteria > Planctomycetota > Planctomycetia > Pirellulales > Pirellulaceae. The sequence continues at coordinate 3,678 of NVWB01000427.1, read as the reverse complement.
CCAATTGGAATTACCGAAGTCCAAGGCCAATTCATCAAAGGCGACATCATCCGCATCTGCAACCAACAAAACACCGAACTAGCCCGCGGCCTCACCAACTACACCCACCAAGAAATCAAAAAGATCCTTGGTAAACAGACGAGCCAGATCGCCGAGACGTTGGGGCATCATCCTTATGATGAAGTAGTGCATCGGGATAATTTGGCTCTGTATGAACCGGGCAGTGGGTGAGATTAAGTGATCCATAGAGAAAGATGTTCGTCAGTGAAGTAGCGAGAACGAGTATGAAAAACCCATTCCAACTAGACTCAGGTCTATACCTCGAAGACTCTAACCTGCTTTTACCCTGGACCGGCGATAGAGGCTTTTTTGCGAAGTCTTCCGATTATTGGCAGAACAGGAATGGAGCAACTTTATTTGCATGGAACAATCGCGTCTTCTTTAATGGACTAAATGGGAACATCTACGCAACAATTGACGATGAGTGTGAAAAAGGGAATCCAAACTTCAATCTTGGTGTCACATTCAAAGCCAACAGTTTAAAATCCATTAAAATGCTATATGAGAAGACTCAGGAATTGTTAGTTGAGAGATTTGGGACACCAGAATTCCAGAACACTAACGATGATTCAGCAACTACGAAGTGGTTTCTTAATTCCATCACAATAAATCATGAATACTGGGATGGATTTGGTGGTGACCATTACATTTCTGTATCCTGCAAACAATTCGTTAAGTGAATTCCTTTTAGGATAAATGTCAGTATGGAACTCAAACAACCCTATAAAGTTTATACCGCTGCAAGTAATATCGAAGTACATTTAATTGTTGAGATGCTCGGATCCAACGGCATTGATGCCTATGCAGTGGAAGATCAATCGGGTGTCAGCCTCTTCTCTTTCGGTACAATTGGCCAATTTCACCAACCGAATGTTTGGGTAGAGAAGTCAACGGCCCAAGCAGCCGCAGAGCTTATCGACCAGTTCTTTGAAAAAGATCAACCGAGTGCAGATTCCAGCACGAACGCTTCTCCCATCGAAGTTGAATGCGAAGAGTGCGGCAAGGTCTCGACATTTCCTGAAAGCCAAAACGGCACAACCCAAGATTGCTCACATTGCAGTGCTTACGTTGATGTCGGAGAATTGGATTGGGATGAAAATTTCGGCGAAGCAGATGAATAGCATCGTAGTGTGGGTAAGACTTTATTTCATCCACACTACGATGCTACAAGCCTTTACAAATCGTATTGCGGCACCTTCATCCATTGGCCATCTTTCAGTGCCGACTGGTGGGCAATCACACCTGACATGGTCATGTTCAAAGCTTCGCTAATATCGACGATTGGCTTTCTGTCTAACAAAATCGATTCGATAAAATCATTGGTCAATTGACCATGCGAACCTCCATGACCGCCGGCTCCTACTCCGGGTGGCAAAGCGGGTCTCGCACCATTGATTTTGTTGTTGTGTGGTTTTTGACCATAGACACGCCCCTGTTCGCCGTGGGCGTTTTTCATGTCCCAGCTCACCGCCATTCGAGACATGCCGCCTTCGCTGGTTTTGAACATGGCCACTTCTGTGCCAAAGGGGTTTTTGTGCGTGTTGTTACCATCTTTATATTCAGGGTAGAGTCCGGGGGTTCCCAAGCAAGAGACTTCAGTCAAACGTCCCCCGCCGGTCACTGAAACATAATAAGCGGTCGCATGTGTGGGATACCACATTGGAGGAAGCGCCCTTCGCCAACCATTCAGGTCGATCTTTCCGTTTTGGGGATTGTAACTTCCTATCGCGCCAACACCGTCATGGTAGTATTCACCCTCTGAATAGATAATTTTCCCCAACGCACCGGCCTGATATTGCATTCTTTTCGCATAGAGATCGGCATGAAAGGTCGAAGTCTCGTTCATCATATATTTTTTGCCACTTTTTTTGACGGCAGCAAATAACTCTTCAGCGTCTTCCTCCGCTTCAAAACCAAATACCGCAGGCACCGCCGATACGACGTGCTTGTCGTGATTCAGGGCCATGATGGCTAGGCGAGCATGGCTAGGTGCATCTGTCGCAATATAAATTGCCTCGATACTCTTATCTTTAATCATCTCTTCGCAGGAAGGATAAGTCTTCTGAGCCCCCACGGCATTGGCCAATGCCTTACAACGCCCGGGATCAAGATCGGTAGCCGCTACCACCTCGACATTGGGATGATTTTGATAGAAAAAATGCGAGCCAAATTGGCAAAGTCCATAACCGGCAATGCCCACGCGAATTTTGCGATCAGACTTTTTCTCCCACTTACCAGAATTCTCTTTAATCTCTCGTCTTGTCTGCTTATCATCTTCTCCAAAACCAGGAATGACGTTGCCATTGGCATCTCTGGGCAGGTCATCCGCAGTCAACGAATGCGTCATCGAAAAAATGCCTAATGCAGCGGCACTTGCACCAAGACCTTGTAGCACACTACGGCGACTAAGAATATTTTCGTTATTGTTTTTCATGTTTTGCGATCTTTCTAAAAACTCAGCAGTTTCCAAGGAGGCAGCCTTGTGTTCACCATGTTAGTATATCATGGCCAAAAGCGAATTCCAAACGAAGCCAACTTTGGGCTCTGCTCCGCCAGAGGTACTCGATGGCAAAGAATTGACATTCTTGCAGTATCCTATATTCTCAGTGCATCGAAAGTTCAACTTCGCTTATAACAATCATTTACTAACATAAGAATTCTTCATGACAAACTTCGCACTATTCGTAAGACACAAATCAAAACCAGGACAACGAGACAAGGTACGTGAGGTTTGGGAGCAGTACGTTAAACCGAGAGCGGCGTCCAACGCGGATCATTTGGCGTATTATTTCTGTTATGACGAGAACCAAGCCGATACGATCTGTGTCTTCCAAATGTTTACTGACAAACAGGCCTATGAAGATTTTTTGGCCGGCGATTGGTACCCTGAATACCTAGACGCTGTTTCTGAATTTGTGCTGGAAGCCCCTACCCTCAACACGGCCAACCCGATTTGGATCAAAGGATAAGCGACAAACTCTCATGCTACGCCAGATGATGTGGCGGCCATTTGTGATATTTATAATCACTACATTGCCACTTCGATCTGCACAAATCTTCCTCAAGAAACAAAAAACGGGCAGCAAATGCCACCCGTCTTTTATTGCGCCTGATGCCTAGGCTTCTGCTGCTTTAGCTTTATTAAGTTATTACTATTATCGAGAAAGAGGAGATCGGCAATGGGAATAATAGGTTCCACCGAAAGTTAGCGGCGAAATGCAGAATAGTGCGGTGAGCCGCTGGTGTTATTAGAAGTGTTGTCTATTGAAGAGTAGAACTGTGTTTATGGTTGAACACGGTCTATTTTGCTAGTCACCCAACATACCGCTCCGCTTTATCCACGATCTGGGCCGCCGTTAAGTTCTCGGTCGGGTTAAAAATATACTCTTCCAACTTTGGGTCAGGCAGGTGTTTGTGTAGTTTGGCCAGCATGCCGTCGAGACGCATGCAGCTTCCGCCAGAGAGGAGGAGTTCGATGATCGAGATTAATTCGGTGCGGGTTGCTTGGTCCATGTTTGATATCATCTATTCAAAACGATGTTGAAGATAACAATCACAAGCGCGAAGCGTAAGCGAGGAGCCGCTACAATTAGAGCTTCCTCCTCGCTTACGCTTCGC
>NVWB01000043.1 GCA_002733575.1 Blastopirellula sp. | reverse complement strand
GCAAAAATTGCTGCTGGTTTCTGGCCATTGGTACTGTCGTATCGCTGCTCAGGTCGTTCATCGACCTTTTGCCACATATTGATTTCTTCGACTGATTGAACAAACGTGATGTCTCCACTCTCTGATACTTTTTCTACCAACCATTTTTTTGTAGAAATGGTACGCGACTGTGCTTTGCTGGAGAACCCTTTGATTTTGGTTACCACCGTTGAAAGTTGAGTGACCTTGCTTCGTATCACTTCATCTACCGAAAATTTATAAGCTAACTCATATTTTTTAGTGGTCAGCTCTTTTTTTACCGCATCTAAACGCTGTGTGGCGGTGTCTTGCGCCAGAGCGGCTGAAGAGAAAAGTAGTAACGCAATAATTGATAGATTGAGATGTTTTTTCATCACGTGCATCCTTGCAAATAACGAGGGACAATTGGGGGGAGAAATTGTCTGAAGTTGAAGTTGTTTAGTTATATCTTAACAGGGCAGGGTGGTACGAAATCAACTCTTGGTGATTCTTCCGCCCCAGCCTAATTTTTCTCGTAAAGTTCGATAGTAGTTATGTCCGGCTACCGTGATCAGTTGAAAACTGGACTCGGCCCGATCAATCACCACGCGCCTCTGTTCGGTCAATGTACACAGTGTTTGTCCATCGACCACCAGGGAACTATTTTCATGCGCTCCCTGAACTTGTATTTCAAACACACGCTCTGCCGTATCGACCACAGGTCGAACTGTAAGCGTGTGAGGACTGATGGGTGAAATCACAAATGCCTGTAAGTTGGAACGCAAAATGGGACCACCGGCCGATAAATTATGGGCCGTAGAACCGACAGGCGTGCTGATGATCAAACCATCGCAGCTGTATGTTGTCGCTAATTCTGAATCGACGTAAAGATCAATATTTTGAATTTGATACGGAGGGCCACCCAAGATTGCGGCTTCATTGAGCCCTGTCCGCTCGCCAATGAGCTTTTCGCCCTCAAAAACCCGGCACCGCAGCATCATGTGCTCGATGACCTGGCATTCTCCGGCACAAATGCTAGCAATGACTTCAAGTAATTGAGAAGGAGAAAACTCGGCCAAGAAACCAAGTTTTCCCATGTTCACGCCAATCACCGGCACTTGTCGTGTGCCCATGCTGCGAGCCGCTTGCAAGATCGAACCATCGCCGCCCAGTACAATGGCGAAGTCGATTTCGAGCTCAGACAAGTCGGTCTGCCACTCGAAATCGGTATGCACCAAATCGACGTACTTGGGAAGTTCGGCCTTGAGTCGCTCGGCTTCTTCCAATACATAAGGCCGATTCCCGGCCCCAATCAGTGCAACTTTCGGACGTTCCGAACCGTTGCACCATTGTGGTGGTTGCGAAGCGGCAGGGTCAAGCGTAGTCATAAACTATTCAAAAATAGAAGTGAAATTCCGCAGCGACAAATGGGGCTCATGCTCAGGCTGTCTCTTAATTAGCTTTTGACCCCAGCAGCTAATTCTATTAACTCACCTGTATCCGCCATTTTGCGAATGTCTTCGGTGATCTTCATCGAACAATACTTGGGCCCACACATGCTACAGAAATGAGCGTCTTTGAATGTGTCTTGCGGCAAGGTTTCGTCGTGATAACGCTGGGCCGTTTCAGGGTCTAGCGACAAACGGAATTGTTCTTTCCAGTCAAATGCAAACCGAGCACGGCTCAGGGCATCGTCTCGGTCTTGGGCACCTGGTCGTTTGCGAGCCACATCGGCGGCATGTGCTGAAATCTTGTAAGCGATCACGCCTTGCTTCACGTCTTCTAGTTCAGGCAAGCCAAGATGCTCTTTCGGAGTGACATAACAAAGCATGGCAGCCCCGTGCCAGCCTGCCATCGCGGCACCAATCGCACTGGTGATATGGTCATAACCAGGTGCAATATCGGTCACCAATGGACCGAGCACATAGAACGGAGCCCCGTCGCAAATCTCTTGCTGACGCTTCATGTTCATTTCGATTTGATCCAATGGAATATGACCTGGACCTTCGACCATAACTTGTGTGCCTAACTCTTGCCCACGTTTGGTCAGTTCGCCTAGTACGTCGAGCTCTGCAAATTGGGCTTCGTCGGAAGCATCGGCAATTGAACCAGGACGTAGACCATCGCCTAAGCTCCAGGTGACATCGTATTCTTTCATGATGGCGCAAAGATCATCGAAGGAATCATACAAGGGGTTCTGTTTTTTATGAACCATCATCCATTTGGCAATCAACGAACCACCACGGCTAACGATGCCGGTGACTCGATTGGTGGTCATGTATAAATGTTCTAGCTTGATGCCGCAATGCACGGTCATATAATCAACACCCTGCTTGGCCTGGTGTTCGATCATATCGAGGAAATGCTGAGGACGCATGTCTTCGATCTCGCCGCCCAGTTCTTCCAGCATTTGATAGATGGGCACGGTGCCAATTGGAACAGGACTGGCTGCGATGATGCGTTTGCGGATGTTGTCGATATCTTTTCCGGTCGAAAGATCCATCACCGTATCGGCACCAAAGTGAACCGCGGCGTGTAGTTTATCGAGTTCGCCTTCTTCGTCACTAGTAACCGCTGAGTTCCCAATGTTGGCGTTGATTTTGCAAGTAGCGGCCAAACCAATTGCCATCGGCTCTAGTCCATTTTTGATATGGACCTTATTCGCCGGGATCACCATGCGACCAGCGGCCACTTCATCACGCACGAGATCGACAGAGATATTTTCTCGCTTCGCAACATATTCCATTTCAGGGGTGATGTTACCAGCTCGGGCTTCAGTTAATTGTGTGGTCATGGTTAAGCTAATCCTTGCAACGGGCCAATGATGGCCAAAGAATATGTTGGAAATGCCAGTTATTTGTAAATAACAGTCGGTTGTTAAGCTGTTATCGTATCGATCAGCCTAGCCGGGTGTCAATCTACCCGAGCAGCCTTATTTTGAAGTTGCACATATTTATATGGCCTTAAGCGTTTTGCCTAGAACACCTGGATTTGGGTAACACCGCCGACGATTCCGGCGTTCGCTTTGCTTCAGGGTCAACCATATTCGGAACGTCGTCGGTGTCGCCACAGGCGATTAGAGGCTACAGCGGCCTGGATTTGCCGAACTCAGATGGTTTTTTGGGACTAGAGCAAGCGAGAAATCACTGGAAACCGGTCTAACCTCTGATCGACTATCGTCGACCCCGACGTCGTTTTGAATGAGTGGTTTTGAAGTGGACAGCGTTTTCCAAAACCGACATCGCGGCCACCCAGGAAATTTGCCTATCTTTACAGGGTCTTCAGATATTCAAGCACAGCCTGTTTTTCTGCTTCGGTCAGCTTATCAGGGTAGTTATGCCCTGTGGCCGATTTGCCGAATTGGGTGGTGTCAAAAAAAGTCCGTTTTTCTGAGAAACGACGGGCTTCGGCTGGCAATTGCTTGAAGGATTCAATTTCTAACCCCATTTTTGTGTGATCGTAGCCGGTTTCGCTACGCTGCCAGATGCGGGGGCGTTGGTCTGGGTAAAGCATGTGCCAGAGCGTGGGAACTGAGCCATTATGCAAATACGGGGCACTGGCCCAAACGCCATCCAAAGGTGGTGCCACATAACCGCCGGGCCCATTGCGAGTTTGTTTGTCTCTTGAATAATAGTTGAACCAACTCTCGCCATAATGTTTATGATGCACGGCAGTCAACGCATCGTGCCGGGCTCTGTCGGTGCCGATCTCTTCAATCGGGATCGTCTCTTCCGGGTAGTCAGGCGTTTCTCCATAGCTGCCATGACACGAAGCACAGTGGTTTTCAAACGCCAGTTTTCCTCGTGCGGCCAGCTTGTCATTGATTGAGCCTTCGTACTTGGGCGGCTCCAGTGATTCTAAATAGGCGTAGATATGTTGAAAATCAGATTCCCACTGTCGGAATTTATTAGGCCCGTTTTTCGGCACCAACATAAACTGCATTAACCCGCGTGTCCCTTTGGGTGCGAAGCCATCGAGATAGAGATAGTCTTTCGATTTGAAGTGCCACCACGGGGGTGCGTCCATGTCGTGGTGAATCATTTTAGGAAACGTGATTTGTTTATTTAAATTCAAATCGGCATCGCGCTGAGCCATTAACGCCACACCAAACGCCACCGCGTTGGTGGTTCCGTTGGAAGTACCCAGCGGAATCACAAGCGAACTGTAATCGGTACTGACCAGCGGTTTGCCTAGTTTGACTTTGGCTTTGCGAATATCATCGGTAAACGTGGCCATAGCATAACGCGAATTTGGCAAGCCAGGAATTACCCGCCCTTCGACCTGCCCGCCATGACAGGCAAAACAGTTCAACGTCCACTGGCCGCGCCCATCAACCACATATTGCAGCGGACGTTTTTCCGGGTCATTCGGCCTGACCGTCAATCCATACCGAGAAAACGCCATCTGCCGGCGCTGCTCCGCAGTGGCCGCTTCCGCTTCGGCCCGCAATTCCTTCGGCCAAACACGCCAAACGTAATCAAAGGTCTCCTGATCAAAATACGGCGGCAGATAAGCTTTCTCAGTCAGCAACCGATAACCAATATCAGGATCACCGGCGACAGGTTCCTCCGCACCGGCGCAGCGAAGCTTGAACTCACCAGCACAAACCGCGAGGAGTAAAATCAAACAAAATCGTATCGAAGAAACATTCATAAAAATCGAAATCAAAAACCTGTTAAGAACCCTATTCTAATCGCAGAAACACTCGTAGGGTGGCTGCCCCTTTAGGCCAGCCGCCTGTCTCTACGTTTTGCGACAACAACTATTATAACCGAAAACGCGAAGGAAGATTAACTGAACTCGGCCTTATATTTTTTGCTTCGTAAAATTGTAAACACCATAATAGGATAGATGGCTAAGATCAGGCCAAGCAGAAGCACAAAGACAGCTCCTATAGTATGATTTGCCATAATCATCCCAATTCCCAACCCCCAAGTGACAATTGCAAATAACACACCAAGACTAGCCAGGGCAAACGATATGCTCCGCCCCCATTGCTGACGATAAAGGATTCCAAGTCCAGCCAACAGTAAGCAGCTAGATGGTATAAAAACGAACAGCACTATCACTCCAATGACAAGCCAGAGGGAATATCCTCCCAAAGGGGATAGTCCGTACCGAATAACTATTGAAACAACCCAAAATAAACTTGTCCCTGAGTAGACGAGCCCTAGTGTACCCAAAATCAAATTCAACACTGCCACCAAATGCACTGTAGACGAGCGTTCAGCAACGCCCAATTCACTTTCAATCTGCTCCGGCTCAATTTGCGGCGAGCTATAAGGGTTGATGTCATTCATGCAGCCCCTCTTCCGCTTCCTGCAATACCTTTACAAACTCATTTGCGTATTTGCGTTGTAGCAATACGATAAAAATCATTAGTGGGTATAGAAGAAGAATTAGCCCAGTGTTAACTGAGGGAATCAGTTCGTTTGTATTTCTTAGGCCTATTCCGATATTCCATAGCCCCAAGAGCCCCATCAATCCTGCAACAACAAATGCCAAGATACGGCCCCATTGCTTTCGGTATAACAGTCCGATTCCCGTTAACACAAAACCGACTGACGGAAGACCATATAAACACATCACAACAAGAGCGATAAACCACATGCCAGGTTGAGCGAACGGACTCGATCCCACGGCAGGCCTCACGGTAAATAATACTGAGTAGCCGGTACATAACAGCCCAAGTCCTCCCAATATAAAATTCACAATTGCCACGGCCAGTACCATGCCTGACGGTGGAGATTTTCGGCCATCCACTTGCTCTGCCTTGTTGAAGGTCTCCACCTGTGGCGAGCTATAAGGATTGTCATTCATGAGTCACCTTCTTCAACTGGCATTGTTCCAACAAACTCGGCCTTGTATTTCTTGCGAAGTAAAACGTATAACACCAAAACACCGTATAAGAGCAAGAAAACCGGAAGGACATAGCCTGTTAATGCCTCTGAGTTACCTCGCAATAATTCGTCGGTTATCATCATACTTAGCAATAAACCGAAGAGAATTGCCAGGGTACCTTGAATAATTGAGAGGATGCGAGCCCACTGTTTTCTACGCCAAACGCCTAGTCCGCTCGTGATCAAACAAAATGCCAGCACGAGGACAGTCGCGGTACTGGCGATTTGTTCTTGTAAGATCATTTCATCGAATGATTTCGCCTGAGAATCATATTCAGTATGATTTGAAATCTCCTGCTGAAGTACAAAGCATTCCGCAATCAACTGGTTCGCTTGAACTGCAATCAAAGCCCCGAAGGCGAGGCTTAACATCGCCACCCGATGCACAGGCCAAGAACGCTGGGCCAGCACCAAATTCTTTGCTGGCTGGCCAATCTCTGCCTGTGGCGGGCTATACGGATTGTCACTCATGTGTTGCTCTTTCTGATACCAGGCCGAATTCCAAAAAACTCGGCTTGGTATTTTCTGCGAAGTAGGATGCTTAGCGAAAAGAAACTATAGGCAAACAGAATCAACAGGGTGATGGGATACAGATATTCAACAAGCTGGGTTGGACTTGATCCACTCATCGCACTTACGCCAGCCAAGGCACTCAGCGGGAAAATTCCCAGGCACCCTACCATCAATAAGGTCCACGCCCAACGTTTACGTCGCCAAACGCCGAAGCCTGCGGTTAAGAGCAAAATTGCGAGCAGAAACGCGATGCTTCCAACGAAAGCAAAACCTAAAAATGCAATACCTGCCATCATGTGAAATTGGTTGTCTTCCTCTGGATGCGTTGACATTTGATTTGCTAGGTCATAACAACCCAGGGCAAGAATGACAGCTACGACGAATGAGATACCACCTAAACCTAAAGTAACCATCGCCACCCAATGCACAGGCCGAGAACGCTGGGCCAGCACCAAACTCTTTGCTGGCGGGCCGATCTCTGCCTGTGGCGGGCTGTACGGGTTCTCATCGCTCATGCGTCATCCTCAGTTGCTTCTGGCCGCGTCTTTGCAAATTCCGCCGCATATTTCTCTCGGGTTAGCGTACTGAAGACCAAGACTGGATAAATTTGCATTCCAAGGCCCAGCAGAACTAGAGGCAAGATTTCAATTGGTTCATCCATTAGCATGCCAAGAATACAAAGAAAAATGAGAACGATCCCCATCGAGCAAATGAAAACGGCCAGTAGCAAAGTGAGGGTTCGGCCCCACTTCTTACGAAAAAGCACGCCGATTCCTCCAAGTAAAAAAACGCCCGTTAATAGGCAATTGACGACGATGAAAAACAGCGCAATTACCCAGAAAATTGAATCGCTTGAATCCGCTTCAACTGGGCCCGCACGGACCCAACTGGCATCTGCGGTTAGTGAAACCACCAATACATAAATACTGACACCAGAACAAATCAGCCCGAGTGTACCCAACAAGAAATTAACAACCGCCACCACCAATACAACTTTCGATGGAGGGCTTGTTTTTTCTGCAACCTCTTGCAAAGCAGTGGTGTCCTCTGGCGACCGATACGGGTTCTCATCAGGCATCCAGATAATCCTCTTTGAGCGTCTTGGCAGGTTTCACAAACTCGGCAGCGTATTTCTTCCGAAACAAGATGCTAAACACCATGGCCGGATAGATGGCTAAAATCAGGCTGAATCCGAGCATGAAGCCTGCCCCGAGAATTCCACCTGCCATGGTTAGCATCCAAGCAGTGAGACCTAAGTAGAACATTGCTGCCATAGTACAAAGTCCGCCTAAGACAAACGACATAATCCTGCCCCATTGCCGACGATGGAGAACTCCCATACCGGTCAGTATAAAGCAGACGGAGGGTACGAAATAGAAAAGCAAGGTCACGCCCACCGCGACCCACAGGAACCATGGACCCAGCGGGTTTTGTCCATTAGAAAAAGGGCTGTCAGGCCCCGAAAATTGATCCATCACATTGAGGACGCCGTACATGCTATACCCAGTGCATAATAACCCTAGCGTGCCCAACACAAAATTGGCTACAGCCACAGCCAAGACTGCGGCTGACTTAGTTACTTCTTGGCCAGCGACAGTGCTGGTATCGACTTCCGGCGAACTAAATGGGTTGTGTTCTGTCGGTGTAGGGTTGTCATCATTCATAAGCTAGTCCTTTGAAGTTAATTAGGGTTGTGCGATGAATTCGGCAGCGTATTTCTTGCGTAGTAAAATGCTGTAGGTCATAACGGGATATAAGAGAGCGAAGAGGCCAAAAATAATTGAACCGAAAGCACTAGTGGAATTTGGGCCCATATTAGTAATGTCCGTCAGCATGCTCACCATCCAGACTCCAGCCCCAACACAGTAAAGCCCGAACAGCGTCATCACTCCCCCCATCACAAACGCCAGAATTCTTCCCCATTGTTTACGATAGATTAATCCTAAGCCTGTCATGATGAAACCGACAGAAGGCAGGAAGTATATGAGCACCGTGCCAATAATCATGTACATAATAAAGGAATCGTTGAATACTACAGATTCGCCTTCAGGCATAGTAGATATTTGATAACTAACCATGAGTGCGCCGAACACACTAAAGCCTGTGCAGAGGAGCCCTAGTACCCCGAAGACCAAGTTCACAACGGCAACGGCCAACACCACGCMTGACGGTGCCGACTTGTTGTCGGTTATGGTTACTGTCGTCGTATCGACTTCCGGCGAACTAAACGGGTTGTGTTCTGCCGGTGTAGGGTTCTCATCGTTCATAAGTTAGTCCTTAGAAGTTGATTGGGGTTGTGCGATGAATTCGGCGGCGTATTTCTTGCGTAATAAAATGCTGTAGGTCATAACGGGATATAAGAGAGCGAAGAGGCCAAAGATAATTGAAAAGAAAACACCAATGGATTCGGGGCCGAAATTGGTGATGTCCCCCATCATGCTCATCCTCCAGACTCCAGCCCCAACACAGTAGAGCCCGAGCAGAGTCATCACTCCCCCCATCACAAACGCCAGAATTCTTCCCCATTGTTTACGATAGATGAGTCCAAATCCTGTCATGATAAAACCGACCGAAGGCAGGAAGTACACGCACACCGTGCCAATAATCATCATCACAAAATTGGAACCCTGGAACGCAGCTGCTTGCGGCGCGGGCATGTTGCCGCTGGATATCTGATAACTAATCATCAAAAAACCAAGCACACTAAAGCCCGTGCAGAGGAGCCCTAGTACCCCGAAGACCAAGTTCACAACGGCAACGGCCAACACCACGCCTGACGGTGCCGACTTGTTGTCGGTTATGGTTACTGTCGTCGTATCGACTTCCGGAGAACTAAACGGGTTTTGTTCTGCTGGTGTAGGGTTGTCATCATTCATAAGTTAGTCCTTTGAAGTTAATTAGGGTTGTGCGATGAATTCGGCGGCGTATTTCTTGCGTAGTAAAATGCTGTAGGTCAAAATGGAATACGAGAGAAAAACAATGCCCATGACCAAAGTACTGATAATTGTGATGTTTCTGTCTTGAAGGGCAGGGCCATCCGTTAGTCCCGTAAAGAAACCCATGCCGATGATGTAGGGCCCCATCACAAACGCCAAGATTCTACCCCATTGCTTGCGATACAGTAATCCTAAGCCTGTCAGAATAAACCCGACCAAAGCCGGGAAACAGATGCAAATCCCCATGCTAATATACCAAAGCATGGATCTTTGATAATCCGCAATAATTTGAGGTGGCATGTATCCTCTCGAAATATGATAACCCATCATTACCGCAGCAAACACGCAAAAGCCTGTGCAGATTAGCCCCGGGATTCCAAATAACAAATTTACTATAGCAACAGTCAAGACCACGCCCGATGGTGCCGCCTGCTTGTCGGTTGCTGCTGCTATGGTCGTATCAACTTCCGGCGAACTAAACGGGTTGTCATCGGGGTTGATTACCGGGTCGTCATTCATGCTGGTTGTTTGCTCTTGGTTGCAATGTTCTTGGTAAACTCGGCTGCGTATTTCTTGCGTAGTAAAACACTGAAGATTAGGATCGGGTAGGCTAAAATGATTGAAGTTACAACCATCAACGGCAGCATACTGCTTGGATCAAGTTGAACGCCTGGCCAAAAGTTGAAGACGATGACCAGCACTCCACACCCCGTCATCAACAAGCCCATTATGAATGAGAGAATCCTGCTCCACTGCTTTCGATAGAGCAGTCCTAAACCTGCAAATAAGAAACCGATTCCTGGAAAAATAAAAATACATAGCTGAAGAATAATGCTCCACCACATAAATAGAATTGCTTCTGAATCTTGAAACATTCCCAAGACAATACTAATTACCATCAAACCAGCATAGAGCAGCGGAATTATCGAATAAATAAAATTCATAACCGCCACGGCCAATATCCAGCCAGAACGCTTCGCCTTCAATCCACCTTCTGCTTGACCTGCTCCATCCATCGCTGGCGAAACATACGGGTTGTCATCGGGGTTGATTACCGGGTCGTCACTCATGCTGGTTGCTCACTCTTGGTTTCTATGTTTTTGGTAAACTCGGCTGCCTGTTTTCTTCGTAGTAAAACACAGAATGTTAGGATTGGGTAGGCGAAAAAGATGCCTGCATAAACAAGCACAGCGATCATTGAGCTTGGATCAATGGGCGAGCTTGCCCAGAATGGAATACTGGCAATCCAAACTCCACAGCCCATCATTAGGAGAGCAATTACTAATGAGAGTATTCTGGCCCATTGTTTTCGATAGATTAGCCCAACACCTGAGATCAAGAGGCTGGCTCCTGGTAGAAGGAAAACAGTCATATAAATCCAAAGAAAAATAGGATATAAGAACCGGGGAAAATAAAAGACAAGGTTAATAACCATCATGCCAGCATAGAACAGGGGGGCTATCGAATAAATTAGATTCACAACCGCCACGGCCAAGATCCAGCGGGAACGCTTTGGCTGGAAAGCATCTTCTGCTTGACTTGCTCCAACCGTCGCTGGCGAAACATATGGGTTGTCTTCTGGGTTGATTACCGGGTCGTCACTCATGCTGGTTGTTCACTCTTGGTTGCAATGTTTTTGGTAAACTCGGCGGCGTATTTCTTTTGTAGTAAAATGCTAAATGTTATAATGGGGTGCGCCATAAAAATTGACATGTTAATAAGCAGCGGAAGTAGGCTGCTTGGATCGGTTGCTGTATAGGCATAACCTGCCATCGCAAGGCCGCCACATAGCATTATCAGGGCAAGCACTAGTGAGAGTATTCTGGCCCACTGTTTTCGATAAATTAGCCCAATGCCTGACAGCAAGAATCCGAATGTTGCAAAAAATATATACGGAAGAATATCAGAAATGACCATTGTCAAAAGTTCAGTAAGGTTTTTACCAGTAAACGCCTCAGGGGAATTAAGCAATAACATACCCATGCTAAATCCGAAAAGAAGCAACATAAGCAGCGGGGGAATGGCATAAATGAAATTCACAATTGCCACCACCAAGATCAAGGCCGAACGTTGTGACTTGACCCCGTCGACTGTTTGGCCTGTTTCAAGTGTTGCGGGCGCAGCATACGGGTTGCTCGCTGTCTCGATTGCCAGTTCTTCATCCATGATCAAAGTGCCTCCATGTTCCGTAGGTTCGAGAAAAGTGCGTGAATGTTAAGGATTCTAGCCGATTCCGATGGCATAAGATAGTATTTTCCCTACGAATAGGGTTCGGCCTTGTGTCCGAGGGGCAGGTGACGATAATAGTAGGGTCTGATTTTTTGAAACTTACCTACTGAGTACCCTACAACAAGGCAAACTATGGCACGCTGGCCGCGACATTCCTGGACGACCCTTTACACCTATGCGATTATTTTCCTGGGCTTCCCGCTGCTGGGATTATTGGCGTATGCGTTTGTCCAAGGCTGGTTTTGAGGAGATCGTAACGTGAAGTATTACCTTTGTCGTGTGCCACTGGCATCTTGCCAGTGTGAAGTGCAATGATACTGTTCTTAACCCAATAATATTGAACAACATTAATACTGCAAACTTATGATGCGATCCTGTTCTGGATTTCAACAAACTTTCGATTTTATTGCCTAACTACAATTCAGCACTGGCGAAGCCAGTGGCACCCATGAACCCATAGATCAAATTCCATACATTGTATTTTGAGAAAAACGGATGACCCTCGACTCGAACATCTTAGATCAACTACACGCTTATGGGCAAAGCAATCTGGCCGAACATTGGCAGCAGCTTGCGCCAGCGCAGCAAGCCACACTCGGCGAGCAGATTTCCCAGATTGACTTGGCCGAAATTCAACGTGCGTTTGCAAGTAAAACAGCCACTGGCTCTGCCGAGAATTTTGACCAGCTAGAGCCACCGCCAGCTATTCGCTTGAACGATGCGAAGCCGATGATCTCAGCCGCTGATGCGTATCAAGCGGGCGAAGAGCTGTTGACTGCTGGCAAAACGGCTTCTATTTTAGTGGCCGGAGGGCAGGGGACACGTCTCGGGTTTGATCACCCCAAAGGCATGTTTCCGATTGGACCCGTTTCTGAGATGACATTGTTTCAGATTCATTTCGAGAAACTGATCGCTCGTAGCAAACGCTACGGGGTTCGGATTCCGTTGTACTTGATGACCAGCCCTGCCACGCATGACGAAACAATCGCGTACCTTGAAAGTCAAAACTACTTTGGGCTGCCCGCTGAAGACCGCCACGTCTTCTGCCAAGGCACCATGCCAGCGGTTGATCACCAAACTGGGCAGTTGCTTTTGTCTTCTGCCGACAGCTTGGCACTCAGCCCCGATGGTCATGGTGGCACAGTGGCCGCACTGGCCAACTGCGGAGCACTTGGCACCATGCAGCAACAAGGGATTGAATCGATCTATTACTTTCAGGTCGATAATCCTCTGGCCGATGTGTGTGAACCGCTGTTCTTGGGCTACCATAAATTAAGCCAAAGCCAGAAATCAACGCAGGTGATTGCCAAACAATTTCCCGAAGAAAAACTGGGCATCCTGGCGGCTCTTGATGGTAAAGTTCGGATGGTTGAATACAGTGAACTTCCCACTGAATTAGCAGAGGCTACCAACGAACAAGGTTCTCTCAGATACTGGGCAGGCAACATTGCCGTGCATGCGTTTGAGGTCGAATTCTTGCAAGCAATGGTTGAGACCGCCGATAGTTTGCCCTGGCATTTGGCCCATAAAAAAGTGCCTTATTTTGATGCTACTGGCAACATGGTATCGCCTGACCAGCCGAATGCGATTAAGTTTGAGCGGTTTATTTTTGATCTACTGCCGAGCGCCAAAAACGCGTTGGTGGTTGAAGTTGATACGGCGACAACATTTGCCCCCGTGAAAAACGCAACCGGCGCCGCGACCGATACACCAGAGAGCGTGAGAGCCGCAATCTCAGCACTGCATCGGGCCTGGCTTAAACAATGCGATGTCAACGTCAGCGAAGATGTGCCGGTTGAAATTAGCCCCTTGTTAGCGTTAGATGCCGAACAATTAAAACCACACGTTGCGAAAATAGATGAAATTACCGAGCCGACCTTGTTTAGTTAGATTTAAAAACCATTGAAAATCGGGTAGGTCAGTGCTGTGCCTGACGATGAAGGAACCTCGGTTCTCAATCTCCGTCAGGCACAGCACTGACCTACTTCAGAAATATCACGGAATAAAACAATATGCTACACGCAGTTATAATGGCCGGAGGATCTGGCACTCGTTTTTGGCCCGCTAGTCGATTGAATTGTCCTAAACAATTGTTAGACATGACCGGCACCGGCACAATGATTCAAGCCACGGTTAATCGACTGGGCGAGGTAGTTCCGGCAGATCGAGTTTCGGTGATCACCAACCAGCGTTTGGTTGATCCGATTCGCGAACAACTGCCGCAACTTTCGGCAGATTTGATCGTCGGTGAACCGTGCAAACGTGACACGGCCCCGTGCATTGGGCTGGCCGCTCACTTAGTCACGCGAGATGATCCAGATGCCACGATGCTTGTGATGCCGTCTGATCATGTGATTTCGCCAGAGAGCAAGTTTCAATCGGCGATTCAATATGCGGCTCAACTAGTCGATGAGTCCCCTGGCCGAATTGTGACGCTCGGGATTCCACCAACCTACGCGG
Source organism: Blastopirellula sp. (assembly GCA_002733575.1). Classification (GTDB taxonomy): domain Bacteria; phylum Planctomycetota; class Planctomycetia; order Pirellulales; family Pirellulaceae. The sequence goes on along the minus strand of NVWB01000043.1, from coordinate 20,054 downwards.
CGGAGACATTTGGATATATCGAACGTGGGTCAGAGATCGCCAAACAAGACGATCACCCACCGACATTTGAAGTGGCCCAGTTTCGAGAAAAACCCAAAGGGCAAACGGCCGTTGATTATTTTGAGTCGGGTAACTTCTACTGGAATTCAGGTATCTTCATCTGGAAGGCCCAAACGATTTTAGACGCCTTAGAAAAACATGTGCCGCAGATGCACGAGCAGCTTGGGAAGATCGCCGCTGCCTGGGGAACTGATCAGCAACAAGAGGTGTTCGAGAAAGAATTCACCGCCATCACCGGCACATCGATTGACTACGCCGTGATGGAGCATCACAAAGATGTTGCAGTAATCGAAGCTCCGTTTAACTGGGACGATGTCGGCAACTGGCAATCTTTAGCACGGCTAAACGAAGCAGACGATTCAGGCAATACCGTACTGGCCAAACACTTGGGCATCGATACCTCTGGCTGTATCATCCGTGGCGAAGATGGTCACCTAATTGTGACGCTTGGGCTGAAAGACACCATCGTAGTTCACACGCCAGATGCAACGCTGGTTGCCAATAAACATCAGGAAGAAACAATCCGCGAAGTAGTGAAGAAGCTAGAAGAACTCGACTGGAAAGAACACCTGTGAGCGAACTCCCCGAGCAAGATTCGCCGCAAGTCATCCCCACCACCGGCAGAGTAGCCGGCGTCGATTACGGCACGGTTCGCATTGGCGTGGCCATTACCGACCCAGGTCGCATCTTGGCTTCGCCGTTTGAAAACTACAATCGACGTACGCCGGTCAAAGATGCCAGTTACTTTCAGCAGTTGGCCGAACAAGAACGCGTGGCCTTGTTTGTGGTCGGTTTACCGGTACACATGAGTGGCGATGATAGTGAGAAATCGCTCGAAGCCAGGGCGTTTGGCGTTTGGCTCAATCAACAGACCGATGTGCCGGTGATTTTCTACGACGAACGATTTACTTCCAGCATGGCCAAGCAGATGCTGCAAGATGCGAACGTATCGAAGAAAAAGCGAAAAAAACGCCTCGACATGATGGCCGCACAAATTTTGCTGACTTCGTATCTTGAAAACCCTAGCCGTGCGGTTGAGAGTTCTGAGAAGCTTGAGGATTAGAGTTTCAAAATTTCTGTTTCCACACCTCGCCATGTAGCCTCATTCCCGCTCTAATAGTTGCAAAGTCGATACCTACGCATAGCATAGAGGAATTCTAATCGTGGCCAAAAAGAAATCTACGAAATCAAAAGACGAGCCACGGTTCGAAGAGCAACTGGCACAACTGGAAGAAACTGTACAAAGCCTAGAAGACGGACAAACTGGTCTAGAAGACGCCTTGGCTCATTACGAGCAAGGAATTAAAACCTTAAAACAGTGTTATGGTTTGCTCGAAAATACCGAGCGTAAAATCGAACTTCTCTCTGGCGTCGATAGCCAAGGAAACCCTGTGACACAGCCGTTTGAAGAAGATTCGATGTCTCTGGAAGAAAAAGCAGGCTCTCGAAGTAAGCGTCGCAGCAGTAAAACGACCGCAAATCCCCCTGTTAGCGGAAATTCCGACGTGGACGATACGCCTACTTTGTTCTAGAATATAAAGTAGGCTGCACAAAGAACGCAAAGACCATTCCCACAATGGCCTTACGTTGGTTTTATGAGCCTTCTAACTTTCATTCCCATTGAAATAAATTCACCGCTGAGCCCTTTGATGTCCCAAGTTTCGTTAATACCCTTTACCGAGCATATCGAGATTCTTCGCGCCGAAGTCGATACGGCCCTGGAGCAATACTCTCGATTTGACTTAGATTGCCCGGCACGCCTGTCGGAAGCCATCCGGTATAGCTTATTGGCACCTGGCAAACGCCTGCGCCCGTTATTGACGTTAATGGCAACCGAAGCCTGCGGTTCAGCTAGAGACGAAGCACTTCCGGCCGCTTGTGCTGTAGAAATGGTGCATGCCTACTCGCTGATTCACGACGACTTGCCAGCCATGGATGATGATGATCTCAGACGGGGTCGACCGAGTTGCCACAAACAGTTTGACGAAGCGACCGCCATTTTAGCTGGCGATGCCTTGTTGGCTCGTTCGTTTGAAACGCTAGCAACCAAGTTGCAGAACCCGGCCATCGCGGCAGCTTGCTGTGCTGAGTTAAGTCATGCCGCTGGTGCATCAATGATGGTTGGCGGGCAATCTGATGACTTGGGCGAACAATTTGGCGATGGCGACGTTAATACACTAGAAGCCATCCATCGAAGAAAAACTGGGGCCATGATTGTGGTTTCGCTTCGGATGGGCGCCATCGTTGCTGGTGCCAGCGGTGAACAATTAGAACAACTGACAACGTACGGACAAAAAATCGGCCTCGCATTTCAGGTCGTTGATGATTTACTTGACGCCGCCGGAGATGAAGCCGCACTTGGCAAACGGGTGGGCAAAGATGCAGATCGTGGCAAATTGACCTATCCCGGACTATTGGGTGTCAAAGAAAGTCGCGCCAAAGCCGAACAACTAATAGCAGAAGCTCGTGAATCCATTGCGATCTTCGGCCAGCAGGCAAGCCACTTAGACGCACTTGCCCTGTATATCCTGGAAAGGAAACACTAAACAATCATGCACGAATATCTTTCAAAAATCGCATCACCCAAAGATCTGCAAGACCTTTCTAACAAACAGTTAAAACAGGTTGCAGTCGAAGTACGTGATGTCTTGTGTAACTTGGTCGCTACGCGCGCTGCCCACTTCGCTTCGAACCTGGGCGTGGTCGAACTGACCATTGCGCTGCACACCACGTTTGATTTTAGCCGTGATCGTTTGATCTGGGACACCGGGCACCAAATCTATCCGCACAAACTACTCACCGGTCGCTACGACGAATTCAGCACCATCCGCACTCGCCATGGATTGATGGGTTATCCGAATCCAGCAGAGAGCGATTACGATCTGTTCGTCACCGGCCACGCAGGCAGTTCGGTTTCAACCATGCTGGGTCTACGCAGTGGCGATGATATTCAGCAAGAAGGCGACCGTCGTGCAGTGGCCGTGATTGGAGACGGCGCGTTTCCGTCAGGCATTGTGTACGAAGCTTTGAACAACGCTGCCGGGATGAATGCCAACATGCTGGTGATTTTGAACGACAACAAAATGTCGATCTGCCCGCGCGTGGGCGGCCTGGCCGATTACTTTGATCGCTTGCGGATGAACCCTTTCTACACAGGGCTCAAAAGCGAAGTCGTCAAAGTTCTGAATAACATTCCACTACTGGGTGACCCTACCGAACGCTTCTTGGCACAAGTCAAAGAGTCTGTGAAAGCCGGCTTGCATGGCGGCATGTTGTTTGAAGAGCTGGGTTTCAGCTACATTGGCCCCATTGATGGGCACAACATTCCGCTGCTGCGTAAATATCTGGCAATGGTCAAAAAACAAAAGGGCCCTGTCTTGCTGCATGTGGTGACTGAAAAAGGGCACGGCTACCAACCTGCCGCTGAAGACCCTGTCTTCTTCCACACGCCGCCCGTCTTTACCGAAGACGACGAAGGGGCCGTGGTTACGCAAACCAGCAATTCCAAAGCTTACACTCACTACGCCAGAGACGCCATTCTTGAAGAGATGCGCTCGAACGAAAAAGTGACAGTCATCACTGCCGCCATGTGCCAAGGGACGAAACTGGAACCAGTCCGCGAAGAATTCCCTGACCGTTTCTTCGACACCGGCATTTGCGAATCGCACGCGGTGGCCTTTGCCGGTGGTCAGGCAAAGACCGGGCTAAGACCGATTATCAACATTTACAGTACATTTTTGCAGCGTAGTTTTGATCAAGTCTTCCAGGAAGTCTCACTACAAAACTTGCCAGTTCTCTTCATGATGGATCGAGCAGGCTTGACCGCACCCGATGGGCCAACGCATCACGGCAACTACGATATCGGCTATATGCGAATGTTCCCGAACATGACCGTCATGGCACCCGGCGATGCTGATGAACTGACCGCGATGACCAAGTTTGCCCTGACGCTTGATAATCCAAGTGCGATTCGCTACCCGAAAACCAACGCCGAAAACATCGAGCGTAAACGAACCCCGATTGAGCATGGCAAGTCCGAAGTGATCAGCACCGGCAATGACGGAACCGTGATCAGCTACGGAACCCAATTGGCTGAAGCCGTGAAAGCCGTAGAGTCGCTCAAAGAAGAAGGGCTCGATGTCGGACTAATCAACGCCCGCTTCGCCAAACCGATTGATACCGAAACCATTCTCGGAGCCCTCGAATCTTCCAACTTTGTGGTCACCGTCGAAGAAGGTGCCTTAATGACCGGCTTCGGCAGTGCTGTGCTAGAAGCGGCCGCAGACGCTGGACTGACAAACATAGCAATCCGTCGGTTGGGTATTCCCGACACCTACATCGAACACGGTGAACGGGCCCAACTCCACGCCGACCTCCAAATCGACGCCTCAGGCATCGCCACCGTCTGCCGAGAAATGGCCAAGAAAACCGGCGTGTTAGAAGCGGCGAATTAGTAAATGCTGCAATCAAATTTGCAAGGTGGCAGCCGAAAGGTTCGCCGCCAGTCTATGCACATTGCCTCCTGATTATTTGTAAAATAACAACTTCTTTGTGCCTTCGATCCTTAGTGGCTACATCTCTTTACACTTCGCCCTCGTTTACACTTCGCGATTGAGATTGTGAATATAATAGTTGCGAGGTTTACACTTTTATGTTCAGCAAAATTCTCTCGTAGGTTGACTGCTCGCCATCCGGTTTTTGAAGTGCAAAAAGATGTCTCACGCCAAGTCGCAAAGGCGCCAAGGCGCAAAGAAAAGGAAGAAAATGAGAAGATTTGCACAGTGACAAATTGCTGACCGTGCGGATTTGTCTCACATTCACGCCTCTTTTAGGTGTGCTCGTTTGTCTCCGTAATGTCGGGCATCGCCTGCACAATCGCCCAATGTAGGCTGCATGCAGGCCGATAATCCAGATAACCGTTATGGCTTAACAAACGGATCTACGTTTGTCGGAATTTAATCCGCATTCTGATGTTTTCGGACAAGCTTTACACAATTTCCAATGCACCTCGAGCCGATTCTCTACATTGTTACCCAAAAAAACAGGACTCTTGGCGGTCGAAAGAATCGATCATTAGAACAAAACAGCCTACGTGTGTGCATATCATTATAGCGCTTGTTATTGTCAGTTCCAGAGTCATAACAAACCATGGATACCAATAGAAGGAACTTTTCGATGGCCCGCTTTTATACATTTGTCTCTTGTACATTTGCCTTCACGGCATCTATGTTTATGGTCTCACAAAGCCATGCACAAGAAATTCAACCGGTTGGTCTGTTTCAAGAGACTGGCATTCAACTGGTTGGATGTGAAACTGACATCGCTGGTGGTTGTGCGGCCGATCTAGGCTGTCAAGGTGGATGTAATTCTGGCTGTGGAGGCACATGTCGTGAAACATTTTTCAACAATCTTACCAGCTTCTTAACACCAGGTACTCCTTGTTTTGATGACTTCATCAGCCCGATGACCAACCCGGTATTCTTTGAAGACCCTCGCACACTGACAGAAGCCCGAGCGATCTTCATTCATCATCAAGTTCCTGGTGCAGCCGGTGGCGGAGACGTTCAGTTATTTGCCGTTCAATTACGTGCTGCTTTGACCGAAAACTTGTCGCTGGTCGCAGCCAAAGATGGATTTATTACATCGAGCAATCCACTCATTGAAGATGGATGGGCTGATGTTTCATTGGGTTTGAAATATAACTTATACAGAGATCCTCAAGCACAACGATTGCTTTCAGTAGGGATTAGTTATGAATTGCCTTGGGGGAGCACTCATACTCTTCAGGGCAATGGAGACGGTGTGTTTGATCTCTATGTGTCTGCTGGTGCCGAGTTTGGTTGTGGCTATCATTACTTAACTACCACTGGTTTACTGTTGCCTACAGATACTACTGAAGAAAGCCAAATGTGGTTCTGGTCGCAACATGTGGATCATCGCATTGGTTGTTCCAATTTCTATTGGTTAGGCGAAGCCAATATGTACCATTACCTGAAATCAGGTGGCGGCGGAATCAATGGAGTTGAAGGTGGCGATCTTTGGAACTTGGGTTCAACAGGTGTTGCCGGATCGACGATTGTCACAGGTGCGTTAGGTGTGAAGTACAAGCCTAACCGAAACCGCGAAGTTGGCTTTGCTTGGGAAGCACCAATGACCAAAAACAAAGACATCATTGATAACCGTTTGACTGTCGATATGATTTTCCGATACTAAGCAAACTGACACAACTACTGGCTTATGAGAAAGCGTGGTGCTGATTATTCAGTGCCACGCTTTTTTTATGGGGAAGTTCAGAGTCAACAGAGCCTTGCTTCAAACTCTCTCTGTGTTCTCTGCGTACTCTGTGGCTAATCATCTTCATGCAAGACTCTGGCCTCGGATATTTTAGTCCCGAAAGGGACGAAGTCACCTAGCCTGGTTGGCTTTAGCCCCAGGAAAACAGAGCCCCTCAATCTCAAAAACCCAGGCAGGGGTGAGGTCGATTTTAACACCCGTTGATCTGTTTTGCGCCAATGGTTCAACTTCGGGAAGACAGTACGAACCTCAACACTGGTGAGATGCCCGTGGCACACTTGGGCCTCTTGTGATTGGTAAGTTCATGCTTGGGTTCACCCGTGTCATCCGTCGGGTGCAGGGTCCACCACATTCACACCACCAAGAAATAAAAAACGGGCAGCCCATGCCACCCGTCTTCATTCCGGTTTGCCAAAGTTTGTTAAGCTTCTGCTGCTTGTTTCTCTTTTCGTCTTCGTCGTGCTGCTCCTGCACCCATGCACAATGCACCAATGCCGAAGATGGCGAGTGAGGTTGGTTCTGGGGTGGCTTCGACCTGAAGGGCCTCAATGACAACATAGCCATCTCCGTAATTATCGCCTATTGCTCCAAATGGGTTAGCCCCGAGATTGAAAGATCCTCCACCACCAGCAACACGGCCTCCATCTCCGCCAGAGTAACCTCCACCGCCGCCGCCGCCGTAGCTACCGTTTCCGGCACCGCCTCCACCGAATCCGCCAGGCGCATTCTGAGAAGTTGCTGCATAACCGCCAAGAAGGCCATTCGCCCAAGAGCTTCCGCCTCCAGTAGAATAAAAATCCCATGCACCATCGCCATTAAAACCGCCACCAGCCGAACCCCAAGTGTAGAAGACGTTTCCTCCTAGCCCCAAGCCAGTTGTCTTTAGTACCCCACCACCACCTGGACTGGAAACACTAGAAGTTGTGCCATAATTCGAGACTTGGCCATCGTGCCCATTCTGCACAACGGACGCACGGGTTCCGCCGCCACCACCCGCGACCAGCAACGGGTTATTCAACGAATCAACAACGAAAGATCCCCCACCACCTCCACCATTGTTATTACTACTTTGATAGAGACCTGCCTGGCCGACAGCAATCTGGAGAATTTGACCCGACGTAAGAATGAAATCACCAGAAACTAGTGCGCCCCTTCCTCCGACGTAACTCGGGTCGCCAGACGCGCCTTGTGCTCCAGCCGCTGTGATCCTATACGTGCCCGTTTGGGATACTGTCCAATTTTGAATACCAGAACCTGTGACTGTAACAAGCCCAGCCAAACTGGTTCCTGAGTAATCGGAGTTGATAGCAGCCTGTGTGGGACCAGCTCTTCCGGTTGCAGATGCCGTGGTGAAAAGATAACTGGCCTGCACCTGCCCCACCGTAAACAACACCGCCATACAGGCTACCGCAAATAAAATCTTCCGCTTCATAACAACTCTCCCTAGGTGTAGAATCAAAAAGATGAATATCACGGGCTGACCCACATTCCTTGATGTGAGGTGTATCCACATAGAATGGGATGCTATCACGATGCAAAGGAGGGGTCAATCATTGTAACTAGAATAATTGGAATAAACTGCCAATTATCCTGTAGAGGGGTGGTGCAGGAGTCCATCACATTCACACCACCAAGAAACAAAAAACGGGCAGCCCATGCTACCCGTCTTAATTCCGATTTACCAAAGTTTGTTAGGCTTCTGCGGCCAGTTTCTCTTTACGTCTTCGTCGTGCTGCACCTGCACCCATGCATAATGCACCGATGCCGAAGATGGCCATCGAGGTTGGTTCTGGAACAGTATCGACAACAGGTTCTGTCGAGTAAAATCCAGTCGCAAAACTGCTTCTCGTTCTACCATTATGGTCAGAGTGCTGCAGTACACTATTGAGCGCCTGCCACCCACTACCGGTATTGGCTTCAATTTCCCATTTAACTGTAAAGGCTACGCCAGCTGAATTGTCGACGACGACTCCAACATCTCCGTATGTTCCTATGTTAATTCCAACGCTATTCGCATCAATCCAAGGGTTGGCACCAAGCCCTTCGACTGTCATTGTAAGACGCGTTGAAGCACCGCTATGAGATCCACCCGGAGAGTTATGGATCCTCCACAGAGTATTGGATGCCCAGGTAGCGGTCTGACCAGATGCGCCAGTAAAGAAGAAAGAGTTTGCACTACCGTCTAGCCCTGCTCCATTTGGACCATAATTAACATTATCGGCCCCATAATAAAGCGAATCGAATTCGTTAGTATCAAAGCCACCTAAATTCCAAATAGCTAATCCATCTGCGCCTGAAACGCCATTTCCACTAAAGGTATTGCCGCCTGGTGCAGGATACACAGGGCCTAATAAGGCTGCCTGCACCTGTCCCACCGTTAACATCACCGCCACACACGCTACCGTAAATAAAATCATACGCTTCATAACAACTCTCCCTAGATGTAAAATCAAAAAAGATGAATATCACGGGCTGACTCACATTCTTTGATGTGAGGTGTATCCACATAGAATGGGATGCTATCACGATGCAAAGGAGGGGTCAATCATTGTAACTAGAATAATTAGAACAAACTGTCAAATACCCCGCATAGGGGTATGGCAAAGTACATCACATTCACACCCTCAAGAAACAAAAAAACGGGCAGCAAATGCCACCCGTCTTCATTCCGGTTTGCCAAAGTTTGTTAAGCTTCTGCTGCTTGTTTCTCTTTACGTCTTCGTCGTGCTGCTGCTCCACCGAAGCACAAGGCTCCGATGCCGAAGATGGCGAGGGAGGTGGGTTCTGGAGTTGGTTCAACATCTGCTGAAAATGTTAGATCGTCGAGCACCGCATACCCTCCTTTTATCCGTAAGGCACTGATATCGCTTGATGTCCGTTGAATACCTCGAAAGACACCATCATCTTGTCCAGTAGTATTGATAAAGATATTGTAGGATTCGAGCACCACGTTATTAATATCAAGAGCTTCCAAGAAGAAAAGATTAAAACCAGGGGCGTAATTAACAAACCCACCGACCGCTGAGACAGGCCCGTCGTTAAAGTCAAATCTCATAGAATCACCAGAACCACTGTTTAATCCAACAAATCCAATGCGACTTGAGGTCCACTCCCCATTTGATGATAACCCATATCCCGAATTACCGATGACTGAATTTGAAGTGGTCGATGACCACTCAATGTCCTTGCCAACTAATCCACCAACCTGTATTGGCCCAGCTGTGAAGTTAAAAGTCGTGTTAAATTGGCTGAAATCAATAATTGTCTTAGGCCCAAATGATCCATCTGAAGTCACCAGTGCACCAGAAGCACTTGAAACATAACTTGCCACACACGCTACCGCAAATAAAATCTTCCGCTTCATAACAACTCTCCCTAGGTGTAAAATCAAAAAGATGAATATCACGGGCTGACCCACATTCCTTGATGTGAGGTGTATCCACATAGAATGGGATGCTATCACGAAGCAAAAGAGGGGTCAATCATTAAAATAGGAATAACAGGCATAAACTGCCAATTATCCTGTAGAGGGGTGTGGCAGGTAACTGCCAGGTAGCGTCTATCCTCTTCGGCAAACAACTATTGCAATCATGGCCCGGCTGTTCGTGAAGAAATCGTGGTCGGTTCGATGGGTGAGGCGTGGTTGAAGCAAGCCGTATAGGCTGATCCAAAGCATGCTCACGCGAAAGCGCGAGAGCATGGCACCAGTGTCGCTTCTCTTCCTTGGCGTGAGATATTTTTTTGACAGGATGGACATGATTCACAGGATAAGGTTTGAATTCACACATCTTGTTCATCCTGTAAATCCTGTCTAAAAACTGTTTTCTTTCTTCGTGTCTTGGTGCCTTCGTGGTAAGACCTTTCTTCTTGACGCCTTGGCGTGAGAAATCTTTTTGCAGACCAAGTGCTACTGCCTTCGTTCAGAACTGACGCTTCGCGCTTGAGATTGGAATATTCACGCGAAAGAAGATCCCCATTTGAGTTCGGTGAGTTCTTGGCCGCTGTAGCCTCTGATGGCCTTCGGCCACACCGACGACGTTCCGAATAAGTTTGATCCCGAAGCACAGCCAACTCCGAAATCGTCGGCGGTGCTACACGATATCAAAACATGCTCACGCGAAAGCGCGAGAGCATGGCACCAGTGCCTGACGATGAGTCGCTGGGTGCCATGCTTTTGCCGGTTAGGCATAAGCATGCTTTATGATCAATAAAATAACTCTGAATCGATTTGATCGTCAAGATTTGTCAACGGTGGAACGGACTCACGGTCTATTTTTTAGAACAGAATCTGTTCCATTTTCCCAATCCTTGGCACTCGACCAAGGCCATGTTTCTGCTTTCTCAACCAGCCTTCGCTTAACAGGGTTTTGATGCACATAGCGTATTTTCTCATGAAGATCTCTGGTTGTTCGAAGGTTCCGATCATAACCTCCACCTCGCTGCCAAAATCGATGAGAACGTTTTCCATTAGGTTGCAGATCAAGTAATTGATCTAGAAAATCGGGTGCGTGTTCTTCTGTCCAAGCAATGGCTCTCTTTGAGACCGAGAGCTTCATTGAGGTAAGTATGGAAGCAATGCGTACGTTAGATTGAGGCAACAACACAAGATGAATATGTTCAGGCATGATAACCCAGGCCCATAGGTCAAACGGATTCCGTTGTTTAGATAGATTGATTGCCTCGATCATCCACCGGCAGGTTCTCTCTTTAGTGAACAAGGGAAGTCGCCGATAACAGGAGAAGGTTAAGAAGTGGGCATCTCCTTCTTTGTCAAACGATTTCCGAGTTTTTCGATGGCCAAGTTGCATCACTTGAGTTTAACATAATAGTAGTTCAAAAACATGCTTATGCCTAACGGCAAAAAGCATGGCACCCAGGCCACCCTACAAGAAATTTCTGCTTACTCGGCGTTGCGTTCGTAGATGACTAGGCACATGTCGTCGAATTGTTTGTGGTCGCCCATGAAGGCTTGGGTGTCTTGTATGATGGCTTTGCCCATATCTTCTACCGAAGCATGCTTCTTGGCACACTGATTGAGAATAGGGTCCATGCCGAGTTGATCGCCATCGCTATTCATTGCTTCATTCAGACCATCGGTGAACAGCGTGAAGCTTTCGCCAGGGGCAATCGGTACGGTGACTGCTTCGTAGTCCATGTCTTCCATCACGCCTAGCGGCAGGTTGATTTCCTCTTCGGCAATCATATCAATCTTGCCATCGTTGCGACGTAACAACGGCGCTTGATGGCCGGCGTTGAGGACGGTCATGGTGTGATTTTTATGGTCTAAGATATTGACTACGAGCGTTACAAATTGATCGTCTGGAATGGCTTCGGCAAATTTGTTGTTGAGCATATAGATGGCCTTTTCAGGGTCCGGCTCCAGCACTAAACAATAGCGGGCATCTGCCGAAAGCTTTGCCATTAACAGCGAAGCCGCAATTCCATGGCCGACCACATCGCCTACGATAATTGCGAGCCGGTCGTTCGGTAGCGGGATGTAATCGTAATAATCACCGCCCACCGCATTGGCGGCCAAGTAGAAGTCGTAGAAAGTGTAGTCTGGAATGTCTGGACCTTCTTTGGGCAAAAATCCCTTTTGAACTTGGGTGGCCAATTTCAGATCGCGGTCCATCGATTTTCGTTTCAATGCGATTTCGTGCATGTTTGCGTTATCGATGGCGGCGGATGCTTGAGAGGCAATACTAACGAGCACTTCCAAATCTTCTTGCTGAAATCGCTTACGTTGATCCAAAGTGTCAATTTGAATCACACCAAATGCGGTGCCATCGCTGTTGATTAACGGGACACACATGATGGAACGAATTTTGAAGTCGGTAATACTTTGGCTCATTTCAAAGCGTGTATCGGTGGCGGCATCGGCCGACAAGATCGCTTCTTTTGAATCAATCACATGGTTGACCACGGTTTTACTAATCCGAACTTCATCGTCGCCTTCGCGGCGGCTTTTGGTCCACTTCGGTATCAGTTGCCCATCGGCCTCGCGGACGATGATGAATCCACGGTCGGCCTGTAAGAAGATTTTGAACAGGCTGTCGAGAACCTTCGGCAACACCTCCTCAATGGTTAACGCACCGCTCAACTGCCTTGTGATTTCGAGCAAAGCCAACAGCTTGACTTCGGCACTGGCAGTTAAGTGGATGGAACCTGGCTCGGAAGAGACTTCGAGCTTCGACATAATCGTCGATTCGCCCTCGTCTTCATCAAACACAATCGTGCCAAACGCAGAGCTTTCATCCAGGTTGCCTTGAGGCAGCCCAGACGGAGCAGCAAACGGTTGATCAACATGAAAACTAAAATCAACATCACAAATGCGGATGGTATCACTATCTTGAAGATGATACTTATCGGCAATTTGTTTTTCGTTCACATAGGTGCCGTTGCGGCTGCCGAGATCTTCGATGTAGTATTCTTGCGAATCTTTCGTGATCTGCGCATGGTGCCGGCTGACTGCGCCAACTTCCACCAAAATATCACACTCCGGATGGCGTCCCAGCACAAACTTTTCGCCAGCCAAATAGATCTTCTTACCTGAATCAGGCCCGTTGATGGCAATCAAATAACTGCTCATTGATGATAACTCTTACAAATTCGTTCAATGTGGTTTTGATGAATTCGGTTTTGTTGAATTCAATTAAAAAACGTCTAAATCGAAGGCAGGTATAGCCTTGAGGATTCTCACAGTTTATCAGCCCCACCAATAGATGACCATCACCTAATTTTCAGAATCCCTTAACTCTTACCGACTTACATCAAAAAAGCAGGAAAAAACATGGCAAAGTGAGCAATCTCTACTGCTTACCTAATATATATCAGTCAGACAGAAATCATTTTCTCCCCATTTTTTCTCTCGCTGCCGCAATAATCTAGCAATCACTGCGAATAAACTCTCAGTCAGGTTCATTTTTTTAGCTATCCATGATAAAGACGTTAGATATTATGAAGCGAACAATCAGAGTTGTGATCGCAATAATCGACTTGTTTAGCTTCATTGTTTGCTGGTGATTTGATGCTCCCCTTCATCGCCGAAACTTCACTATATTTCCAAAGGTCACAAAATGAACAACGGAGCCCGAAGCATCGTCGCGGTTGGCTGTGCCATCGTTGCACTTTTTATTGCCGTGGCGGTGGCTGTCGTGCTGCTAGGATTAATCTATCTACAGACACACCGAACCCAGGACATCAGAACACCTATCAAAACAAGAACGGCACCGGCAATGCCAGTTGTCGAGCCCGTTGAGATACCATCCATCGAAGACATAGAGCCAATCATCGTTACGCCTGAAACCATTGAGCCTGAAAACCTGGATATCGAAATCATCGAACCAGAATCGGAACCAGAACCGACGGATATCTCCTCCTAGGTATTTTATCCATTCCAACTCAAAAGGAAATAAAGATGAACAACGGCTCCAAAGCAGTTGTCGCAATACTCTGCGTTCTGCTCTGCATCTTCATGGTGGCCGGGGTTGGGGTTGCGGTGGTCTGGAATTTTAATATGCAAGCCAGAGAACAAGCGATTCGAGAAGCAAAGATGCAAGAATTAAAGGCTATCGGAGCCCAGCTACATGCAGAATCCAGCCTCGAACAGGCCGAAGCCATCCTCGAAATCGAAGCCCAAAAAGTCACACTGCCCGCGAGTATCGAGTCTGAAAACCTGGAAATCGAAATCATCGAACCAGATTCGGAACCCGCTCCGACTGATCTTTCACCCTCAATGTAATTCTATCAATTCAAACCCAATAAAGGAAATCACTATGAACAGCGGAGTCAAAGCGGCCATTGCAGTTGTCGGTATTATAGTTGCCCTGTTTGTTGCAGGCGCAATCGGTCTCGTTGTACTTGGGGCATTGTTTGTGTCCACTGCCCGGGTCAACATTCAGCAAAACGCTCCTGCTTCTACAGTTACTACCCCAGCCCGGCTGCAGCCCAACATCCAACCAGGAGATGTCATCATGGAAGTCGATGGCCAAAAAGTCACGCTGCCCAAGATCACGACACCAAAACTGGAGCGAGGTGGTGAACTCATCATCGAGGTCAACGGAGAAAATTTGAAATTTACGCCGAACATAAGTAATTAACCCGCCGTAGTTTAGGTGAATGACAAGCCAGGGGGCCGTTTTAAGCGTGAACCCCAGGCGGCTCTTCGGTATCTTCAATAGTACCGCAACCCTGGCGGTAGTCGTAGGTCAGGCTGTGCCTGACGATGAAGCAAAATTGGTTTTGCAATTCCCGTCAGGCACAGCCTGACCTACGTGAACTGAGAACGATTTCTCTAACGAACTGATTTTATCCAATGACCCAACACCCTGAACAACCCGGCCCGAACACCAGGCAACCCCCCACCCCTGAAAAGCCTTGGCTTGACGTGGTCCTTTCTTTCACCGGAAAAACCTTCGTCGCAGGCCAAAATGTGAGCCTCAGTTCGCACCTGCAATCAATGCGTAACGCCGGCGATCTCGACCACCGCGTCCGCCTATTCGCCAACCCCCACTGCCGCTTTGATCATGTGACCGAAGTCTTCCGCACCTGCAAACAACACGGCCTAGAAGAAGTCATCCTCGGCGGGTAAGTTTCCGGGTGGCCGCGATGTTGGTTTTGGAGAACGCATGCCACTGAAACACGCATATTCAAAACGACGTCGGGGTCGACGCTAGTCGATCAGAGCAGGGTAGGGTGGCCTGCTCACCAGCCGCCTAGAACTGCGAAAAGCTATCTCACGCCAAGGCCCCAAGCCGCCAAGGAAAGAAAGAAAAAACCGGGTAACACGGCCATCGCTTCCGGAATCCGCCCCGCCTCAAAGAAAACTCATTCGGAACGATGTCCGTGTCGACGAAGTCGATCCGAGGTGAGAGAGGGTGATTTCACCGAAGCTCACGTTCCTATTCTAACTCATGGGTCTGATACTTAGAGTCTTCGCAGTAGATAGTTCTGGAATATCAGAAAATAATATCAACAACGTTAAATTCATCGTTGAATTTTATGATCTCTGAGTCGCATGTAATCAATGGGCAATCTAACATCATAGCCGAAGCTAAAATTAATTTATCATGGAGATCATGGTCCTCAAGGCTGCCTCTAATTCGAAGCAAATTCTCAAGAACCTCGCGGTCAATAGGTTTGACTTCAATATTTGGCGAATCACAAACTCTTTTGAAAACATTATAGTAGAACTTACGTGAAAACTCCTCAGTGCGGCACCATTTTTCGTGGATTTCAACAAAGACTACACTTGGAATACTAAGTCGTACGGAACCCTCAGAAGTAGAGAATGCTTTATCGTAAATCCTACGAGTTGAAGCCGAGATGGAAGAACTTCTGCTAAATGTTTCGTGGAAATAATTAATAAGCCCAACTGTATCAGTAACGTAGAGATCGGTCATATTGGTGATTATCCATTCGGTCGCGGTAATGAACTATTTGTTCTTCGAGACTCAGGTCTGTGTCACGGAGATGGGACAGTAAATATGTAATAAAATCCATCCCAAAATCTTCACGTGTCCACCAAGCTGTTGCCTCAAGATCGAAGTAGTTTTTCAGATACAAGTTCTGCTCATCTTCCTCAGTGCAACGTTCAAGTAACTGCGCAAGGAAATAATCAAAAGCGATTAACTCATCTTGCCAATTCCTTGCTTGGCTTAACCATGACTGACTCTGCCCTAAAGTATTAGGGTTTTCTAGTAATGCAGCAAGCAGTTCTTCCTTAGTTAATGCGTGACTCAATTAATTTCTCCACGAGCTTTCTTTATCAAATCTGTTGTATCAGCCTTCTCAATTGATAATCCCTCATCTTTAGCTGATTGTATTGAATCTGAATTGTGGTGCTTAATAACAAAATCCTCATCGATAACAGATACACTGATATCGTTAGCGGCCTTCTCAAGTAAGCTATAAGCAGCTTTAAGAATTTTTGCAGCATTATACTCGGCACCCTCACTAATTTTACTTACTGCATCCTCTGTAAACGGCTCAATGCCTATTGCATGGTTTTTCGTACTTCGATATTCATTTAAATAGGTTTTCAGTAAGAGAGAAGCATGGTCTCTATTAAGTTTCTCAAATTTCACAACATGACTCGAATTTCCAGAAATTGGTGATCTCATTTCCAGACCAGATTCCTGCCAAGCATCTGCAATTAAACGTTGAACACCTGCGTGCAATACCAACAGAAAATTGAAGAAACCTATGCGAGCATTTACGCTCATACCGTCATACAAGATAGTCCGTAACTCTGTTGCAAAGTCTCGCTTTTGACGACCACTTTGGAAATCAGGAATTCGTTCAAAATCATCAACAAGGACTTGACAGCCAGTAAAATCTGCCGCTTGAAAGAAACGAACTAAATGAGAAAAAACAAAATTTATTTGGTCACTTCCCTTCTTTAGAATTTGATAATATTCAGTAAAATCATTCGTCTGCACTAAATCGGTAAAGAGATAACGACCGGAAGATTCTTTGAAAAGTGGAAACTCAGGGGGTAATTCTTGAAGAAATTCATTTTCACTAATATCAGTTGCGATCTTAATATAGTCCAAGCTGTTATCTTGATACCAATCTCTGTTTTCTAAACAAGTAAGAAGATCATCTGTGTCGCTGATCTGTTCTACAGCCGTTGAATCTGGGTAAAGATGCTCTATGGATTTCAATCGCAATATTGCAATGCAATCTCGAATAATGTTAGATTTAACTAAAGAGTCAAATATACAGTCTATAAAAAGAGGAAAAGACTTTGTGCGGCCACCTGGCTCAGGAGGCACGTATATTGCAAAGCATTTATTGAGCCCATCAGATAAATCAAGACCATATTCACGATTTATCGCATCCTGCACATGGAGAAGAAATGCTGACTTGCCATTCCCTCGTCCAATATAAGATGCGTCCATAAGATATCCGAGTCTTAAATGTGTTGGATTGCGATGAGGTTGCTTCACGTAGTTTTCAATTACTTGATCATATTCAGCTTTCCTGAGAGCTCCTTCAAAAATGCCACCATTAATCCTCCTGTCAGATGAATCTCGATTTACGATGGGCTCTGATGGAAAGGGATTTTCGATCAAATTAAAGCGTTCAAATCGTCCCTCATTATTTGTAACAGGTAATTCTTTTGGTTTCTGAGTTAGCTTATTTACCATGTGATTTGCTATCCTTTGTAACGTCAATTGCAATAATATTACGGTAACGGCCTTCAACCATTACGGGCTCCTGCTTCTGGTATGTCGCTTTTGTTTCCGCAGGGAGTCTATCAACCTCTAGTGAAATACTAACCTTCAACTCCCCCTCAAGGTTCATCTGATATGCACGCTCTAATAGGGAACCAAACACAACTTCAGAAACTTTCATGTTGTAACAAACTAACTCACGCAACAAAGTAAGGTTAATAAAATAGCTTCGATGTGTTCTTCGTAGAGACAAATACCCTTCAAGTAAGCAATCTACAAAATCCGACAAACCATTTTCACCTTTAGGAACGTGCACGAACAATGACTCACCGTTTGGATACTTATAAACATTTCGAAAATCCGTACTTGAAGCTGATTTGGCTACAACTGAAGTCGGGTAAACGATCCTTCCGTTAAAATTAGGATAAGATTCTGTTACTTGAAGCACCCCTACTTGTTTTCCCCGATATATCCATAGATCAAAAGCCGAATTTGATAACGAAAAACCGTACACGTCCTTAAGGAAATAGTCCAGCCAATACTTCCGACAGCGTGACACGATTGAGTTGTACTTTGCTGGATTAAAAGTTTCAGTATCCGACATTGGCAATATGCCTGATTCGTGTAGCCGAGATAGTAGCACTTTATTTTTTTTAGTGAGTTCTCTGATTATTCCCAAGTGCTCACGAATATCTTTTTCTAATTGTCTCTGAAGCACCACTGTGTATCTGCGAATATCGCCAGCAGTTTTAATGTCTGATCGCTTGAAATCAAGTTGGTAAGGAGAATAGATCGGGAAAATCAGCAAACCCGATTTGGATTTATTAGCATCGTACATTGTGTTCAATAAATAACGAAACGCAAAACTTTTATTCTCCATGAGAGTAAATAATGTGTGTTTAAATTTATCCGTCCCAAACATTTCAAGCAGTAAGCTTCCCTGCTCAGTTAGAAAAAGAGAATCATCCACTTCTTTTATTAACTTAAAATCCTTGGAATCTTCGATAACCTGCTTGAATGTATACCTATACCGATTTTCTTGTGTTGGGGTTAGATTCTCTGCTTCAACAGTTAATTTTTTGAAGCGTGATTCACCAAGGTAATGCTCTTGCTTAAGGAGCTTAAATGAATGGAACACTTGCTCAATTTCATCAAATTTTGAAATGCTTTTGAGTAAGATATAATAATATTCTAGAAAGTAAAATTGGCGTACAGAGAGGTTGAGAACTGATTGTTCTTTGCTATTACTTTTGGATTCATTGTTAATAGTATCTGTTGGCATTTTACTGAACCATTAATATGATATTTCAGTCAAATTTTCTCTTTATAAAATCCCAGCTTTAACGAACTACCTCTCTGCATGATTGAGGGGTGGCGTTCCCGTAGACCAGCATTATAGACAGAGTGCCCCAACATATAAAGTCCATATAAATATTGGCCCCTGGTCTACTCATCCAAAGCATCGATCAAACTCGCCGCATAATCACCGATTTCGGTAATCACTTGGGCTTCGGGTTTGGCTCCGACTTCGGCGGTTCGTTTGACGATGGCGGAGCCGACGATGACGCCGTCGCAGACGGGTTTGACCATGCGGACGTGTTCTGGCTTACTGATGCCGAAGCCGATGCAGATGGGGAGATCGGTTCGCTCTTTGAGCCAGCCGACGTTATCGACTAGTTCAGGCGGCAGTACGGTGCGTTCTCCGGTGATGCCGGTGACGCTGACGTAGTAGAGGAACCCGGTCGAGGTTTCGGCAATGCGAATGGCCCGGTCTGGGGATGTGGTCGGCGTGACTAGTTGGATGAGGCTGAAATCTTCTCTGCGGCAGATTTCGGATAATGCTGCGGCCTCTTCGACCAAAAGGTCCGGCACAATCGCCCCTGCAATGCCGGCGGCTTTCGCTTTGGCGATGTAGTTTTCTAGCCCTTGCCGGTAGATGATGGCATAACTGACCATCGAAACGACCGGGCACTTGAGCGATGGCAGCGTTTGGCCGGCGGTTTCCAGAATTTGCGACAGTTTGATTTTGTTATCAAGTGCCGCGGTGTACGAGGCCTGAATCACTGGGCCATCGGCGATAGGGTCGCTGTACGGGATACCCAATTCACACAGCGAGCTACCACGATCCGAAAGTTCTTTGAGCACCTTGGCGGTGAAGTCTAAAGACGGAAACCCGGCGGTCACAAACGGCATAAATGCTTTTTTGTTCTGGGCTTTAAGTGTGCTAAATACTTGATCGATGGCAGACATGGTAGTTGATTTCGTTGGAAGGTCGAAGTTGTGGTCGAGTACTTGGGCTAGTCAAACTAAGCCATTAATCGGAAACGCCTTTGATGCGGGCAATTTCAGCGGCGTCTTTGTCTCCGCGGCCAGAAAGACAAACCATCACGATTTTGTCTTTCGGCATGTCGGCGGCAATCTTCATCGCGGCGGCCACGGCGTGCGAAGATTCGAGTGCCGGGAGAATGCCTTCGGTACGGGTTAGTGTGTCGAAGCCAAGCATGGCGTCGCTGTCTTCGCACA
>NVWB01000426.1 GCA_002733575.1 Blastopirellula sp. | reverse complement strand
GCCCACACGTTTTCGGCGGGACGGTCGTTTGCTTGAAGAAGCCATATTGCACCCACTGGTGCACGTGTTGTGCACCAAATGTGCACCAGGAGGTTTGGCCGACCGCGCAAAGAAAACGCTAAGTTGTTTATCTGAAACAACTTAGCGTGACGAATTTTAAATGCCGTAAACATTAGCGGAGAGGACAGGATTCGAACCTGCGGTACAATTTGACTCGTACACCGATTTAGCAAACCGGAGCTTTCGACCACTCAGCCACCTCTCCAGGCGGAAGTTATGAATATAGGTGCCTTGGGCATTTATTTCAACAGGTATTATCTAATTCTAGGGATGAAATCTTGAATTTAGGTTGCTAGCCAGCTCATTAATTCATTTTTACAATAACTATTCAAAGATGGTAAAATCGGTCAAATTACAATATCGGACTGTATATCCAGTATAATCAGACCAACAAAGCGACGTTTTTTGATTAATCATTCAAATTTGTTCATGTAATACCACCTGAGATCAAATTGAATCTTAAATTCCTTATGTACGGAACACAACTCGCCCTTCATGGATGTCTTTGACCCACTGCCTATTGTTAGAAACATATTGACTCGCCATGGTTCGCCTTGTAGCTATTTTTGCGCTGATTTTTTCTGTAATTTCTGGTTCTTATGCCGGAGAACTCTCATTCTCGGCTGCTTTAGGAACCATTCAGGTAGACCAAGTCAAACAGCATGTGGATATTTTGGCAGATGATTCTTTTGAAGGTCGAGAAGCTGGATCTCGTGGTGGAAGAGCCGCAGGGAATTATCTTGTTGGATTAATGAAAGAATATGGTCTCGAACCTGCGGGGGATCGTAACACCTACTTTCAAGCATTTCACCAGCAGCGTTTCCGCAATATCATCGGAATTTTGCCTGGTAGTGATCCAGAGCTTAAAGACGAGGTGATCATGATTGGGGCTCATTATGATCATGTAGGCTATGGAAATAAAACGAACAGTTACGGTCCTTTTGGGTATGTTCACAATGGGGCAGATGACAATGCCAGTGGAACATCGGGGTTGTTAGAAATCATTCAAGCTTTTACCTCAATGGAACAGGCTCCACGCAGAACTATCGCTTTCGCGTTTTGGGATGGCGAAGAAAAAGGTTTGTTAGGTTCCAAGCATTGGGTTAGTCAGCCTACTTTGAAGTTGGATCATATCAAGTTCTATATGAACATTGACATGATTGGCCGACTTAGAAACGAACAAGTTGAAGTCTTTGGTACGAGAACTTCGTATGGTTTACGTCAAGCGATAAGTTATGCTAACGAGTCAGAAAACCTAGTTCTCGATATCTCTTGGAAGATGAAATCCGATAGCGATCATCACACTTTCTATCAAAAGAATATCCCTGTGATGATGCTTCACACTGGGTTGCACAAGGATTACCATCGCCCTCAAGATGATGCACATTTGATTAATAACGAAGGGATACAGTCTTTAGCGAAAGTGATGTTTCGTTTTAATTGGGTCTTGGCCAATCAAGATGAAAGCCTTGCTTTTCGTAAACAAGCTCGCTTCGATAATCCAACCACGAAAAAAAGATTTGAAACAACCAACCAAACGAGGAAATCTCGTATCGGAATTAGCTGGAATGCAAAAGAGGAAGAGAAGCCAGGGGTTGTGATTACTCGGGTTGCCTATCAGTCACCTGCTGATAAGGCCGGGATTCGCACTGGAGACCGGTTAATGGAATTCGCAGGAATTCCGGTTGGTGATGTTGAGCAGTTTTTGATTAATGTACAGGCTTCTGCTAAGCAAACTTCTGTTGCCGTTGAAAGGCAAGGCGAAGAAGAAATACTGATCTTACCTATCACCTTAGCCGAAAAACCGACTCCTATTGGATTTAGCTGGCAAGTTGATACTGCCGACCCTTCGATGGTGATGCTGACCAATGTTGTCTCAGGTTCTCTTGCTTCTGTTTCTGGGTTAAAGCCAATTGACCGCGTCTATTCGGTGAACGGAAAAAACTTCAGTACGAGTCAAGAGTTTTATGATTTGGTAACTCAATTTGGCGATTCTCTGGAACTCAAAATTGAACGCAATGGTCGCATACACTCGGTTGAACTTGAGACTTCGCGTTTGAAAGAGATTCTCTCTGCAAATGATGATACCGAGATTGAAACTTCACTCAACAAGATTAATGAAGTTCAAGACTTCAATCTAGTGGAAGTTTAATAGGCGAATTTAATTGTTGGAAGAGAAACTATCTAGCCACGCTTGACAGTTGTTTGATTGATACGATTTGGTGGAGTCGCCGTTTGCGATAACAATCCAACTCGCAATTTTAGGTTGAGTATTAATCACTTGAAATCCTCGTTCTGGTCCTAGCACACTTAATGCAGAAGCCCAGGCGTCTGCCAGCGTACAATTGGGTGCTAATACGGTGACCGAGCTTCGCAGTGTCACCCCTCTGGCAGTTCGTGGATCGATGATATGAGAATACCTGATGCCATCAATCTCGACGTGTTGAAACGCATCGCCTGAAGTTGCCACGGCACAATTCGATAGATATAAAATCTGCGATGGTGGTTGCTGCGGATCAAGTGTCGCAACTCCGATAGCCCAGCCTTTTGTGTTCGGTGGCGATTCCCCGATTGCCACATCGCCCCCGGCATCTACGAGCACACGATTATAACCCTGCTCCTTTAAGACAAGCAAAGCTTGGTCAGCCGCATAGCCTTTTGCGATTCCACCCAAGTCAATTCTCATGTTGCTTTTGAGTAATCGAATTGCTGGTTTATTCTTTTCGAGGATTAACGATTGATACCCTACTGCCAGTTTGGCTTCATTCAAACTCTCTTGATCCATTTTCTTACGTCGACGAATTCTTCGCCATTGCTTGGTTAATGGGCCAATCGTTACATCAAAGGCACCCTCGGTAAGTTGTGAAACCTTTTGAGCCTGATTCAAAACAAAATGCAGGTCATTAGAAATCGCAACAGGTTTGGTAATCGGAGACGCTTGGCTGAGTTTACTCACTTCGGAATCGGCCAGGTAATCGCTGCAAACTGCATTGATTTGTTCGATCCGTTGAAAGGCTAAATCAAATACTTTGGGAGAAAAGTCCGGATGATTGCTATAGATGGTGATCCGAAACTTGGTGCCCATGTGGTCTTGTTCGGCCTGATATTTATGCCATTGGGGCTTTATCGGCTCTGCAGAGAGACAAATTCCCGAGAAACGAGGAATACAGAATCCTGTCATGAGTACGAGTACAATGATTGATAATGAGGATCGAATCAACAGATTTCGCCTTAAGGGAGGAAATGACGCCTCAAAAGCCTGTGATAGAATGGATGATTGAATAGTTCTATCATATAGAGTATTCTATATAGCCACTGATGTAAAAACTTACTAACGTAATTACTCTCATTTTTTAACTTCTTTCGGAGAGTCCGCATAATGGAAAAAGAGACAAAAACAAACACTTCAGACAAATCCTCACGTCGTGACTTTATTAAGAAGGGTTCCTCTCTTCTAGTTGCCGGTGGTGCTGTTGCAGGAAGTTTATCACTTTCTCGTAGTGCTCATGCCTTTGGCAGCGATGTCATCAAAATCGGTTTGGTTGGTTGTGGCGGTCGTGGTACGGGTGCTGCTAGTCAAGCGATGAACACCGATGGTGCTACAAAATTGGTCGCGATGGGCGATGTTTATGCAGACCGCTTGGCCACTAGCCTTCGTACGGTTTCTTCTCAACATGGCAACAAAGTAGACGTTCCCGAAGAACGACAGTTTGTTGGACTAGACGCCTACAAGAATGTGCTTGAATCTGATATTGATATCGTGATTTTGGCTACTTCTCCAGGTTTTCGCCCGTTGCATTTTGAAGCCGCAGTGAATGCCAACAAGCATATCTTTATGGAAAAACCGGTTGGAACTGATGCTACTGGTATTCGTCGAGTATTGGCAGCCAATAAAATCGCGAAAGAAAAGAATTTGGCAGTTGGTGTTGGTTTGCAGCGTCATCATGAAAAGAAATATATCGAGTGTATCCAACGCCTGCATGATGGGGCTATTGGCGATATCATCTTCGCACGTGCCTACTGGAATGGTGGTGGTGTTTGGACTCGTCCACGAAAAGATGAACAGACCGAATTGGAATATCAAATCCGCAACTGGTACTACTTCAACTGGCTTTGTGGCGATCATATTGTTGAGCAACATATTCATAACCTGGATGTCATCAACTGGTTAATGGGTGGACCTCCGGCAGTCGCTCAAGGTATGGGCGGTCGTCAAGTTCGTAAAGGTGTTGACCATGGTGAGATATTTGATCATCACATGATCGAATTCACCTACGGCGATGGCACTAAAATGTTGAGTAGCTGTCGTCATCAGAAAAGTGTTTGGAACAGTGTTTCCGAACATGCTCATGGTACTAAAGGTTATGTAGATCTTAGTGGCGCAAAAATCTACGACTCCAAAGGCAACCAAACTTGGAGCTACGGCAAAGGTGGTGGTGGCGGACATCAAGAAGAACACCACGATCTCTTCGCAGAATTGCGAAAAGGTAACCGACCCAACGAAGGCGATTATGGTGCCCATAGCACGATGACCGCTATCTTCGGTCGAATGGCTACTTATTCAGGTAAAGAGTTGAAGTATGAAGATGCACTGAATTCAAAAATTGCACTCGCAGACTTCGATAATCTGACTTCGTTGAATGATGAAGCCCCAGTTCAACCAAATCCGAAGAGAGTTGCTGCCCAAGTCGAGGAATCACCTTATGCAATTCCAACCCCAGGTGTCACGAAAACGGTATAAAGTGGCTCTCTCAAGTTGAGAATCAACTGATTAAAACCAATCAAAGACGCGGAGTGCAAATTCCGCGTCTTTTTCTATTCTTGTGTTTGAAAATCACTCTGCTGCTATCCTCCCTCTCACGGTTTTTACGTGATATACTCTCTAAACTATGGGCAGAGTGACGTTACTTACCCATCAGAAGCCACAATTTCAGCATTAATCTCCTTTATGTATGCAGTCATTAGATTTCAAAGCAAGTCTAAGATAGCTGCTATCATTTTGTCATCTAACGCGAATATCGATGAAGAAAATCACGAAACTTTTAGTTGCCAATCGAAGTGAAATTGCGATCCGAATTTTTCGGAGTGCCCACGAACTTGGGATTCGTACCATAGCGATGTACTCGCACGAAGATCGTTTTGCCCTTCATCGATTCAAGGCAGATGAAGCCTATTTGATCGGTAACCCAGGCGAACCGGTCAAGGCGTACCTCGATGTGGATGCCGTGGTTCAGTTGGCCAAACTACATGGAATCGACGCAATCCATCCTGGCTATGGGTTCATGTCAGAAAAACCAGAACTGGCACAGGCATGTCTTGACAATGGTATTACATTTGTCGGTCCTACTGTCGAAACGCTGCAAAATTTGGGAGACAAAACTTCGGCGCGTGCAATTGCTGAGCAGGCGAATGTGCCGATCTTGGATGGTAGTTCACAGGCGATAGTAGATACTGCTGAAGGTTTGAAGATTGCCGCTGATCTGAATTACCCTATCATTCTCAAAGCCGCCCATGGAGGCGGAGGTCGTGGAATGCGGGTTGTCCACTCTGCCGATGAGTTTGAAGCGG
>NVWB01000042.1 GCA_002733575.1 Blastopirellula sp. | reverse complement strand
GTTCGCTCCAAGTCTCACCCAACGGCCATAAAAACGCTCGTTGTCGACCGCTTCGAGATAAAGGCGTTCGGTACATTCTGGACTGCTGCCGGTCCATGTTTAACTATGCGGCCAAAAAACGGCATCTGCCACCTTATGCAGATAGTCCTTTTCTGGGACTCGGCGGAAAGCGATTCCGTATCGAAGATGCGAAACGAATTTTCGTGTTTGACGAACAGACGGAACTGACATTCCTCAAAGCGGCCAATTGGTGGTCTTTTCCAATTTTCCTTACTCTCGCTAAGTTGGGCATACGTCCTGGAGAGCTTACACACATATTGATTGAGGAAGTCGATCTAGATTCCGGATGGATTCACATCCGGAATAAAGTTGAACTGGGCTGGCGTATTAAAACTGGTGCCGAACGGTCCATTCCGATCCCTTCTGAACTTGTTGCAGTGCTTCGTCGTGTGATGAATGGTCGCACTAAAGGCCCTCTATTTATTCGTCACCAGTACCAACCAGATGAATCAACACTGGGAAACGTCGGGCTTAATCGACTCTGTCAAACAGTTCAAGCMCGAACGAACACTGCACAATTGGATTCTGAGGAGATTCTAACTCGTGAACAGCTTGCCAAGATCCAACGCGGGGTTTGGCGTGATGCRGGTGCRATTCGGCGAGATACSATCCGTATCAACCTRATGCAAATTTCTCAAGAGGTGGRWATGCCGCATGTCACCTGCCCCAAAAGCTGGCGTCATACGTTCGCCACACTGTTGCAGGATGCCAACGTCGACCCACTAATTCGACAAATCGTACTGGGACATTCTCCCAGCACATTCGGTGAAGGGGCCTTGGGAATGACCTCGCGTTATACCCATCCTCGTCCAGAAACAATCAAACGTGAAGTAGAGAAAGCTGTTCGTTTATGGCCAGCAGCTCTTGATTATTCTCAACAATGGCTACAAGGAGGTGAGTCATGCTAAATCATGTACCATTAGTACCGAAGATTCCAGATGGTCCTTTGTGCGTTATTGTGATGGGCAGGTTATCCAAGGCCAAAAACACAGAGGAGGAGACACAACAAACCATCGAATCGTCGTATGCCTTTGCCGAAAAGTTCCTCGCGGACGTCTACAATGGGCCAATAGAGATTCACCATCTCGGGGAACAGATCAGCGGCATGGTTGCTGAACGAGAGACTATTCTCGAAGCCTACAAACTCATTGAATCTGGTGAAATTGATGTCGTAATTTCGGAAGATCTCTCTCGGATCTACCGCAACCCGCGGCATCAGTTCAGCTTTGTCCAAGACTGTGTCGATGCCAAGATCCGGTTGATCTGTGTTGCAGATGGATTGGATACCGCAGATGAAAATTGGGAGAACATGCTTGGCGCCGCAGCGTATCGTCATGGTCAACATGTTCCCGATACCCGCCGACGAGTCAGACGTACCGCAACACACTCTTTTCATCTAGGTGGGATGGTGCTGAAACACAAAGCCGGGTATCGCAAATTGACTAAGGAGGAAGCTCTTACGGGCGAAATAGGGCCAAAAGGGCTTCGCGTTGTAAAAGACCCAATTTACAGTCAACACATCCCTGATATTCGGCGAGAACTGATGAAAACGGGTTCTATCGCAAAAGTTGTTCGATGGTTAAATAAAAATGGAGTCCCCACTGGCCCTTATGTCAAAGGTGACAAATGGAATCGAAACCTTCTTAAAGGACTCGTTCGTGATCCCATTCTACATGGAACTCGCTTCTTTCGGAAAACGATTTATGTCCAAATCTTTAAAACAGGTTATTACGATCGAGAGGTGAACAAAAACCCAGAACGAGAATTTGTTCCAGAACTTGCCTACATGACATTGGAAGAGCAAGAGTCAATGCTTGAGGCGGTTAGCCTAACAATCGACTGGGGTAAAGATCAGGAAACGAAACAGCAGAGTCCACGTAAGGATGTGCGAGTCTGTCAGAGTTATTTTCCTGGTCAATCGGCGACGTGTGGTATTTGTGGAGGTCGTATGATGATCTTCGGTCACTACCTCGTGTGCAAAAACTCTCTAGAGATAAATGATCGAACATGTTGGAATCGCGTACAGGTCGATATTCAGCGTACTCGTGATACTCTGTTGTCATGGATGCTGAATGAGTTTGACAAAGATTCCGATTCACGTCGGTTGATGATTGATGCTGCGTGGGAGGAGTCTAAGCTGCATCAGCAAAAAAAGAATTCAGAAACGAGTTACATTGAAAAGGAGCTAAAAGACTTACTCAAGCAGCAGGGAAATCTTTCACAAGCCATTGCTAATGGTGGAGAGCTAGAGGGACTATTGACGGCATTACAACCTGTGGAAGCACAGATTGTAATTAAGCGAAAGGAGCTCAAAGATGCAGTTGCTTCGTCTGTGTCGCAGCAACTACTTTCCCGTGAATTGGTTGACGCACACGCAAATGAGGTACTCAAGGAACTCATGGCAACTTCTTATGATTTTGCTGATGTAATGCGTGCGTTTTTCCCCAAGTTTGTGATTCAGCCCATTCAGGCGTTAGACACAGGACAAGTTTACCCACGTGGTAAACTGGTGTTTTCTCCTAGTGGATCGGATGAGGGGGACTGTCAACAAATTGAAATTGAACTCGATTTGTTCCGGCTTCCTGATCCCCTGAAGTACAGACCAGAAATCATTGAATTTAAGGCTCAGAATCCAAAACTTACTCTTAAAAAGATTGGTAAGGCGTTAGGGATTGAGCGTATGTCGGTAAAACGTGGCTTAGACTGGCAACGCCTTATGGATGAGCTTGGTGAAACCGAACCTTATCGTGAAATTCATGAGGAGCCTAGTAATGTTCCCCGTTGGGGAAAACGAAAACCTAAAGCAAAGTAATTGATCTGTTTTCTTTCAGAGAAAGCAAGGATCAATAATGTTGTTTTGTTATCGGTGCCTGCCAAAGAAGGTTCGCACCGCTGTTTGATCATATTGTCCTGCACGTAAGGGGCGGTTCTGTTTTTCACAGGACCGCCTCCTTTTTTTTAGATATCAGTACAATGATCGCTACTTGCCAACAAAGTCTAAAAAAATGTAGATAGCAATTGCAAAACGTAACGCTGGAGCGGTTGAAAGTAATGCGTTTCTGTATTCATACGAAAGACCATCGTTTGCAACATGCTTGTTATGTTGATTGAACCAGAATTCTTTTTTTAGCGATCAGCGAGACTTTGTTATTTTCATTAAGTCTGATGTTAATACCTAAGGAATCAGACAGGGGATTTCCTCATGAGCTACCAGCTCATTTCTTGTTTTGTTTGAATTGGAGATGCGATTGCAATGGAGGTCTCCCGCACTTTTGATGGTTCGCAAATACCACTTTCCAGTTCTCCGGATTCTATTCAGTCGACTACCAATAAATGCGGCGGATGGCCAGTCAATACAGTATCCTGCTTGACGACAAGCACCTTTCACAGTTGCTCCTTGAGCAATTATCACGTCGATTTCTCGAAGCTTATGAATAATCTGCTCCGTTGAATAGCGTACCTGTGCCATCGTTGTCTCCCTCTTGAAAAGAACTGAAACAGTAAAAAGTCTATCAAATACTGGTGTCAGCTTAAGGGGCAAGGTCAGAAGCCTCCGGCTTTGTCGGAGGTGACTCACTTGGTATGTTTATAATTGTGGCTTGCCAGTTATATTATTTCCTGTTCGAGGTTGGTTTGAGTAAATGACATTCTCTCATTTCCCTGAACGTAAGATTTCAAGATTAAAATTAGTGATATTAAATGAGTGATATAGAATTCAAAGGTACTAACGTAATCATTCTCGCAATTCTTGTCTTGTGGATCGGAAATCAGATTACACGTAGAGTTGGGTTGCTTAAGAAATATAGTATTCCAATTTCCGTAAGCGGAGGATTGCTCTGTTGTATTACCTTAGCACTAATAACTCGTGCCGGAGGACCTAAGTTTATCTTTGAATTGGCAATCAGAGATACTTTGTTGATGGTATTTTTCACCACAATAGGTATATCTGCCAAATTTTCTCGACTTCGTGCGGGGGGAAAAGCTTTGGGGATACTTGTCGCTTGCGCTGCTGTTTTTCTACTAGTGCAAAATGTCACCGGTGTCATACTAGCCTACGCATTTGGTGTCCATCCAGGCTATGGATTATTCGCAGGGTCAATATCACTTGCAGGAGGTCACGGGACTGCAATTGCATGGGGTCAAGAAGCTACTGCTGCGGGGTTAAAAGAGGCCAATCCAATTGGAATTACATTTGCAACCTTTGGCCTCATCGCAGGAGGGATTATTGGAGGCCCTATTGCTGAATACTTAATAAAAAAACATAAACTAACACCCACCGATTCAGCACCTCAAATCGAAAACAATGAGGATATTAGTGATGAGAAGCCACCGATGCTTCAAAGGACATTAGGGGTTTTGTTCGTACTAGCAATCTGCTTATCTTTTGGTGAAGTATTAAACCACTGGTTATTTGCTATTAATATAAAACTACCAGGATTTCTCACTGCTATGATGATTGGAATTTTTGTAACAAACTTGGCCGAATATCGTAAAAAACCTCTTTGCGAAACAGACTATAATAATGTAGGAGAAATATCTCTTCAACTATTTCTTGCAATGAGCTTAATGAGTATGAATCTTTCATCTGTAGCTGATGCGTTTGGCCCGATATTTCTAATATTAAACATTCAAATACTCGTGATCGCATTATTTTCCGTTTTTATTATCTTCCGTATCATGGGCAAAGATTATGATGCGGCAGTTATATCTGGAGGTTTCTGTGGACTAGGAATGGGAGCCACACCGGTTGCTATTGCCAATATGAATGCAGTGACTTCCAAATACGGCCCATCATTTAAGGCATTTTTAGTAATCCCGCTTGTCGGAGCTTTTTTCATAGACCTTCTTAACGCACTCATTATCAAATTTTTTATTGGATTAGAATTTATGCAGCAAGCAGCGATTCCTTTAAGCTGATTCTTATAGAGATGTTAGGGTAAATCTATCTCACACTCATTTGGATTCTATGTGCTACCGCTGTATCAGCCCCGGGACCTACGGCGTGAACATCATTTCACTAGTTCAGATGGAATCACGTAGCAATCGCTCAGATATCCGATGAAAAGATCATCAGGATTGTACGGCAGTTCAATTTACCAACAGTAACGAGAGTTTTAAGTTCTTCTTGATCGATAATTGTCACATCTCTGAGTGAATTGAGAATCGCTAAAAAATAACCACCGAAAGTTGCTGGGCTAGTACAGTTCTAGATGCTCCAGAATCTTCCCTAATGTCTGCCAATACAGGTCATATTTACGGCACGCTTGTTGTTTAGAAAAGCCTTAAGTGAGAACCCATCTTCTGATCTCTGTACATACTTCTAAAATCCCGTAATGAAAGAGAAATGGACCAAAAAAGTCCAGTATCTCAGTCAGACAAATGTGTTCATACGTGCAGTATCATTTCTAACCGTGATTCCACCACCCCAGCACTACGTTTTCCAACTGCTATCTACAATCAATTGGGGTTGCTCTGATTTTCTATATCGGGAGAATCTGAGAGATGAACACGATGCTTTTACTTTTCCTTAGAGATTGAAGGATGCATCGAGAGGATATCTATGATGCGAAACGTACGCGATTATTTAGATCTCGTCAAAATTAGTTGTGTTTTGGATTCCTTTATCATCGACCGTGTTTCTGGGAGATCTAGCTCTTGAACATCTCATCCTATAAGAGTTCTCAGGGTAAAGTACGATTTTATTTAATCGTTACGATCTGCTTAATCTTGATTTGTTATAACTTGCAATTTGTGACTTGGAAAGGAACTTCTGAACTTCATACTTTGATGGAACTAGCGGCTACGTTGCTGGCGCTTACCATCGGCGTGATATCTTTGATTCTTTATTATACAAAAAAAAATGGTTCCTTTCTATTCATTGGTGTTGGTTTTTTGGGAACAGCATTTCTTGATGGATACCATGCAGTTGTGACCAGCACTTTCTTCAGTTCTTATTTGGATTTAGATATGCCTTCACTCATTCCTTGGAGTTGGAGTGCATCAAGAACTTATCTTTCTATCCTGATGGTTGTAAGTTGGTGGGCATGGAAAATAGATTCGAAAGTTGTGAGCGATGCTCTTAATTCAACACATCATCCTAAGCCAACTCATTATCCAGAAAAGTATGTGTATTTGATTGTTACTGCCTTTACCCTTTTTTGCTTTGCTTTCTTTGTATTTTCCCCACTCCCTCGCGCATATTATCCCGAACTGTTTTTCGGTCGACCTCAGGAATTTATCGCAGCAGCCCTATTTGGTATCGCACTATTCGGTTATTTACAAAAACAAGAATGGCGTAGAGATCAGTTCGAAAGTTGGATTGTAATTTCACTAATCGTTGCAATCGTCAGCCAAGCATTGGTGATGCCCAGATCCTTTACACTTTTTGATTCCATGTTCGATCTAGCTCACATACTAAAAATATTTAGTTATGCATGTGTGCTTGTGGGATTGTTGATTAATATGCATACCCTGTTTTCCCAAGCTCAAAAGGCGTCTACTGATCAAGCTAAAATCAATGAACTGCTTCGATATGAAGTCGAGGCGAATTATGCGGCACAAGAAAAATTGACTGTCGCTCTGAAAACAACAGAGCAAGATGCCCTAGAAATGCGAAACTTGAATGAGGAATCGTTGGAGCTAATTGAAGAACTCAGCAAAGAGAAGGAACAGACAAAGCAAGCGGAAGACTATTTAAAGGCGGTTATCGGATCCATTCCCAGTGGAATAATTCTGGTTGATCAGGAAAGAAATATTCTCTTAGTAAACTCTGAAACCGAACGAATTTTTGAATACAGTCAAACTGAATTGATAGGACAACCTATTGAGATGGTTGTTCCTTTTCAAATCCGGGAGGAACATGTCCATATGTTTGCAAGTTTTATTGCTGATCCTTCTGTCCGAGGAATAGGGGTAGATCGCGATTTGAAAGGCGTAAGAAAAGATGGCACGAATGTTCCTGTAGAAGTCTCTTTAAGCCCCGTAATGACGAAGGCAGGACTTCAGGTGGTAAGTATCATTAATGATATCACGAATAGAAAGTTATCTGAAACTAAACTTCATGAACATGCTCAAAAACTAAAAGAAACGAATCTAGAGCTAGAGCAGTTCGCTTATGTGGCTTCTCACGACCTCCAAGAACCTTTACGAAAGGTGACGTCTTTTTGCCAATTATTGGCAGATGAATTTGAACAAGATATTTCTGAAGATGCAAAAACATACATTGAGTTCATTGTAGATGGTGCGAAGCGGATGAGTGTTCTGATTTCTGATTTATTAACTTATTCTCGCACGGGAGAAACATCACAACCGCTAGAGATTATTGATAGTTTGCAATGTTACAACTCAGCCATCGAAAATCTACAAACTGCGATTGAAGAAAGTGAAGCAGTTGTTACTTGTGGAAATCTGCCAAGTGTATGTGCTAACAAGGTGCTTTTGACTCAATTGCTGCAAAACCTCATCGGCAATGCGATAAAGTATCGGGGAGAAAATAAGCCTGCAATCCATGTTAATGCAGAGCTTGAGAACCAAGAGTGGACATTTCAAGTGCAAGATAATGGAATCGGAATTGCAGTGAAATATCGTGATCGTATCTTTAAGATCTTTCAAAGACTACACTCCCGTGATGAATACTCAGGAACAGGGATAGGCTTGGCTATTTGCAAAAAGATTGTTTCGAGGTTCAACGGTCGAATATGGGTTGATCAGAATATAGATAACGGATGTACTTTTAGATTTACAGTCCCTCAAAATGGAGTAACAAACGATGGATAGTTCAACAGTAATCACCTCTCTAAAATCAATTGATATTCTTGTCGTAGACGATGATGCAGGCGATGTGCTTTTAACAAAAAAAGCCCTTAATAATTCTAAGATGATAAGCAATATAAATTCTGTGGGAAACGGCGTTGAAGCTTTGGCGTACTTACGTCAAGAACGAGAATATGAAGATGCGATACGCCCCGATCTGATTTTGCTCGATCTCAATATGCCGCTTAAAGATGGACGTGAAGTACTTACGGAATTAAAACAGGATGATAACTTACGACTCATTCCGGTCGTGATATTAACCACTTCAGATTCTAATCTTGATATTTTAAAAAGTTACGACCTGCAAGCAAGTTGTTTTGTCACCAAACCTGTGGACTTAGAGCAATTTACTAGAGTAGTTCAATCGATTCAAGATTTCTGGTTTACGATTGTTAAACTACCTCAGAATGAAGATTGAGTCAGATTATATTCCATTACGATAGGGCCAACAGTTTGTTTTCAACATTGCTTGATGTTGGAAGGATGTTGATATGTTTTAATAATTCTTCCAAAATGTCGTCGAATATGTATGGCTTTGTGAAATACTTCTCCGCGCCAAGATTTAACATTTTACGCTCTAATGCACGGTCTTTTCTGCCCGTAAGGATAATGACTGGAATATCTTTAGTGACAATATTCTCTTTTAAACGCCTCAGAACATAATCACCCCGTCCATCTGGCATGTCCACGTCTAGGATGATCAAGTCAGCTGGCTGGGTAAATGCAGTTCTATAACCTTCCATACCTGCAAAAGCACGGACGACTGCCACGCCGTGCGATTCGAGTCGCAGTTTCAGAGAATTGGACAATTCTTCATCATCTTCCACATGTAAAATCCAAGGTGGCGCATTCGATTCTTTTTGATTGGCACTCACCGTAAAAGAATCTTCATCAAGTCCTAGGGCTCGGAAGACTAAATCTAGTGCGTTATTTTGATCACCACTACCTGGAAGATTATCATTGTTACTAACATGATTCTGCTTAGTTGGTGTCATTGTTAAATTATCCTTCGTGCCAGAATGTAAGTCAAAGAGTTCACGCAACAAGGGTTCAATGCGAGACCAAGTGTCAGAACATTTCGGAATGTAGTAGGCGCAAGAAGTAAAACAGCGTTTTACGATTTCGTGATTCGGGTTTCCTGTAAAAATAATCACAGGAATTTGTGCTGTAAGTTGATCGGCCGACATTAATTCGCAGATGTCTAATCCATTTCCAGATGGCATGCTTACGTCTAAACATACGATATTAGGCAGAAACGTATTAATTTTTAGGATCGCGTCATCTGCATCATTTGCAGTGATAACATTTAGACCCAAATGTTGACAACGCAACGAAATTAAATCGGTTAAATCTCTATCGTCATCTGCAATCAGTATTGTTGGTTTGGACATTTTCTTCCTATATCATTTGGAGTGTCTTGCAATTCGTGGTTTGTGTATTTAATGATGCCTCTACTGCAGAGAGTACATCTTTGGAATCATAGGGCTTCGATATAAAAAAGCTTGCTCCATGGTCTAGCGTCTTTTGTTGATCTCGAATACTTGCTGAAAGCATGACCACAGGTGTGTTTTTTGTGATGTCATTTTTTTTAAGCTCTTGCAATGCTTCAAGACCATTAAGATTTGGCATTCGTATATCTAAGATAATCACATCAGGTTTTTCAGAGACTGCTTTTTCAAGTGCGATTTTGCCGTCACTCGCACTAATCGTTTCGTAACCCGATGCTCCCAATCTTAACATCAAAGCTTGAACGAGTTCCGGATCGTCATCTGCAACTAATACCTTTCGAAAATCTGTAATTCCATGGTGATCATTGATAGAAACACTGTCGTAATAAGCGCTGACAAAATCAGCTTTCTGTGTCTGGAGATCCCAAGAACCAATCATTTGAAGAGTAATATCTGGCAAAGTCTCTGACGGATAATTTTTGGAAAAATTACTCCAATCATTCGTAATCCTATATAGCAATTCCTTTAGTTCATTTTTTGGACACACCGTAACCAAGAGCAATTGTTTCGTGTCAATCTGATAAACAAGATCGCGCGATCTCAGAAATTGTTGCAAAAACTCATCTA
The DNA here is from genome assembly GCA_002733575.1 of Blastopirellula sp. GTDB lineage: Bacteria > Planctomycetota > Planctomycetia > Pirellulales > Pirellulaceae. Next base: position 24,358 of record NVWB01000042.1, on the reverse strand, counting down.
CAACAGGATGGGCGTTACTTTTAGCGTTGGATTCAACATTCGCTAATAGCAGCGAGATATGATGTGGTATATCATTGCTTCTCAAAATTTGATTTAAATATTGCTCGATCAAACTTTGGGGATCAATCTTTGGTACAGTGAACGAGAATGTACTCCCCTGGCCCACGATACTTTGAACATTCATCTCACCCAAGTTTAACCGCGTCAACTCTTGAGCAATGTTCATCCCTAGTCCAAATCCTTTCGTACTAGAGTGAATATTCGTGTCAAATTGTTTAAATCTCTCAAAAATGAGATTTAGATTTTCCTCGTGGATGCCAGGTCCTGTGTCAGTAACTCCTACCTCTACACAAGAACAGGATTCGCCCAAGCGTGCCCACATCTCAACATTCTCACCTGCCGGTGTAAATTTAATTGCATTGACAGCGAGATTGATCAAAACACGTCTCGCTTTTTCTTCATCACAGAATACGTTTGGTAGCTCTGGTTCGACTGAGATAGTAAAATCAATTCCTTTAATTCTCGCCTTGCGTCTAAGTAAATGTTGAACATTTGTGATAATTTCTTTAACACTACATTCTCGGCGCCAAACGCTTAGTAAGCCAGCTTCAAGTTTACTAATGTCCAGCATGTCATCCACCATCAATGACAGATCGTCTGTACGGTTTAAGATGGAGTCTAACTGGCTTGTTTGTGACTCCGTTAATGGTCCTGAGAGTCCGTCTCGAATGATTGAGGTATACTCCCTAATAACAGTTAATGGTGTCCGAAATTCATGAGAAACATTATCGACAAATTGCTGAGCTGTTTCATATAGTTTTGCTAAACGTTGATTCTTTTTCGTCAACAGTCCATTTGCAGTACGAAGTTCGCCTAATAGGTTATGACGTTGAATTGCATATCGAATCGAGCGGCTTAACGTCTGTGATGTTACATCATTTTTGCAGAGATAGTCTTGCGCCCCTTTTTCTAGAGATTCCAAAGCCGTTTTTTCATCACTTAGCCCCGTTAAGACAATGATCGGAATGTCTTTAATCTCCCTCCTAATACGAGACAAAGTTTCAATTCCGACGCACTCTGGTAATCCGAGGTCTAATAGAATTAGATCAAAGGAAGTTGACCTTAAACAGCAAATCGCATCAGTAAGATTTACTGCATGCTGAGGAAATATTTTCGAATAATCATACTTCTTCAATGCTGACAATGTTAATGTAGCATCAGCCAGATCATCATCGATCAATAACACATTAATGGTGTCTTCCCTCATGATTGCCCCTACAGAATTTGTTTTTATATCAAAAAAAATCAAGTCTTGGTTGTAGTTCAATGATGGTTTCTATTTCGCCTTGTAATTCAGTAAATTCAACGGGTTTAGTGATGAATTTGTTCACACCTAAACCTAACATTCGTTGTTTCAACGAAGTGTCGCTTTGACCTGAATACACGATAATTGGTATATTTTGTGTGTCAGGATTTCTCTTCAAACACTCTACAACGTAATCCCCATTCCCTTGCGGCATTCTATTATCGGTGATGATCAATTGTGGTTTTACCCTCATGGTTTCCCAGAACCCTTGCACACCATAATATGTACGAAACACATTGACTTTAAATTCTTTCAGACGTAGTTCAATAGCCCACGAAACATCGAGGTCATCATCAATACATACAATGTTCGGAAAGGTGTTTTCAACTGTAGGTACTAAATTAAGATCGTGCATCGTGAAACTTTCTGGCGCAAGATATATGGCGGGTAAAACAAATAAATGGCGGGTCTAACAGGCAAGTAGTGTCGAGAGAGCAGTGTATCACCAAGTTTCTCTACCGAACAAATCATCATTGATTACCAAAGATAGAAAAATTCGATACTCCTAAACACTAATAACACTTAGTTTATTTTCTTAGAAAGAAGCAAATCCAAATAATCTTGAATGTGTAATACCTGCAAGAACGATTACTCTAGTTTATCTGTATTGATATGCGATCAAGGTCCAACTTGTAATCTAGATCAGCGGCTAAGCTTGTTATTTCATGTTGTGTACTATCCTATCGACCTTCGTCGTGAACACCCTTCCACTAGTTTAGATGAATTAACTACACCTTTTCTTAAAGCAGCGATTGATCTTTCACACTATATACGAGGGTACATTTTCTTGAAGAACTCATAGAAGAGATGACTGACGGAATTCACAAAGCTGGCTGGAGTAAAGCATCTTTAGTCCTGATAAGGATGTTCCCTCGTGATAATTATCCCAATTTCCACTTCGCCACAACTGCGAGTTATCTTCTCTTTTTTAACAACTCACTTGTGTTGCCTAAGGGAATTACAACCCAGTCTTCGACTTCTTCAAGTTTGATATCTCCTCGAACAATCTCTGGCAGTTTTACTCCAGCAAGGTAGGCAAGCTTTAATACATCTTGGGCATTATTCCATACATTTATGACTCTGGTTTTAACTTTTACTTGACCTGTACGAACCCAGATTTCAACGGGGTCTCGATGTCCGTCTGCCCTTATTGGTAATTCAGGAAACCGCAATCCTTTGGGACCAACACTCGCTTGAATATGATCGCCTGTCGTGGAGAGGCTGTAGACCCAGTCTTTTGATTTAGGATATAGCAACAAAATTGTTTCTTCCAAGGGCGTCGTTTTGTTCAACTTTTCAATCAGTTCATTTGCCATTGTGTCAAACTCTTCTTGAATGGCTTGTTTTGTATCCTGTTTGATGATACGTGATACTTCAGGTTGTATCTGAGGGATGCGTCGTCTGGCAATTTTAACTGATAGGCGACCAATAAAACCATCTCTAGTTGAAACAATATCACCAATTTCTGTTTCCTGTTCTAGCGTCACCACGGTAGGCTTTCCGTGATAAGCTAATCCATCAAAATGAATCCGTTTTTCTGCATGAAAGGTAGTAATGCCAGTGCTATGAACACGGACAGATCGCTCTGAAGAAACCGTGGTCGAATGAGCCTGACCATCAAGAGTTACGATGAAGATGGCCTCATCCACGTCAGATTCTAGTTCTACATCGACTTGACCTTTCACTTGCGAGCTACCAGTCACCCAAGTAGAAAGCACAGCACGATCTACAGGGATGGTTTCCTCAAACTCATCATGCATTAGATTGTCGAAATGTTCCCTCGTAACACGCATGACAAGATTGTGTTCGTTGGCGTCTCCGATTGAAGCCTTCGTGTTCTCTGAATAGACATTTGTCGTCATGATGCAGGTAACAGCGAGAATGTAAGACAAGGAGGCGTATGGTAATCTAGTCATTAGTTTGTTGAGTTTCAATAGTGAGTTGTTTCGAGTAATATGAAAGAAACAATTCTCTCAAGATTACCAATGCCTTCAAGGGGGTAATTCGATTATTTAAATATAGTACAGCAGCGAGACCTTTAGAACTATTCCGAAGCACCCATATCCTGCACGATGGTTTCGGACATCGACACGGAAAGTGAATCATTTCTCTGGTCAGTACTATTTTCCTTCCACCACGCAGATGCAAGATCGTTATCCCAAGAATCATCAAGCGGAATGGCTGTCAGTTGCTCTGCTAAATTGAAAGCGCTGGTAGGTCGATCTTCCGGTGCCTTTGCGAGACATTGGAGTATCAGTTCATCAAGCTCGGCAGGTATCTTTGGATTATGCTCTGATACAGGTGTAGGAGGCTTGGTGATATGTTGCATTAGGAGTGCCATGATACTGGGTGCCATAAATACATGCTGACCTGTTAAAAGCCAATAGGCAACGCAGCCAAGGCCGTATATGTCGGATGCAAAAGTCGCTTCTTGGCCTTGAGCTACCTCTGGGGACATGCAGGCTGGAGTTCCTTTTAATTCGCCAGAGGATGTCGCTGTCTGATCTGCATCTTCAATGGTTCTAACAATTCCAAAATCTAGTAACTTGAGCCAGTCAAAATGAGGCCCAAGACGACAAGCAAAAAGATTGGCTGGTTTTATATCACGATGGACAATCCCAATTGAATGCGCTTCACCAAGAGACATACAAGCTTGTCGTAGAAAGAAAGTTGCTCGGGCAGGGCTTACTGGTCCGTGTTGTTTAACAAGCGTTTCTAGGTCAAATCCATTGAGGAACTCCATTACATAGAAGAAGTCCGCATCTTCAGTGACTCCAAAGTCATACAACTCAACTGTATGAGGAGACCGTAATTGTGATGTGGCTTCTGCTTCACGTTTAAAACGTTGTTCGAGATTCTGACGAACAGTTGGATCTGCTTGAAGTGCGTCCTGCCGAATCAGCTTGATTGCAGATGGTCGATTCAGTAGAGCATGCCGACCCTGCCAAACTTCCCCCATCGCTCCTGATCCTAATTGACACTCAAGTGTATAACCGCCAACTCGCCTTCCTTCTCTTAGAAGATCAAGTGGAATATCGACTTTCGTTCCAGATGTCAAAACGACAGCTCTTTCAACCACACTTCGTAACTCACCAAGGTTCCCAGGCCAACTATAGTCTGCCAAAATGTCCTCCGATTGAACATTCAGACCTTCTAAAGCTTTCCCCAGACTGCTTGAGCGATCTGCAATAATCTTATTCGCTAGTAGCACAATATCATCTCGACGCTCGGCTAGTGAAGGAATCGTGAGTCTTCTAGTGCTAAGAAGTTGGGCCAGTTTACTATCAAAGTCTCCATTTTTAACGGCTTCGGTGAGATCACCTGATGAGATAAATCTCACGTCAGGAGTAGGTTGCTTACCAAGAGCACGTTGGGAGACTGCTTCCTGTAGAATCTTTAGAAGCTTCCCTTGAGAAGGGCGATTTAAGGCTTCGACTCCCTCCAGATAAAGAGTGCCACCATCAGCAAGCGAAAGTTTTCCTGAAGTTTGTTGATCTGAGTTATGCATTTGAAAACCGAATGCCGTTTCGTCTGCGGTCAATACATGAGGGCACGATGCATATATAAATGGTCGTTCAGCGCGAGTAGAAGAGCGATGGATCGCACGTGCAGTTGCTTCCTGTCCTGCTCCATTTGGTCCACTCAAAAAAAGATTGTCATTACTGGCAGCATAGGTATCAATACTTTCTCTTAGAGATCGAACTGTGATGCTTGTGCCTTGTAACCACAGTCTGTGTTCTTGATCTGCTGCGTCAGCGAGTTCACGAGCAACAGCAAGCTCGTGGTGTAAACGCTTGTTCGTTTGACGAAGTTGCTTCTCCTGCTCAAGCATTCGCAGATCTTGTTCGATAATACCACGGAATTCAGCCAGCATTTCGTGGTAAACTGGTAGATACTCTCGTGTGTGATCATCAAGCACGCATATCGTGCCAAAGACGCTCCCATCAGAACATATCAGAGGTACTCCTAGATATGAAATCATGTTAAGAGGGACATCAGGGTTCTTCTCCCATTCTGGATCATCCAGAGCGTTGGGGACATATAGTTCTTTCTTTTGGGCCATAACGGTTTCACAGTAGAGCCCAGTATTAAGATCAGCTTTCTCTTCAGCTTTGTATGGATTTCCTTCAGACTTACTTGCGAGTAAAACTTCAATTTGTGTTGGAAGTACACGCATGATCAAACCGGCTGGTACATCAAATATGGAAGCCATCAGGTCAATAGTCTTCTGCCACTTTTCGATAATTGGAACAGGTACGTCATGCTGTTGATATTCTCGTGGTGCAGGCTCAGATTCGTTTGAACTCATGATGTACTTTCAGAACTCTGTATTGAGGTAAGTTTAAATCATTGTCTTTATCGCTCAGTATCTCTTAATTAAAGTAGTGTTACAAGTGACAAAAAAACTTCACCGTTTTACGACAAAGAGAAGTGTACTAGCCAAGCGACCTTCGTCATGAACATCCTTTCACTAGTTTAGTTGGAATCGTGTCGCAATCGCCCAGAGATTCTATGAATAAACCATCATGTTCTTTGTGAATTAAAGTCGCTGGGATAATACATAGTAGCCAACCATTACTGCATAAACTTTAAAATTCATAAGTAGCCATCAGATAAAAAACGATTAGGGACTGTTGACCTGAAATGTACCGTATCCGTTCGCTTAACTGGACGGACGCGGTTATTCCAAGTAAGAACACCTATTCAATCAAGGAGAATTCGATGGGTAATAGACAGACTCGCCTCGGTGTGGATCGGGAACTCAGGGTTCATGACGGAATTGTCGCAGCAATCATTCTGGCAAGCGTCATTGCTGGGGTGATGGTCATTCCGATGTTCCTCTGGCTGACTGGCGTGCCATCGACTGTCATGTTTAGCAGCGCTTTCACAGGTTTTTGCCCGATCCATTACGTGCTCTGTAAGCTGATACTGATCGATGACTAGCAACACATAAAGGTCTGGCTCATTCCTAGAAAATCGGATAACGATGAGCCAGACAGCTTTACTTCAACTTCACATCCACACGATGAATTTTACCGTCAAATTCAAACGGGCTGCGTTTGAAGTATTCACGGGAGACGGGAGAGCCCAGGTCGATTCCAACGTCGAAGGTTTCACTGGCAGTGAATGCGAGTGGAACAGTTCGTTTGGTGGTTGTGCGGGCAACTTCGTTTCCGTTAACGGTAAGAATGACTTCAGCAGGTGCTGCTGGTTTGGCGAGGGTCGTATCTACGATGATAGTATGCTTACCAGCAGGAAGCCTGTCTTTTGATTTTGCAATGTATCTTTCGATTATCATCAGGTTGTATTCGTAGACGAGGTAACCATCGTCCATATAACACGTGAGACCACCAGAGGCTCCACCGAGTGCATAGAGAACTCCGTTGGCCTTATCGCCGATTTCGACTTCGATTGTTACCATGTTGCTCATCTTGCCTAAGCCTGGAGCAGTGAACTCCGGCATTCGACGCGTTGTTTCATCGAAGGTCCAACTCGTGTAGGGCGTTTTCAACATGTCTTCAGGATGAATGCGAAGCCAGATCCCCGCACCCAGTGGATACACCTTATTGTCGACTGCTTCTTGATCAAACAGCTTTTTCATTTCTACAAGCCGATCTGGATATCTGGTCGCCAGATTAGTTGCCTGAGAAAAATCTTTCGTTAAATCATACAGTTCCCAAACATCTTCTGCGGAGTCCCATTGGTCGAGTCCTGGTTGAGCATTCAACCACGGAACTAGTGGCCCAAACGTACAGGCATACCAGCCATCGTGATAGATGCCACGAGAACCGTTGTTATCGAAGTATTGCACATGTTTCATTTCGGGTGCTTCGGCATTGAATAGTGCCTCCGCGATGCTGACACCATCAATTGGATCTTGTTTGAAACCGTTAACGACTTCAGGGTGCTTGATTTCAAGTAGTTCATAAATCGTAGGTGCAATATCGTTGACATGAGAAAAATGCGTTCGTGGTTTGGCATCGGGCTTAATCTTCTTTGGCCAGGAAACCACCATCGGATTACGAGTCCCACCGAAATGCGATGCAACTAGTTTTGTGTGATGAAAAGGCGTACTGCCTGCCCACGCCCAACCAGCATGATACATGTTATCCATCGTCGGACCGCCCAACACATCAAGGCCCCCCAATTCATTCATTGCATTAATTTGTTGGGCTACAGTGTTAGGTATTCCGTTCTGTGCGAGCAACTCACTGATTGAACCTCTTTGGCCTTCCGCAGAAGAGCCATTATCACCCCAGATGTAGAAGATGATGGTGTTCTCTCGAAGCCCCATCTCTTCGATCCCATCGATGAGTTTTCCCACTTGCGCATCGGTATGTTCTACGAACCCAGCGAAGACTTCCATCAAACGTGTTTGAAAGGCTTGTTCTGATTCTGGAATATCTTTCCAGGCAGCCATCGATTCGGCTCGTGGAGTAAGTTGCGTATTCGCAGGAATCCAACCCAACTCTTTTTGTTTCGCAAAAGTTTTCTCACGCATGATATCCCAGCCATCGTAAAACTTTCCTTTGTACTTATCGGCCCAGCCTTTGAAGACATGATGCGGTCCATGCACGGCCCCTGGTGCCCAGTACATTAAGAAAGGTTTGTCAGGCGAAAATGCACGATGTCTCTTCAGCCAAGCAAGTCCTTTATCGGCCATATCTTCTGTCAGATGATAGGTTTCATCGTGATGAGGTGGCTCAATAAAGTTGGTATTCTCTACAAGACGTGGTTCGTATTGCGAAGTTTCGCCAGCGAGAAATCCATAAAAGTATTCAAAACCATATCCGGTAGGCCAATATTCAAACGGTCCCATCGCTGTGGTCTGATCGGCAGGTGAATTGTGCCATTTACCAAAGGCTGAAGTTTTGTAGCCATAGTTCTTGAGGACTTCTGGCAGTGTTGCGGATGTTTTTGGAATGATCCCTGTGTACCCTTCCCAATCCACGGCACGTTCAGCAATGGTTCCAGAGCCAACTCGCTGATGGTTACGACCAGTTAACAATGCAGCACGCGTGGGTGAGCAGATGGAAGTTGTATGGAATCGATTGAAGCTAATACCTTGCTTTGCAAGACGAGAAAGATTGGGCGTACTGACTGGGCCACCGAAAGTATCAGGAATACCAAAGCCAACATCATCGATTAACACAATCAGGATATTGGGTGCGTTCTCTGGCAAATGACTTTTTTCAACTCGCCGTATCATGACGGAATCTTGCAAGCGTGGTTTCGCAATGCTCGCAGTCGGTGTCGGTGCAAATGGAAGAACTGATCCATCATTTGGTTGAGCTATGCTGACAGAGCTTTGAGATACGAATACAGTAAGCCCAAATATAAATGAGAGGATTTGTTTCATCGTTTTTCTCATGAGTTCGTTTCCAATTATCGTTGTAGGAGCTTTATTATGAGGGTAATTTAATACAAATACTAGCAAACAAGTCTCTGTCAATCACTCGTGTAAGACGATTTTCACATCACCTAACTAGAAATTACTTGAACTTTAGGTGGACTCCAAGTCCCTTTTTGCAAACTATCATCTGGAACGTAAAGCCGAAGATCAAGATAAAAGCCTTCTTTGGGAGTTGGTAGCCAGTTGGCTTTTTTCTTTGGATCATATGGCGAATCGTGTTGCATGTATAGAAATAGTGAACCATCTTCCTCAAAGCGTAATCCAGGAGTTCTATCACCAATTGCATATCGCTTAATCACATTTTCAACAAATGACCCGTCAGATACATTGTACATTGAGAGAGACCAAAATGCTTTTGCTGGTGGTAATTCACCTTTCTTGAAGTGCATCACATATTTCTTCGTTCCAGAAAAATATTCGCCTTGGTCGTCTTTCCGACCATCCATGTAGATGGCTTCTTGTGGAGCATTTCCTCCGGTAAACCATTTTGCAAAAGTGGCACGAAACAAATAATCCGTTCCCATGATTCCAGATTTAGGACTCCACCTCCATCCATTTACAGTGATTCCAGTTGTTTGTGCATTTACATCCATCGTGTAGAGAGCAAATTGATATGCCTTAGCCAATCCTTTCTTCTGAGCATCATTTAAGGAATTGAAATCAAACTCAGTATTGTTTTTCTTAAAGCCTATCTGAGATAAACTTTCAGCAACAACAACATCTCTTGTTTTGGGAGGAGTGTGTTTAAGGGATTCAGCGAGTTTATGGTAGAAGAGAAGTTCTTGAGGTAGACCAGTTGGAATATCAAGAGCAACTCTTTGTTTAGAAAACTCAAGATCGACAGGAACACGTTTGCTGGAATTTTCAAATTTACTGAGTGGAGTTAAGCGAAGCTGATCTTGAATCGCACGAGCATTCTCGACATCTTCAGGTCCTGCAACCCCAATTCTCCCCCAAACAACTAATCCATTATATGGACAATCAATCCGATTGATATTCTTAGGAAGATTGCCTTTCCAATTTGGGCCAACTAACGCATAATTGCCCGCTTCTCGACCTGTCGAACGTGAACCTACATAAGCAAAAGTATCTCCGTTTGGATCCCACAGCTGCATACCGTAATAACGATTGCCATCAACCTTTGGAACTGAGAGAATAAGTGGTTCACGGCTGACATCACAAAAAGCTTGAGCGTAAAGAGTGTCGTTATTAGGAGTTGCAATTATCTTATACTCAGGACCGCGGAGATCTCTGACTAGACCAAATTGATTCACAGCAGCTTGAGGATTCCCTTTCTTGAGAATCTCAGGTGAGGTACGTTCACGCATAAAGTCTTCAAACTTGACTGCTGGATATCCCCAAATGACAGCGTTCACTCCAAGATAAAATGCTTCAGCTTCTGGACCGGTTATTTTACCTAAATTAGGTGGAGGGGTCGCTTTATCTTCAGCGTGAAGGTTTAGGGACGCACCTGCAATTATTAAGATGCTAAGAATCAATTCGATTGTTTTCATTATAGATTCCATCAAAGGATGAACAGAAAAAGTATGTTACAGACCGACATCCTTAATGGGATATTTTTTAAACGTCATTAAATGAGCCTTCGCTTCAGCACCAATGGTAGCCAGCCAAGCGTTACGGCGATGACCTACTGGCTTCTCTTCTTTAGGATCGATATAAAGATTGAAAAGCCAAGGGGCGAGTCCGACATCAACGAGGATTGACATGTCGATATATAGATGAGTGCTTTGCGGGATCACGACTTTCATATGCCACTTATATTCTCGCATTCTCACAGCCATAAGTTTCGTGCCTATCCAAAAGAACGCACATTCACGGTTCGATAGTCCTTCATCGTGAAGTAAGAAGGAGGCTTGATCCACAGAGTCGATGTAAATTTCATCCGGGATTTCAAACTTCGCACCTGCGATAGTCATTGTCGTATTAAACATGTCCATCAAATCGAAAATGCCATCGCTTTCACGACCTGGGGCGATCATGCCTTTCCAATAGGCGATACCAGGAACGCGTATACCGCCTTCAAAGGTTGTCCCTTTGGCTCCTCGAAAAGGAGTGTACCCGGCATCAGGCCAACCATCCATTTGAGGGCCGTTATCAGAGGTAACGAAGATGAACGTGTTTTCCAATTGACCAGCATCCTCGATTGCCTGGACGATTTCTCCGATCAGCAGATCAACTTCAGCAACACCTTCTTTGTAAGCAAACTTGCTGGCACTCAAACCTGGAAAATCAGGATTCATGAAATTGTCGCAATGAACTTTCATAAAACAATGTTCGATGAAGAAAGGCTTGTCACCCTGGCTGAGTTCTTTAATTTTCTTTACCGTGAAGTCAGAAAGCACTCGGTCTGCTCGCCCCATATCATCTGTACTATTGATCTTGGAAACTTCTGTCGTCTTGCCACTTTTGAATCCATGTACAAGTGAATGGCCCATGCCCATCTCTTGATAAGCAGCCAGCTTTTCTTTATCGAGAACTAAGTCTGGATAACGTCGTGGATCAAGAGACTGTGTGATTTCTTTCTGAGCAGGATAGTAGCCATAGTATTCATCAAACCCAACGTCGTGTGGTCTCATTCCTACGGCTTCGCCAATATGCCATTTGCCTGTTAGCAATGTATAGTAGCCTGAGTCACTCAGAATCTTGGCGATACTTGTTTCACCCTCCCAAGGGTTTTTAGTCAGCGTGTCGCCAGCAAGAATCGGTCGAATGAGACCAGTACGTGCCGGAATGCGGCCAGTCAACATTGCAGAGCGAGTGGGTGTGCATGTATGCTGAGAATAACAAGATGTCAAACGCAAACCTTCTCGGGCCAATCGATCCATATTCGGTGTGGCGGCACCAATTGCGATTCCACCTCCATAACATCCTGGGTCTCCATAACCCATGTCATCGACGACAATCCAAACAATGTTTGGTTTCTTGCCTGTCTTCTTCTCAAGAGCAGCTAATTTCTGAGCGACTGCTCGCTCTTGTTCCGGTCGCGGGATTGAAGGCTCTGAGTTTTCCGCAGTTCTCACCGCACGACTCAAGGTAGTTACTTGAGCAATAGCGGAAGAGATGAGTCCATTTGAAAGAACAGTAACTATGCAGAGAAAGACAGTTGATTTCAGTCGAGATATCATAGTTCCGCCTAGAACAAAGATAAGGATGAAGTTACAAAGCACTTCAAATATATTTTAGGTGAAAGCAATGTCAAGGAATGATTGAGATATAGGGGATAGTTTATTGAAGATTGCAAATTCGAGCAGTTATCTACCAAAGAATGGATCTTGCAGATTCACACTTGGAAGTAACCTTGAGACACTAAGCTTGATTGCAAATTTCTTCCCTCCCAAATCACGATGCAATCCTTCTGGCGTGTATTGGGCTTCCAGGGAAATATTAAAGCGTTTCTCCCCAATTTCCACCACTTTTCCCGTTCGCACCATGAGCGGAAGTTGGTAATTGCCATTTTGATCCGATACTTTCCAAAAATCGGTTCCCCAACCAAGATACGAATGATTTTCAAATACGCGAACCGCGAGTGGTTGGACATTGACCGAAAACTTGTTGGTCTCAGTCGAAAAAGGTTGTTGGTACAAAACGCCTAGTTTCCAGTTGGGAATTGCACTTGAGATGACGACTGCTGATGGCCCAATCTGAAACTCTCCGGTACCCAATCCAGAATGCGTTGAAGTGGGAAGAATCGCAATGTATCCAAGTCCAAAGTTTGTTTTCAGTTTTTTGACTGGGTGAACATAGATATCAAGAATAGACAAATCCCCCAGCCCACCTTGAACTCCAAAATCACCATCAGGGTTCGCGGTAGGTGCAATGATCGGTAAGGTTGGCCGAACTATGTGGTAAGGAAAATATCCATCTTCGCTAAGGTGAAACGGAATCACAGGCTGAATAATAATTTGATTGGAGTATCCACTCGCGTGATAAGACTCGGTGATAAAATTATTTTGAATCTGAATCTGTGCCAATGGCACACTCGGGTCAATCGCGTCTCCAGCCGAAGTGCCAGAATCCCCTGTACTGACGCTATTGGTTGCATCAGCAGCAGATTGAAAGTAGGAGGTATTCAGGAAATCTGGTTCACTCGGAATCAATAGGGGACTGTCTGCTGAATCAAACTTTAAAAGTCTTACAGAAATTAATTCGTCTTCTGGTAGACCAATGAAACTAAGATCTCCAAATGTGGAAGAGCTATCTTCAGCAAAGACTTGTCTTGAGAAGCTATCCGACTTGAAAGACTCAGATAAATACTGTGCATCACATTGATTCGGAGTAAATAGGAGTCCTGAAATTATCAGTAACTGGATCGCATTGATATATAAATTCAACTCGTTGCCTCTGTATTGTAGGTGATAATTTTCAATTGGTTTTACCGACACAATTAAACGACACCAGCTCATGAAAACTTTCGATGAACTTTGGCTGATATCAAAACTTTAATCTGACGCGAGTGTGATAGACCATCGACTCACTGTCTTTCAAGGTCGTATAACTCGTTTCCCAATGACTGATTTCAAATCCAACTTCTAGACTTTTGGTAATATCCCAGATGAGATTTCCATACACCTGTTCATTACGGGTCGGTAAGCCAGTGGTCAGCGTGCTATCCAATGGGTCATCGATACTATAGCCAAAGTTTGAGTGTAAACAGGGTGTCCAATGAACATAGACTTCCCCCCAACCACCAGAAGCACGAACAGGATCAAAGTTTCCATTGTCAATCAAAAAGATCGATGCGTTATAGTTACCAATTGCCTGCCCCATAAAGAACTCGGCATTCAGCCCCATGCGTTGTGACAAGGCAACATGCCCATCCATTCCAACAGCCCAAACATCGTGAATATGATTGGTCGGAGTATCCGTTCGCCGCAGTTGACCAATTAAACCAGAGACACCAAATTCTACCGGACGTGAAGCCCCTGGTTGTTTCGGCTTTGGACCTAATTCAATCCCTATGCGAGACTCAAAGTTTGGCAACCCGTTCGTTTCAAGCAGATTGGCTGGGGCTTTATCAAAGCTGGCAAACGAGGTCGCTACAGGGTCGCTCAAAGCAAATTGCAGCGTCATCTGATGCTCAGGCGAGAAATGCAGATATTTCTCAAATCGAAACTGTCCGCGGAAAAAGTCCATATTCCCAACGCCATTTCCTTGATTGAAATTTATCGTGCCTGGAGCTCTTGGATTAATAATGTCTCCCTGATAACCGATTGCAAATCGCATATGGTCATTCTTGAGTTCCCCATAAGCACGCACGATATACATTCCATATTGATCTTCTTGGAACGTTTGCCCATAGAGATAACTCAGGAATGTTCCTCCCGTTTGAAAACTTCCAATTTCTGGTCCACTAAACATAAGACCTAAACTGCTTGACTTACCGTGTACTTCAAAAGTGTCGGTCTTCTGTCCGAGGTCGGGAGTGAGCAGGACAATTCCTGAAGGAATTACAGGGCGAGATTCTGCGTAGAGCATCTCTCCGGTTAGCGATCCAAAGACCCGCAAATTAAAATAAGGACTCAACGTAGAAACATGATTGCATTCCAGACAAGGTGCCGGTTGCTGTGGACACTCACAATTAAAACAAGGACTCCAGCAACTTGTCGGTCCACCACATCCAGGTTGGCACTCGGTATCACATGCAGATAAACTTACTGGATCAACCGTAGAAACATCACTTGTAAACTGTACATTCTCAGTTTGCAACTGCTGGCTGATCGAACCTTCCCACAGCTCCCTTTGAAGATCTCGTTCCCGCAGATATTGAAGCTCTTGCTCCTGCTCATCAATCCGCCGAATTAAATCCTGAATGACTTGAGACTCTTGAGCAAATATATTCGCACTGAAGCAATGCCCAACCAGAACAGCAGCCAAAAACGCAGTCACCACACTCAGCACTCGACGAAAATCTACCAATATCATGCTAACTTTCAAGCCATACACACAATCTTCAGAACAGTCCTTACATTACGATAGATCGTTACGACCAGTCGTTTTTCTTTAGTCTCGTGACGAGAAGTCTGATTGTAAGGGAGTTATTATCGGTGTAATCGTTACATGTTATCGCTGTTCCAGATCCCATGCAAAAGAGCGTTCATAGATGCAGTAATGAGACGGCGAATAGTAGTAGCTCAGGCGGGCATTTGGTTAACAAAGTACATCTAGGCCAACTGAATGGGGGTCACTTCTAAAGTCACACAGGACTCTATAGTTAGGGAAGTCCAAAATTGGAAATTGGTGCATTAACTAGCTCACCTTGTGTCTGCTAAAGATGTATACCGGGGAGTGTTCGCCAATAAAAGTACACGTTTTAAAGATGGATTTTCCAATATGCGGTGCAGATTGTGCAAGAATCCTTTGGTAGTATCAGGCTGAATGCTAAGAAAAATTATCCCCTCTTGAGGCTTGTGTGCAACCAGCGGTGCAACGCGAGAATTCTTGATGTTGTAAGAAGTAATACGTGAAGGACTTAGAGGGTTACCCCGTGCGAGTTCAAGCCCCGTGTAGATAGCAGTTGAATAACGTAGCGCTGGAGTGTTGGAATCGCGGTTGAAGTTTGTAGCGCACATTTGAACACTTGTCTTGGAGTGAGATGCTGTTTCTTTTCGGTCTATTTCTCTTTCACAGCAGGCTTTGAGGGTGAATGCCTGCAGGTGATGTGCCAGTTGATTGCCAAGGGAGAACAGTTTAACGCTGGCATAAAATCCCAAGCTTGAAACCAGTATCCCATCGTCTCCTCTCGGGCGTGGTCGTGTGACTTCAAACCAAACTGACGGATGAGTGCAATGGGTACTTCGTAATTGAGAAGAAAAGGATATTGGGGTTTATTAATATGTCTTGTTATTTTCCTAAGAGTTCATGTGGTTTATCAACCTCTAATGTTGATTGAAGCAAACTCTTTTTTTAGCTATCAGCGAGACTTGTGGAGGCGATTTTTTTATCAAATCTATTGAATCTGATGTTTGAAGCTTAGAAGTCAGACAGGGGATTGTTCTCAAGTGCATAACAGGCAATAGGTTACAGCAATCACGCTAAAGGTGTATTAAAGAGGCGTGTCGGTCGGCACGCTCGATTGATACTACTTTACTGTTCATCGAGAGGTTGCCAGATTACTTGCATTTCCTCATGAACTACCAGCTCATTTTTTGTATCGTTTGAATTCTCAATTGCAATGAGAAAATGGTGAATCCTCCCCGTACAAAACCGTCTCGCTACATGTCTCGGCGCGACATTTTCTTGTAAATGCTAGAGTAGCAGCAACTTACCGATTTAGAGTCTCGTTCCGAAATGACCGGTGTACTGGCCCAGCGACCTTCGGTGGTTACTCCAGGCGACTCTCAATTCGCTCAAAGATGTGGAAAATGTCTATTCAGAAGAACTTATAATATTCGAAGTTGGATGAGCTTGATTTGTTCAATGAATTTCTGGTCAATCGCGACGTGATTGAAACTGAGCTAGTGAAAGGATGTTCACGCCGAAGGTCGCTGGGCCAATTTACCATAAAACGGGGTGATATTAATCCACAGTCACAGTAATGGTGGTGGGGGTGTAGCGGATCTTAAACCGGATGCCGCTGGAGGCGGTAACTTTGTTGTGAGTGAATTTACCGCTGATTGATTTTGCCGTAACAATCGTGAATGTCTCACCGGAACCGGGGGTAAAGCCAGCGGGTGTGGTCAAAACCAGTGTCCCGTCCAGTGTTGCTTTTTGGGCAACATTGAGTCTGGGATTTGCTTTGCCAGACAAAGCCATGTTGACGGTGGCTGTGCTCGACGCGTGATAGGTACCGGTGACATTGATACCTTGGGTGCCCGTGACGACAAGTTGGCCTGCGTTATACAAGTCTGCGTCAAGAGTTCCGCTGCCCGTAATCGATGCATCTTGCAGCAGATCAATCCATCGCTGTGACTGGAGTGTCCCTCCATTCAAAAGAATATGTCCACCAGATACCAGGCGAATTTGATTACGCCCTGTGAGTGTTTGTGCATTCAGATCAAGTGTCTGTGTGGCTTTGCCTGAGTGGCCTCGTATTTCAAAACCCAGAACGTCCAGGTCGGCATCAGCTTTGGCGGTCGCTGGTTTTGTGCCATTGTTTTTCATCGTGGCGATCCACGAAATTTGTGGAGCGCCGTTGTCGGTCATGTAGGTGATACCGGCGTTGGCATATTCATAGTCAGACCAGTTATTGGCACTGGATGTTTTGGCGCCATTTTGACCGGTCCAATGGTGATAGGTGTTGGCAAAGCCATGTGGCTCTAAGACACGTTCGCCAAGCAGAAGGGTTTTGAGTTCATCCGAAAATTTTGCGTGAGAACGGATGATGTCTTTTTGTTCGGCATGATCCATTTTGAGATCGTACAGGCTGAAGGAAACGTTATTACCTTTTTTGTCTGAATGACGCACGAGCTTGTAATTGCGGTGAATGATAGACTGGTCGTTGCCCGCTTCGTGAATAATAAAATCACGTTGACGTTGTTGCCCTTGACCTGTCAGCGTGGGCGCAATTGATACCCCGTCAATTCCCAAAGGGATAGCCGTACCGGCCAGCTGGCAGAAGGTGGGCAGCAGGTCAGTAACGTCAATCACCTGGTCACTGCTTGTGCCTGCTTTAAGTTTGGAAGTGGCGTTAATCTTTGCAGGCCAGCGCATCACGGTGGGCACGCGGATGCCACCTTCTTGAATCGAACCCTTGACGCCACGAAGGCCGCCGTTGGCGTCAAGTTCCGTATTGTTTTTACCGCCGGGCCCGCCGTTGTCAGACATGAAGATGACCAACGTGTTGTCGGCCACGGAGTCGTCGTGATTGCCATCGCCATTGGGGTCATCGAGCGCCGCAAGGATGTTACCAATGTGTGCATCAATGCGTGTGACCATCGCTGCCCACTGACGTGTCTGTGTGGCAAGTTTGCCAAAATGTTTGTCGGCTTGGTAAGCGGCGTCCCATTCTGGCAGTTCGGCAATTTCGCCGAAAGGGGCGTGTGGAACTTGCACTGCGAGCAAACCAAAGAAGGGTGTGCCTGTGGCGTTGTACTTTTTGGCGTTGGTGCGGACGAAGTCGAGGCAGTGCGTGGCGTAGAGATCATCGCAGTAAGCCGTGGAGGGATAGTCCGGGTGATTGTGGTTGGTTGGGTCGTTGCTGTATGCCTTGTCGCCTTGATAGGGTTTCATGGTGTTGGTGATAAGATCGAGGCCACCTGAAGTATTTCCTTTTGCCGGTGCGTGCCAGAGCGTGGGCTGGAAAAAAGTGTGGGCACGCACATGGTGGAGTTCAGCAAGGACATACTGGTAACCATGGGAGGTAGGCAGCGTCTGAATGTTGTCGAGTGTTGGGTTCTCCTGATCTTTGGAACCACCATATCCCCACTTGCCCCAGTAGCCGGTGGTGTAGCCGGCTTTGGCCAGGGCGTCGCCCATGGTGATGTCGTCGGTGCGGATTGCTTTTTTGGCGTTATTAGGATCGTTGCGATCGGCGAAGGTGTGCCCCTGATGGAAACCGGTTTGATGAGAGGAGCGTGCAGGTGAGCAAACCATGCAGCCATAAACGCGTGTAAAGTTGACCCCTGCAGCGGCCAGCGAATCAATATTAGGCGTGCGCACAGAGGGAAGACCCGCCTCGCGACGTTGTGCCTGGGCATTGGGCCCAATACTGCCCCAACCCATGTCGTCGACATAAAAATAGAGGATATTGGGCCGTTGGGCGTTTGCCGCTCCTGATTGAGCCACCTGAGCAGAACACGGATAAATTGCCGCAGAACTGAGAAGAATAGACAAAACAAAGAGTAAATAGCGGTAATTCATGGCGATGCGTCTTTCTTATGAATGGCGTAGTCTGAGATTAAACTCTAATTTTAATCTTTGTCATATTCTTTTTGGCGACGGTGAAGTTGTGATAACGCTTTATTCTGTGAGCAAGGTTACCGCAAGCTCAATTTGATTGGAATGACTGGCTCGCAACGATGCCTTGCACAAGGTCACGCAATCCTCCTCCCTTGGCATCTAATGCTTGAAGCAGTTTGTCGATGGTGGGGTGTATTAGCCCAGCGACCTTCGGTGGTTATTATAGGCGATTCTCAATCCACACATTTATGTGAATTGTATCCGTCAAGGTGAACTTAAAACAATCGAGCCTGTCGCTTAATTATAACGCATGAATTTTGAGCTGTCATGCATGACTCACTCAGTGAAGAAACTCTCCCCGTACAAAACCGTCTCGCTCGCCATGATCGACGTTGTGGAGTGATTAAATCCTACGAGCGAGTTGCCGCTTAGATCTGTTTTTTCCTCTACTAAGAATTTTCTGAATCGCGGTACGCAATCGCTGAAATATCTGTCGGATTTTGAAAAGATTTGATCATCTGTACAGCCTCTGTCATAATGATTGCTGCAGTTCTTGGATGTCAAATTAAAATCTAAGTCCAATTGTTACAGAATGTTGGCTGTGTTTTAATTATTTGTACACGGAGGTGAGTTTATTTTAATGCACAATTAACCCAACGAGAATTCCAGATAGTGGCGACCGGCTCGTTGCTATTTACTCATTGACACTACTCTTAAGTGGAATCACCCATGGCACAATTCAACCGACGACATTTTTTACAATCAACTTCCACTCTGGCGGCCGCCGGTTCGCTGGGAGTGTTTTCCTCTGGTTCAGTAGTTCGCGCGGATACTCCAAATGAGCGACCAAGGGTCGCTGTGATCGGTTGTGGCGGCCAGGGGACAGGAGATGGCCGACGCGCAACCAACTACGGCGATATCATTGCTGTGTGTGATGTCGATACCTCGCACTCAGCGTCCGCAAAAGCGGCTTACACCAGACGCATGGCGGCGAAGGGAAAAGAAGTGAAGATTGACGTTTACGATGACTATCGAGCGATCATTGATCGCAATGACATCGATGCCATTATCTGCGGCACGGTAGATCACTGGCACGTCAAGATCTCAGCCGAAGCCCTCAAATCGGGGAAAGACGTCTATTGCGAAAAGCCGCTCACGCTGACTGTCGACGAAGGCCGCATAATTTCCAAAGTCGCGCAGGAGACAGACCGAATTCTTCAAATCGGCACACAACAGCGTTCCGACCCACGGTTTCTGCAAGCTGTCGCCATCGCGCACTCAGGGCGGCTCGGGAAAATCAAAAAGGTCACGGTTGGTCTTAATCACAATCCCTTCAGCAAACCGCTTCCTGCGGTCGCTCCTCCGAAGACGTTGAACTGGGATCGGTGGAAGGGTCCGACCGAAGACGTGCCTTATCGATTTCTCAAGAACGGCAAAGAGGGACAAACCCTGGTGCGCACGCTGGGTGATGGAAGCATTGACGCGTCGAACTGTCACAAGGAATTTCGTTGGTGGCTCCAGTACAGCGGCGGAAAAATGACGGACTGGGGCGCTCACCATATCGATATTGCTCAGTGGATCATCGACCAATGTGGACCGGGACAGGGCCCGACAACCATTAAACCGGTGATGGTCGAAACTAGGGTTCCTTTCGATGAGAACGGAAATCCGACACTCGACGATCGCTACAACACGCCGCACCGCTTCACCGTCCAGGTCAACTTTCCTAATGATGTACTCATGGAGATCACCAGCGAGGGCCGCAATGGAATTCTGGTCGAAGGTACCAAGGGGAGGATCTTCGTCAATCGCGGCACGATCGACGGCAAACCGATCGAGGAACTCGACAACAATCCGCTCCCGGCTGGCTGGCTGGAAGACATGTACGGCGGACCAGTCATGGAACACGTCAACAACTTCTTCGACTGCATCGCCAGTCGCAAGAAGCCGGCGTCCGACGTGTGGACTCACGTTGCATCCATCAATACTTGCCACTTAAGCAACATTGCCATTCGTCTCAATCGTCAAATCGAATGGGATGCCACGACGCAGACTATCAAGGGCGATGCCAAGGCTAATGCCATGCTGAAAAGGGATTTTCGCAAGGGATACGAAATTGAACTTTGAGCGAGCCGCTTTTGTAGATAGCAGTTGAATCGGTCTATCAATTTAGTTTGATCCAACTCCACACCAGCAGAAACTGATCCCACGCATGCGTAAAATATAACAAGAGTCAGCATGCTAAGAGCAATTTTATTCACGTAGGTGTCTCCGGAATAAAAAAACATCATGATGGTTGTGAAGAGCGGGTCTTCTAGTAGAGTGTTAGACCGCTCCATGTAGGTCAAATCCTGTTTTTTCACCCCTTTTTCTTCTTTTAAAGAACGATTCTGCTGTTGTTTCGTCCTAATCAGTAGGCCATTGGTCTATCTGTACCGTATCTTTTTGCAAAGGTACCACTACAACAATTCTCAATTTGACTCAATATATCTACCGCCTGTAGGAACTGTTCCATGAGAAGAAGCATTCATCTATTGACCACCCTGTGCGTTTTGCTCCTTGCTTCGCTGTTATCACATAGTCTCTTGGCTGGTGAAATTGATTTTATTGAATCGTTTTCGCTCTCTAAAGATCGAGCGGTTCCACTCAAGCAATTGATCCCAGGCACAGAAGATTATTATTACTACCACTGTCTGCATTATCAGAATTCCGAGCAGTTCAGCAAAGTTGATTCGATGCTCAAAGATTGGATCAAGCGTTACCGGTACACGGCCCGGGTCAACGAAATTCGTAATCGACAAGCCTTACTGACCTACAACAAAGATCCCAAGGCGTCACTAGAGTTTCTCCGCCAACAATTGGGGATTAACTTCAACCATCAACGAATCATGTTAGATCGTAAATCCAACCTGCCTTCGGAATTAAATCAAACATTAATTGATCTAAAAACACTCACTCAACGAGCCCTGCGTCGTTACACTACGAATCTTCAAGGCTTTGAAGATAATGCCTTGGATTGGGTGATTGCTATCAATTTAAGTGCTGACCGTCGCCGAGACTTACTTAAAAGAATTAGACGCCCTGATTATCCGAATCTATCCCAACTGATTGTCGACGATTTAAACTACAAGAACAGCGGCGGGTTTGGATCGCACCCAATTCATAGCTTGCTGTTACTAGCCCAGTTAGACGAAGTCTTAAAGTTAAAGCCTGATGTACTTAACCGCAATCAATTTGTGAATGCCTATCTAACGAAGTTGCAACCAAGCGATGATGTCGACTGGCTGCATGACGTGGCAGAGCATAAAGCCTATCTTGATCGACAATGGGCTTTTGTTTCCAAGCTAGGTCCTGTCCACAATTCGCTAAAAGCCCATGTGTTGTTTCATCGCATGCAATTAGATCGTACTCAGGGTATCTACGATAAAGGGCGCTTTATGACCTACATCAAGCTGCCCCGCTCAGTCAGTTATATTAATCCCAAGTACATGGGCTTAGAACAAAGCCGCCGTTATCCGTGCAACTTGAATCAAAACTTTCAACAGATTACCCTGTTGCCCCCGGTTGGTAACGATGAACTTATAGTCCGCCAATATCTGCATCATTTCTTTCTCAAAGAAACTACCTACAAACCGTATCAAGACTACATCGACAACACCTATCTAAAGCACCACATGGCAGAGACTAAAATTGTCAACGGACTGGGTGATCCAGAACAGTGGTACTCATTGCTTCCGCCTGCGATGTACCAAAATCTTAAGGAACGCATTGATTTAGATTTTGCAGCAACTAGAAATGAAATCTATGCCGGGAATGATCGTGTTTCGCTTGACTTATATGTCAAAAATGTGAAGACCTTAATCGTCAACGTGTACGAAATCAACACAGACAATTACTATCGAGAAAACCTGAAGCAAGTCAACACGAACATCAATCTCGATGGACTGGTTGCCAACAAACAGCAGATATTCAACTACAAAGAGCCTGCTTTGCGACGTGTTAAACGACATTTTGAATTTCCCACCATCGATAAAGCGGGCGTCTATGTGGTCGACTTTATCGGCAACGGTAAAAGTAGCCGGGTCGTCGTCCGCAAAGGCCAACTGCGTCATTTGGTACGCACCAGCACAGCCGGGCATGTCTTCACAATCTTGAATGAATCCAACGAACTCGTGCCCAAGGCCACGTTATGGATGGCCGGGACAGAATACAAACCAAGTAAAAATGGTCGCATTATTGTGCCCTTCAGTGCACAGCCTAGAACGCAACCGATCATACTTTCGCACGATGGTCTGAGTTCGCTACAGAACTTTAGTCATCAGGCCGAAAATCATGCTTTAAATGCAGGCATCTATGTGGACCGGCAGTCATTACTCAAACGCAAAAAGGCATCCGTGGTAGTACGTTCTGGTCTGAAGTTGAACGGAACGCCCATTACTTTATCGGTACTGGAAAACATCAAACTGACAATCTCATCGGTCGATCATGATGGCGTATCGACCTCGAAAGAAGTGAGTGACTTCAAACTCTACGAAGACCGCGAGTCGGTGTTTGAATTCCAAGTGCCAGAGCGTTTGTCTAAAATTCACTTTACACTGACTGCACAAGTTAAAAACGCCAGTCAAAACAAAAAGAACACGCTGACAACAACACAATCATTCACGCTGAATCAGATTGATCGTACTGAAAAAGTCGACGATTTACATCTCGCAAAAATTGATGGCCAGTATTACATTGATCTGCTGGGAAAAACTGGGGAAGTCAAGCCGGAACGCCCTGTACACTTGGTATTCAAACACCGCGATTTCCGCAACTCGATCAATGCCTCGTTGCAAACCAACAACGGCGGAAGGATCAAATTAGGTGCATTAAAAGATATTACCTCTGTGACAGCCAATGGCCCCGAAGGTATCTCGAAAAAGTGGACTTTATTAAACTATCAACATTCCCAATATCAAACGCTGCATGCTGCGTCTGGTGAGACGATTTCGGTTCCTTACACAGGCACATCCAATAAACCGCTTCGCGAAGAATTCTCACTGTTAGAACTACGAGGGAATGCGTTTGTCTCCGATCAATTCCAGACCCTGTCAATCAAAAACGGATTGTTACAGGTCAGCGATCTACCGCGAGGTGATTACGACTTGCTCTTGAAACAGACCGGCCAGAGAATTATTTTGAAGTTTACCGAAGGTGAAAAGAAGGCCGGGTATGTGCTGAGTAAAAATCGCCACTTAGAACAACGCGGCAATAAACCACTGCAAATCAGTAAAGTGATTGCCGACGAAAAATCATTAACTGTGATCTTGGCAAACACATCGAAGTTTACGCGTGTTCATCTGTTCGCAACTCGCTATCATCCGGCGTTTGATTCGTACCGGTACTTCAGCCAAATACAAGACGCGGGGCCGTATACCATTCGTGTTCCGAAGCTGCTTTCGCTTTATGTCGAAGGAAGAAATATCGGCGATATGTATCGCTATATCATCGACCGTAAGTATGCCACCAAGTACCCTGGCAATATGCTCAGTCGGCCTAGTTTACTGTTGAACCCTTGGGCCATTCGTAAGACCCAGACCGAACAACAATCGGCCGCTGCAGGCGATGAATTTGGAGCACTCGCTGATAGTGAACCAGCCTCTGCCAAGCGTCCTTCCGAAGGTAGAGGTCAAGCTTCGGCCAGCGGAGATTTTGCGAACCTTGACTTCTTGGCAAATGCC
>NVWB01000425.1 GCA_002733575.1 Blastopirellula sp. | reverse complement strand
CTCGACGGATGCTTGGAAGACGGGGTAATCACAAACAGTGACGCACAAGCTGTTGTAGACGCCTACAATTCCTACACAGAAATCTCGCCTAGCGGAACCGGGTTGCGGGTTTTTAGTATCGGTAATGCCCCGGAAGGGGATATAGGTAACCATGAAAAACACGTAGAGTTATACGGCGGCGACCCGCGTTTCGCCACTATCACCGGTCACGTTTTTGAAGAACGAAGTACGGTTCGCGCTGTCCCCGATGATGTGGTCGCGAAGATTTACAACACCTACCGAGTTGAAAAAGCGCGTCGAGCAGATTATTTCAGACCGCCGCTGCTGTTGGACAATAGCGAACTTCCAAACCTTGAACTCATTGGCTTGCCACTTAAGAATATCGGTTGGTTACTCAACGGTTTTGAGGATAGCCGGGACCGTTCTAAAGACGTCCAAGCCACGACCAAGTGCTTTTATGAACGCGGCCTTACCGATGCCCAGATACTAACCCTTCTTCACGAATGTGAAGGTTCCATGGCCGTGGCCCTGGATCATCGGAAACAGAATTACGATAAAGCTTCTGCGTACCTATGGGCGCACTGCCTCGACGCGCGTCACGCTGCAGCGCACGAAGGCTTCGGACAGGCCGATGCGCCTGACAATGTGGACGCCGTAGACCCGATACATAGTTTCCTTAAACGGTACGTCTATGTCGAACTGGGGGAACGCGTTTGCGACCTACGAAAGCAACCGGAAAACAGTATCGTAAAACTAACTGAATTTAAGAACAGTACTGCGAATATCCGGCACACTGTTCCTGCCCCGACTAAAGCCGACCCAGATAGGGAGAAATTAGAACCAGTACACGCTCCTTGGCGGGTACACCCAAACCGAAAATCGGTATACGACGTGGCGTACAAGCCCTCAATCCGCCAGCGATTGTTCCGGGATGAACACGGGCTGCAGTGGTTAAATTCCTTCCATCTGCCAGAGCACAAAGGCACTGATGTTGGTGGGGGCCTCGACGTGTTTTTACGGCACATGGAGTATCTCTTACCGATTGATAGTGAGCGTAAGTGGTTCATCGACTGGCTGGCATTTATCATCCAGCGGCCACAACCTCGGTGCAAAGTGACGCCGCTGCATGTGGCCGCGCTGCACGGCACGGGGCGGGGTTGGGTGGTCGAGCTTATCCGCAAATTATTAGGCCATTGGAATTGTTCCAAAACAAAAATGGATGCGCTTTGCGGGGATGGCAACGCCGGGCAGTTTAACGAGTACCTACACCATTCAGTTTTCTGTACGGTCGAGGAAGCGAAAGAGGGGGATAAACGTTGGTCGGTTTCCGACAAAATCCGAGACACGCTTACTGAAACTACACTACCGATAAACATCAAGCACCAACGCAATAGTACGCAAGAGGTTTTCACCAATTTCTTTATGATGACTAACCACCGGGACGCCTTGGTAATTGCGCCGCATGATCGGCGGATGCAGGTTCTTACAGGCCCCGATGAACTGCAGAACAGCGATTATTACGACCGACTGTATGTGTGGCTAACAGGCGGCGGTCCGGCGCAACTGTTCAGATGGCTCAACGTTCGCGACATAGCGGAATTCGATTGGCGTAGATCGACAGACACGCCCGCCCGGCGATGGATGGTCGCAAGCAATAGGTCGGGTACCGAAGAACTTTTCTGGGCTGTCAAGGACAATCTACCAGCCCCTGGGTTGACGAAAATGCAGTTCATGGAAGCGATGCGTATCGTGAGTGAAGACGGCGTTTTTGCGTCGATTAATGACCGTGAATTGACAAAATTATTGCGGGATCATGCCGAAGATAAGCGGCAAATTAAAGTTGAAAAACAAACAGTTTTGCAGGTTTGGATTTTCGACAAGGCACTACGCAAGAGTTCCCGGGAGACAAACACAACCTTACGAGAAGGGGTTCTCAACTGTGGGTTGCAGTTTAAGTGAGAAAGTAGCAGTTAGGTAACAACATGCGCGGTCGCTTGCTACCACAGATTGTTGTTGTAATACAATTAGATACGGGAGTTTGTAGCAGGTAGCACCTTTTTTTAAATATAATGTAAGGAAAAATATAAATAATAAAAAACACTATAAAAAGTAGCGCGGCGATCCTGCTACCCCGCCCTTTGTGGTGTTTTCGGTTTAACTATTTGAATTATAACAATAAAAAAGGGTGCACCACAAAACCCAGTGATGCTACCAAATTGATAACTATTTGAATTTAAACAATTAATTTCGTAGCAGGGGTGCTCGTACCCTGAAATCTTAGGAGAATTGAAAAATGGCAGCAGATGCAGCAAAAGGAACCGGCGAAGCGATGAAGCGCGTTGACGCCTTGGAAGAACAGGCAGCAGACGAGTTGCAAATCGAATTGAATAAATTCGTGCCCAAGGCAACGGCGGCGGGGAACCGGCTAGTTGAAAAATTCAACAAGGATCGATCTTTGGCGGACTTCGGTAGAGCCGGATCGCACCCAATGGCTGCAAATGATTTCTTGGCGAAAGCCAAATCCGAAATGGAAGACCGTGCGAGTTTCTACGACAAGCCGCAGGGCGAACGATCCATGGGCGCAACTGTCGAAATGTTCAACACGTTGATTGGGGGTAGTATCACCGAGGAACAGGGTTGGAAATTTTTGTTGTGCCTAAAACTGGTTCGATCCGAACAGGGCGATTTCCGGGCCGATAATTTCGTCGACGGTGCCGCCTATTTTGGTTTGGCGGGCGAGACTGCCGGAAAGGAAGCCGCTTGACCAAACACGCCCCGCGCACTAGCCGCCGCGATGCCCTTGAACGGGGTGCGCGGCGTCACAATCGGCAGGCCCGTGAACAGATGGGCAACGATGCAACAAACTGGTTCGTTGCGTTTGTGCCGCCGCAAAAGGAATTCATCGCGCAAAAAATTCTTACGCGTTGGGGCGGCCATGTCTATTTACCGTTGGCCCTGAAATGGCGACGGGTGAACCGCTACGCCCGCGCCAAGCAACGCATAGCCTACGCCGCTATGCCGGGTTGTGTGTTCCTTGGATTGGCTGCAGACGACCCGCGTTGGTACGATCTGTTTTTGTTGGATACGGTGCGCGGTGTGTTGGGCCTTGAAGGCGAACCGGCGGCGTTATCCGGCGACGGCCTGCATGAGTTCATCGAGCGTAATCGCGCTAAGTTCACAGCGCCAGACGAACAAAAGTTTATGCGCACCCACCACGAATTTGATGTGGGCGACAGTGTCCAGATTATCAGCGGTTCGTTTGATGGACACACGACGAAGGTTGAAGAAATCACCGGGAGACGGGCCTATTTCTGGTTAAATCTTTTTGGTCAAATCACTAAATGTAGTGTTGCGCTTGACCAATTGGAAAAGGTATCTTAGGTATCAGTTAACGTAATTCGAAGGGCGTGGACCCGTCAAAGAAGCTTCGCGATCACTGTCTGGTTTGTCCGGGTGTCGCCGTTTAGACAAGAAGCTGGAAGGCGCGCAAACTTCATCCAGACATTCGGGAAGAATGTTATTGGTCGCCAATCCCGCAACGTGCGGGCGTGCGGCGCATACAGAAAAATCAAAGACGTTTAAACATACGGAGATTACCATGATCTGGTTCATCGTATCATTTATGTTGACCGCTACCGGGCCAGCCCATTTTATGTCTGCAGCCGTTCCTGACCGACCGGGTGCACAAAATACTTGTGTGGCTGTGGCGCGGCAACTTGAAGAAATGATGATTAAGGGCGGGCGCGTTGTCGTCGTCCAATGCATTGGTTTTCCCAAACAATCCGGGGCTTGAAAATACTACGGCACCAACCTTCCTAGGAGTGCAACCGCATGACTACAAAGCTAACGGCAAAACAGCAATGTTTTGTGGACGAATACCTTGTCGATCTGAACGCAACACAAGCCGCAATTCGTGCAGGCTACAGCGAAAAGACCGCAACGGCTATCGGTACAGAGAACCTTCGGAAACCTCACATCAAGAAAGTGGTCGACGCGGCAATCGCTAAACGTTCCGAACGCACAGAAATCACGCAGGACATGGTTTTGAACGAACTGGCGAAGATCGGTTTTTCGAACATGCAAGATTACATTCGGATTTCCAGCGAAGGCGAACCGTATGTCGATCTGTCGGAGTTGACACGCGATCAGGCCGCCGCGATTTCCGAAGTGACCGTCGAAGATTTTACCGATGGCAGGGGCGACGATGCCCGGGACGTTCGGAAAGTAAAATTCAAATTGTCCGACAAACGCAGTGCGCTAGTCGATATGGGCAAGCACCTTGGCATGTTTGTCGAGAAGATCGATTTGAATGCGAAAGTGTCTGTCGAGAAGATTGAACGGCGAATTGTCCACCCTAACAATTGATACGGCGGTGGTTTTCGAACCGCTTCTTATGCCGTCCCGCTACAAGGCGGCGCACGGTGGACGTGGTTCTGGCAAGTCGCATTTCTTCGCCGGTAACATGGTTGAAGACAGCTTGGCAGCACCGGGTGATATGGGCGAAGGGTTGCGATCTGTTTGTATCCGCGAGGTTCAAAAGACCCTCAAGGACAGCGCCAAGCGGTTGCTGCAGATCAAATTAGCTGAATTCAACCTTGGCGAGGCCGACGGGTTCAAAGTTTACAACGACGTTATCAAAACGCCCGGCGATGGCATAATCATCTTTCAGGGAATGCAAGACCACACGGCGGAATCGATTAAGTCGCTTGAGGGTTTTCAACGGGCTTGGGTCGAGGAAGCGCAAACGCTTTCCGCCCGATCCCTAAGCCTGCTTCGGCCAACCATTCGGTGGGAAGACAAAAAACGTGGATTGCAATCCGAACTTTGGTTCTCGGAAAACCCGAGGCGAAAGGTTGACCCCGTGGACTTGATGTTCCGGGGCAAGACCCCGCCGACCGGCACGACTGTCGTGCAAGCAAATTGGTCCGATAATCCGTGGTTCCCGAATGTGTTGGAACAGGAACGGCTCGACTGTTTACGGGACACGCCCGAGCAATACGACCATATTTGGGAAGGTGGTTACGCGACAGTAATTGAGGGCGCGTATTTCGCCCAAGCACTGGCCAAGGCGGAAGCCGAAGGCCGGATAGGCAGGGTTAGTGCCGACCCGCTAATGACAACCCGAGCTTTTTGGGACATTGGCGGCACCGGGGCGAAAGCCGACGCGTGCGCGATCTGGATAGTTCAATTTATCGACCGGGAAATCCGGGTGCTGGATTATTACGAAGCGCAAGGCCAACCACTTGCAACGCACGTCGCTTGGTTGCGCGAAAACGGATACGGGAAAGCGCTTTGCGTTCTGCCCCACGATGGCGAAACGAACGACAGAATTCACGACGTGAGCTTCGAGAGTGCGCTTAAAGAAGCGCAATTCGACGTTCAGGTCATACCAAATCAAGGCAAGGGCGCGGCGAAAATGCGCGTTGAAGCTGCCCGGCGGCTGTTCCCATCGATTTGGTTCAACGAGACAACCACAGAAGCCGGGCGCGATGCGTTGGGCTGGTATCACGAAAAAATTGACGAAGCACGAAGCATTGGTCTTGGGCCCGAACACGATTGGTCCAGTCACGGCTCGGATGCTTTCGGCTTGATGTGCGTGGCTTACGAAGCGCCAAAAGTGAAAAAAGATGCACGATCACGGCCCG
>NVWB01000424.1 GCA_002733575.1 Blastopirellula sp. | reverse complement strand
GCTTAGCGGTTACTATCCCCATCAAATCCATCGTGACGCACTGCCAGGTTTAGGTGGCGGCGGCCGGGGTGTTCGTCAGCAGTGGGCTCGGCTGTTGCCTGACTATCTCAAGGCTGCCGGATATCACAGCTACCACAGCGGCAAGTGGCACATTGATGGAAGCGTACTCAAGACGGGCTTTGAGCGTTCGTGGAGAGTCAATAACCAGGGGAACTTCTTCACTTCCAAGGGAAACCTGTTGGACGGTGTGCCGGTGAAACCAGATGCTGATGAGTCTGGTTACTATTCAACGATTGCAACCGCCAATCACGCGATTGAATGCTTAAAAGATCATAAGTCGAAGTACGGGGATGAACCTTTTTTCCAGTACATCGCATTTATCGCTCCCCATTTCCCCTTGCATGCACCGGAAGAAGATATTGCCCGATACCGGGATCGATATTTGCAAGGCTGGGACAAACTTCGTGAGGAGCGTTTTGCAAAACAGAAAAAACTGGGCCTGCACAATACGGTACTTTCAAAGCTTGAAGAGGAAGTAGGACCACCTTACAGTTTCCCTGATTCCATTGAAAAACTGGGGCCAGGCGAAATCAACCGTCCCGTGCCTTGGACTGAATTGAATGAAGAACAACGCCGCTTTCAAGCAACCAAGATGGCGATCCACGCGGCCATGATTGATCGTGTAGATCGAGAATTGGGTCGCGTGATCGATCAGCTAAAAGCGATGGGAGCTTTCGAGAATACCGTGATCTGCTTTGCTTCCGATAACGGAGCAAGTGCTGAGATTATGGTGCGTAACGGCGGGCATGACCCGACTGCCGCACCAGGCAGTGCGGCCACGTACATGTGCCTGGGCCCCGGTTTCTCCAGTGCCGGAAATACCCCTTTTCGCCGCCATAAAACTTGGGTGCATGAAGGGGGCATTAGTACTCCGCTGATTATTCATTGGCCTGCTGGAATCAAGGCACGCGGAGCCTTACGCACCACACCTGCCCATGTGATCGACATTGTGCCGACCATTCTAGAACTGGCAGGCACCAACAAACCTGATGCGTGGGAAGGCGAAAAGCTTCCAGCATCTCCCGGCAAGAGCCTAGTAGCAACTTTTGAAAAAGATGTTGAGATCCAACGTGAACAACTTTGGTGGCTACACGATGGTCACCGCGCAGTGCGTGTCGGCAATTGGAAATTAGTCGCAGCAGATGGTGACCCTTGGGAGCTTTACGATTTAAGAGTTGATCGTGCGGAGTCGAACAACTTAGCTGCAAAAATTCCAAAGAAGGCAAAACAGTTGGAAGCCGCTTGGAATCGTCAACTCAAAGAGATGAGCGAACTGGCAGAGAAGACCAAGTCGCTGGGTGGGATTCCTCGGAAAAAGAAAAAATAGAGGCTGATGATTAAGACCACTGTTTGACACTCCTCAGTGAACTCCACCGAGGAGTGTCATCTTTTCAACACGATGCTCGCAAGAGATGCCAAGCAGGCTAGTTCTGCTGGAAAATCGGGGTTTCTCCCTGATTCGGTCGGAGTGCCGTGCTCTCAGAATCAATAAAATCGAAGTCGGCAAAACGTGGTTTCACTGGCTGGTCTGTTTCTGATTCCACGGCAATCTCAGGTTTCGGCCGGGTCATCAAGAACTCGCGGGCCACTTCCAAGCTCGGGCGGTCAGTATTGATTTCAGACGTTGATACCAATAGCTCACGCACACTACGGACTGGGTTGCCGTGCATGGCAACACTGTTGGTATCAAGCAACGCGTCAACTTGGGCAACGAGACGTTCACCGTCATCCGTTAAAACGCGTGAACGCAACAAACCTCGCTGAGTCGCTGTTGCGGCCAACTGCATCTGGGTTGAGTTGATACGCACGGCCAACTCTTCCAAACGCTGTTCGGCCAGTTTACGGATCTTTGTCAGCTTGACCAGCGATTGACGATAGCCGTCCGCTTCGGCCAATAACAGGCTGACTTGGCTAACCACCTCTTCGGACGAATACTCGGCGTTACGAATCGAAACAGGGTACGTTTCAGTTTGGTACGCAGTACGGTACTCAGCGGCAAACTGCTCAGCGTGTTCCAATAAATCGCGTTGCTCTTTCTCTTTTTTAGACAGTGTCCCTACTTCAGTGGCTAATTCTGCTCGGGTCAATTTTAGCTCACTCAAATCATCTCTCAGTCGCTGTTCCACATACTGGGTGAAGCCTGCGGGGTCCGTTTGCCGCGCTGCAACAGTCCAGCCTAATACAGACTGAGATTGGCGTGAAACTTGGGCTCGTAGACTCGGGCTGGCCATATACGCACCTGCTCCGATTGAACCAAGTATTGCAATCAACATTAACCAGCGAAATTCACGTTTCATTAGATTGTCTCCTCAAATAAATCAGCAGGCACAACCCACCAATAAACGGCCAATTCTCTTGATTCACTCTTGGAACCAATCGCAAAGAATTGCTCTACATCCATAAGAGGCGAGCGAGTTAAAGAAGTTGCGCAGTGCTATATAAGAATATTTATTTTCACTGCCGATGAAATCGTAACCTGAGCAACCACAATGCTTTACGGGCTCTCGCCTGGACTTGCAATTACTCTTCCTCTTTAATCTTCGGAGAAAAAACGCAATCTCATGTCGGGTTTGCCTTCTTATTTGCCATGAGGTTATTAGGGAGTCAATCGTACCGATCCGAATCCCACGCAGTGTGAAGAATTTATCCTTACTACCACCCATCGGAGACCGCTCATGTGCAGACTCTTTTCACTATCCGTTTTATTGGCATTGCCTTTGTGTTTTGCTTGGAATGATCACATACAGGCTGCAGTTGAGAAACCGGCAGAGGAGCAGTGGGCCATTTTGATTGGGGTGGAGAAATATCAGCATGCTACGCAGTTACCGTTTATCTCGAATGATGTTGAGCAACTGACCAGTGTGCTTTCAAAATATGGGTATTGCAAGCGAAGTAACATTTTAACGATTCAAGATTCGTCACCCAAAACTCCGCCAACCAAAGCAACCATCGAAGCCCAACTGCCCCAGTGGTTGGCCAAAGTTGGCCCCAACGATCATGTCCTGGTCTTCTTCAGTGGGCACGGGTTTCGTGATACCGATGGTAAACTTTACTTGGCCCCCATCGATTTCGACCCTAAAAACGTCGAGAATACAGGCGTTTCTATTCAATGGGTCCGAGAGCAAGTGGCCGCTTGCAAAGCGAAATTCAAACTGGTTGTGCTAGATGCTTGTCATGCTGGCAGCGAAAAGGGAGAAGACAATTCCACCGGAATCGGGGCCAAAGAACTGGGTGCCAGCTTTGAAAAACTGGCAGGTGTGGTCACCCTGGCAAGTTCGACCGGCGAAGAGAAGAGCCAGATTTGGATGGAAAAAAAGCAGTCGCTGTTTAGTTATTGGTTAGTCCAAGGGCTGAAAGGCAACGCCAATACCGATGGCGATAACACCGTTTCTATTGATGAGTTGTACAAGTACATTCACACCAATGTAACAAACACCGCCGAACGATTCTTCCCTAAACCTCAAACTCCTGTGCGGATCGTTCGCACTGGCACACCAGGGGTTCCGATCGTAATGCAAATTCGCCCTCGTGAATCTCTTAAACTTGTGTTGTCCGATATGGCCGATCAACTGTCGCGTGATTTGAAAGACCGACAGATGAAAAAAGTGGGTGTGCTCGAATTCACCACGAATACAAAATTGGAAGAAGAACGACTAGGCGGCAGCTTTGGCCCGTTGGGTCAGTATTGCGGTGCTGAATTGCAAGAAGTGTTACTCGCTCAAGCGGATAATAAATATGAAGTCATCAACCGACGCACGCTGAATGCAGCGCTGGGTGAAAAGAAATTTTCTATCGACGATCTCGGTTCCAACGATGCTTTTAAAGAGCTTGCAGTAGAGGCTGGTGGAATGTCGGCGGTTGTCGTAGGCACACTCACAGCCCGATCTGGCCGAGTGGTACATATTCGCTGTGATCTTCTGAGCACACAAAACGGCACAATGCTCGGCAGCGCCAGTGGAACGGCCAAACTCATTGAATCAGAATGGGCCATGCTGGGCCTGAGTACAGTTATTACTCCCGATGATCGCCGACCGCCACGACCACCTCGATTAGTTATCGATGCACTTGTCAGCCGAATCGACCAACGTGCCTTCACACTACATCCGTTAGACCCAACTGCTGGCGGTAACTTTAACTTTGATGTAGTAATCAAAGCCGCCTTTCCTGGCAAGAAACTTGAGACCCGTTATCCCAAATTCAACAGCGGTAAAATGTATGTTGCCCTTAAACCAGGTGAGAACTATCAGGTTTGGATCACCAACAATGACACGCGAGAAGTTTTCATGCGGCTACTTGTCGATGGCAAAAATACCTTGCCTGAAAAAGTGAAGACGAAGGGGCTTGCCGTGGAAGCCAAGTCGAAGTACGTGCAAGCCAAAATTGTGAATCTGGCAGAAGCACGTGCCTGGTCTTTGTTCCGAGACGTGAATGCTGTGCGTGGGTTCTTTAAGTCCACAGGTGCTGGTGCCGTTCTCAACAAATTCCTGGTCGCTAACGCCCCTGAGAACCCAGATGGTCGAGACGAGTTTAGTGGTGATATCGGCATAATCACCGCCGCATTCTATCTGGGAGTTCCCAAAGGTGGAGCCAAGTCACTCAAGACTATCATGGGAGAAGAATACGACGATCAGCTTGATCAATACACGCGCGGTAATGTCCCTGGCCCGTTGTTGGGCGTGGTTCACATCAATTACGTCTCGCCAGCAGCGTTTAAGTAAATTGGAAGATAGTATTTCGGCCCAATCCCCATCGCCTTAAACGCAGGAAAAAGGTTGCAGTATGTCGTTTGCATGAAAGCACTTACGGGCGAATTAAAAAGTGATCTCCCTCTTGGTTTATCACGGTTTCAAAATTAATCAAATTCCCACTGTCGGGTTCTTAGACTCGATTGCCATAAGAGTAGTAGAAAGCACATTTCCTTGAGTGTTTTGAGTCAAATTTGTTGTTGTAGGAGTCCGTCAAATGCGTGGTCAGTTGAGCTTGAAAGTTTGTTTGTTGGTTAGCCTGTTACTGCCTGTGGTTTGGCAAGCAGTGGCCGTTGCTGAAAAGGTGAAATCCGATCCGCATAAATGGGCCATCTTGATTGGGGTCGATGACTATATTGACGCGACCGATCTCAAATACTGCGGGGCCGATCAGTTGGCACTGCAAAAGCATCTGATCGCCTCAGGCTTTCCGCAAGAGCAAGTCTTTTTGCTGCATACGAAAGCCGAAGAGCAAAAGTATCTTCCGTTTAAACGGAACATCGAAAAACAGTTGAAGCTGATTCTTAGTTTGGTGGAAGAAGACGATATTGTTGTGCTGGCATTCAGTGGGCATGGAGTTCATTTTGATGAATCGAGTTATCTCTGCCCTACCGATGCCGAACTGGCTGATCCAGAAACTTTGATCTCGATTCCCAGCTTGTACACTCGCTTAAAAAAATGCAACGCCTCGATGAAGCTGATGCTGGTAGATGCCTGCCGCAACGATCCTCGACCAGGAGGGCAAAGAACTCTTACCGAAGGAACCAAAGAGTTTGCCCGATCATTAAAAGATCAGCGTCCGCCGGAAGGCGTTGTGCTACTCAACAGTTGTGCCCCTGGCGAAATCTCATGGGAAGACGATGATTTCGGCCATGGCGT
>NVWB01000423.1 GCA_002733575.1 Blastopirellula sp. | reverse complement strand
GTTGGCCGCTAATCCATTTGCCGCTCCAGCACTGCCTGCGTTAAAACCAAACCAGCCCACCCACAGCATGCCAGCACCGATCGCGGTGTAGGTCAAGTTATGAGGTCGCATGTCGTCATGACCAAATCCAAGACGATTACCCAAGATCAATGCACAAACCAATGCGGAAACACCAGAGCTAATATGTACTACCGTACCGCCCGCAAAATCTAATGCACCGCCAGCTAATCCCGGTCCATGGGCCAGCAGTCCGCCATCCCAAACCCAATGGCAGAGAGGGCAATAGACTAAAGTTCCCCAGAGAACGGAGAACAGAACCATGCTTGAAAACTTCATCCGTTCCGCAAAAGCACCGCAGATCAAAGCCGGCGTAATGATAAAGAACATCCCCTGAAATACCATAAATGTGTATTCGGGAATATTACTGTCGGCATGAATGGGAGTCACTACTTCTGTTCCATTAAAATACGACTGAACATTCATCATCAACACATACTCGCCATTTCCGATGTAACGGCCATCACCGCCAAAGGCAAGCGAATATCCCCATAAGGCCCAGACGACCGTCATAATGCCCATCAGAAATAAGCACTGCATGATGACACTGAGAATGTTCTTGCGGCGAACCAATCCACCGTAGAACATGGCCAAACCGGGAACGGTCATAAACAATACCAAGGCGCTGGATGTCAACATCCAAGCGTTGTCGCCTGTGTCAATCTTATCGATGGGGACTTGTGGTTCAGTCACAACAGCCGAAGAAATTGATATCCCCTCTGTTTCTGGTTCAGTAGACTTCTCTTCAGGAGCACTCTCTTCTGGAGCACTGTTCTCAGTAACATTTTCCTCCGCTTTCGGAGGTTCTGTTTCTTGAGCAACGAGAGGAGTAAAAGAGCAAAGAGAGAGCATGACCGCGCATAGGGTCATTATGCTAGCGTAGCGTGTGCGCATCGGATCCACCTTTAAAATGAAATGATCAAAAATTGGTGCATCGGTGCCGCCTTCGACAATAATTGCCGAACACCTTCGCACACATCCCATTCACTGCTTGGATAATTTGCCTAAAATCCAATTGCCTGACGCAGAATCTGGGACTACAAGCCATTCAACGTAAAGATGCTAGCACCGAAAGTAAATAGGTAGAGCCCCCGTTTTATAGGAATCAGGCTCAGTTTTACGAGACTTTGGGGGCATTCCAAGTTATTTCTTGTCTACCCAAGTGCTGGTTGACACTTCGGGACATGACAAACAGCAGGTCACTCAATCGATTGACATACTGAATTGCGATTTCCATAGATGCCCCTGTGTCACTTTGCTTCAAGCCTACAATCGTCCGCTCTAACCGCCGGCAGACTGCTCGGGCTACATGCAATAATCCACCTGCT
The DNA here is from genome assembly GCA_002733575.1 of Blastopirellula sp. Taxonomy (GTDB): domain Bacteria; phylum Planctomycetota; class Planctomycetia; order Pirellulales; family Pirellulaceae. The sequence continues at coordinate 4,354 of NVWB01000423.1, read as the reverse complement.
TTTGAACCACCCGGCAAGATAAATGCTGTCATTTGCGGCAGCCTTTCTTCTAGCGAATCAATCTCCGATTCCATCTGGCCAATATGGGCCAAGGTCAGAAAGTTCGTGCCAGCCGCACTCGGGTCTTCCGATGCCAACTCGGCCCCGAGGCAAAATAATTCACCTTGAATTCTGGTTAATATCGTTGCTATCTGCTCCGGCAATTCTTCTGTCAGAACCAAGCCAAGAAAGGCACAGGTTTCGTCTGCATCGCCAATTGCCGAGATGCGTAGACTATCTTTACTGACACGCTGGCCGCGATACAATCCGGTTTGCCCGGAATCGCCTGTTTTCGTATAGATTTTCATACTGGTAACTTTCTAGCGTAGAACCGGCTATAATAAAGTGCCACGTACATTCAGTGGATGCCAATCTCGGTACATTTTTTTTAAACTGACCTATCCAACAAGGAGCGTTGTCTATGTCTGGCAGATTCGTTCTCCCCGCCTTATTGATTATTACCGCAATCTTCAGTTCTACCAATCGGTGGCAATCAGTAACTCTGGCTGAAGAGGAAACGGCTTCGATTGAACCGAATTTCATCACCAATGTCCGTCAGGTCACCTCTGGCATGATCAAAGCAGGCGAAGGCTATTTTTCGCCAGATGGAACTCAGATCGTTTATCAAGCCGTTCCACAAGAATATCCGTTCTATCAAATTTACACCCAAAAATTAGCAGGCGGAAAACCTAAACTGATCAGCACTGGCCGTGGTCGGACTACGTGCAGTTACTTTACCGTCGATGGCAAAAGTATCCTATTCGCCAGCAGCCATCTCGATCCGAAGCTGACCGAGACCGAGCAAAAAGAATTGAAGCAACAAGAAGAAGATCGCAAGTCTGGCAAACGCCGACGTTACTCATGGGACTTCGATCCCTATTCCGATCTCTTCGTAAAAAATCTGGCCACCGGTAAAACCACCCAGCTAACTACCGAACTCGGTTACGATGCCGAAGGTGCGTACTCCAAAGACGGAAAGCAAATCGCCTTCTGTAGCAAACGAGACGGTGATGCTGACATATATATTATGAATTCAGATGGCAGCAACGTACGTCAATTAACCAACGAGGATGGTTACGATGGTGGCCCGTTTATCTCACCCAACGGCAAATGGGTACTCTATCGAACCGACCGCAAGAAAGCAGAATACCTGCAAATTCATGTGATCGGAACCGATGGCAAAAATGACTCGGTCTTGACCGATAACATCGGCGTCAACTGGGCACCCTACTGGCACCCGAGTAAACCTTATATCATTTGGGCCGGTGCCGATCACTCAAAACCGGGGCGACCGAACTACGATCTATGGCTGATGCGATACAAAGAAACCGAGACCGGTATTAAACCCGGCAAGATTGTTCGCATCACTGACAGTTCTGCTGCCGATGTCCTCCCGGTCTTTTCACCCGATGGAAAGAAACTAATGTGGACCAGCACCCGCACCGAAGACCACAGCAGCCAGTTGTTCATTGCCGATTTTAAGTTGCCGAAGCGAGGCAAAGCGAAGAGTAAAAAGTAAGTTTCGCAATCCCACCATCTCAACCCGAAGCGTAAGCGAGGAGGAAGTTTATTTGCGACTCCTCCTCGCTGACGCTTCGGGTTGTGATTTCTTTTAAGTATTTCAAAAGAAACACTGCCCATCATGGACGAACAATCATTGCCAGAAACCAAGGCATGCGGTTTTTTAATCGTGCGTGGCAATCCGGTTGAGTCGTTCTTGTTGATGAAGCACCCCAAACGCTGGGACTTGCCCAAGGGACATGTTGACTCCGGCGAGACGGAAATGGAATGTGCGCTGCGAGAACTCGAAGAAGAAACCGGCATCCCGGCCTCGTCAGTTGAAGTCGATCCTGACTTTCGTTTTACTTTGCAATATGTGGTCAACTACAACCGCAGAAACGGCGGTGGTGACAAACTGAAAACGGCGGTCTACTTTCTGGCAACACTCACCGAAGAAGTGAACATTTACGTCACCGAACATGGCGACTACCAGTGGTTTGCTTGGAACCCTCCGCATGTGATTCAAGAAGAAACCATTGATCCGCTTCTATCAGCCGTGGCAGATTACTTGAATTCTAAAATGAAGAACGATTAACTCAATCCTTCCAATGTCCCTGTGCTGTCGCCGAACTTGTCGGCTTCGATTCCCATGCGGTGAAGCATCGAGAGGTACAAGTTGCAGAGCGGCGTGTCTTTCGGTGCGCGAAGTCTTCGCCCTTGTTTGATGGTGCCTTTGCCGCCGCCGGCTAAAATTAAAGGCAAGTCGTGATGATCGTGTCGGTTGCCATCTTTGAGTGACGACCCAAACATCAGCATGCTGTTTTCTAGCAGTGACTTGCCCCCTTCGTCGAGCGAACGCATCTTGTCTACCAGATAGGCAAACTGCTCGACATGCCAAGTTCCAATGCGTTCGTATTGATCACGCACCTTTATATCATCTCGATGATGCGATAGCCCATGATAACTGCCGTTAATGCCATCCAGGAAATTAAAGTTACGACCGGTTTGGGCGTTGCCAAGCATAAAGGTCGAGATGCGGGTCGTGTCTGTCCAGAAAGCGAGCACCATGATGTCGAGCATCAAGCGAACATGCTCTTCGTGGGTTTCTGGAATACCAGGGCCTGGCCGGGGAACTTCGAACTTGCCCTCGTTGATCCATCGCATCTGAGGTCGCATGGCGTTTTCAATTCGCTTTTCTACCGAGCGAACCGATTCGAGATACTCATCAATCTTCCCTTTGTCGCTAGTCCCCACTTTTTTCTGGAGCGACCGAGCATCTTCCAAAACGAGATCCAATACGGAACTGTTATCCCGCTGTAAAGACTTGATTCGAGGTGAATGGGCCGGATCGAGATCAGCCAATTGTGGGCCAGAAGTGCCAGTACGGAATAACCGGTCAAACGCCAGTTGCGGAACAATTTCTTTCGGAACAGGCGTGTGGGGATCTCGCCAGGCGATGTGCGATCCGTAAAGCCGCGTAAAACCACCGCCGACATTATCGACGCCAGAACGCGACTGATCGACACCCAATTCAAGCGAGGGCAGGGGAGTGCGGTCGCCAATTTGACGAGCAACAAATTGATCGATTGAGGTGCCCCCGGTGTCAATGTCTCTGCCGGAAGTTCGTACGACAAATCCGCCTGAGAGCCAAGCGGGAACTTTTGGCCAGTGCCCGTTGCGTCCTTCGGTTTGTTCGTTGTATAAATTTTCGAGCAACGTGACATCGTCTTTGACGTTTGCCAATGGTTTGAGCATCGGCGTCAATTCGTAATCTTCGGCGTCTCCTTCAGGCGTCCAATGCTTGGGCACAGCTCCATTTGGAAAAAACAGAAACGCCATCCGCAGTGGAGGTTCGCTCAGATTGCCAGATGCAGTTGCGGGGGCTGACATCGCTTCAAGCCAGGGAAGTGCCAACGAGGCACCTAAACCTTGCAAGGCCGTTCTACGTGAGATGGGTCGAAACATGGCTACGTCAATCCTTGTTGTCTGGCAACTGTTGGTTGCGGAACGGCGTACTCAACACAATCGCGTTGATCATTTCCAGTGCGTTGAAATTCTTTTGCTCTAGTTGTTCCACGATCTGCTCAATAGTACATTGATCGGCATCTTCGAGGCTGCGGCCTAAAGCATAGCCTAACATTTTTTCGGTTAAGTTTCTTGTGAATTCTTCTTTTCGATTGAGAATCACTTGTTCCAGTTCTTCAGGAGTGCTGAATTTCTCTCCTGAAGGCATTTGGCCTGAAGTGTCGATCTTTTTGCCGTTCTCCTCCGTACGCCAGCGACCAATTAAGTCGTAGTTTTCTAACCCAAAGCCGATGGGGTCCATCAAGTTATGGCAGGCTGCACAGGTGGGGTTTTCTCGATGCTTTTCAAAAATCTCACGCAGAGTCTTAGTTTTTGCCGATTTTGATTTCGTATCAACTTCAGGAACCGTCGGCGGAGGCGATGGGACAGGTGTGCCTAACAGTGTTTCTAAAACCCAGGCCCCTCTTAATACAGGGCTTGTTCGATTGGGAAAGGAAGTTACCAAGTGAACTGCACCCGATTTTAAAATGCCCCCTCGTTGTCCGTTGGTTATATTGACTTTGCGAAAGTGACTTCCTGTAACGTCTTTTATTCCATAATGCTTGGCAATTCGCTCAGTTACAAACGTATAATCTGCGGTAATCAGTTCCATCAAGCTTTGATTTTCACGTAACAGATGCAACATCAACCGTACAGGTTCTTCTCGCAAATCATACGCTAACTCGGCGGTATACTTGCCGTCAAAGTTGTTCGAGACAGGTCGCACGCTGCCCCCTAATTCTCGCGTCCC
>NVWB01000422.1 GCA_002733575.1 Blastopirellula sp. | reverse complement strand
AGACGCTGCTAGCGCTCATATAGCTGAGTTAGATATAGATCTAGGCAAAGAAGTTGATAGGCGTGACCATTGGGAAGAGAAAGCCACTGAGCTTGCAAGTCATGTCGGTAAGCTTCATTCGATTGAAGTGGGCGAGCATACAAGTGCTAATTGCCCTGTTCAAAATGCGATTGATTTTATCCCTGGTTCACTAACGGCCATACAAGCTGAGACTGTTAATAAATTCAAAGATGAACTAAAAAAATCGTTAAGCGCTCTGTACTGGCCTCATGTTGAGGGTGTATGCGCTGTTGTTGAAGAAAAGCTAAAGGCGGAAAAGTCATGAACGCAAAGCAATTTACCAAACAGTATCCAGTAGGCACAAAGGTAAGCTACCAAGATGATTTTAGTGGTACCCATCAGACGATCATAAGGTCCGAAGCCTGGGAACTTGGGCATGGTGACGTGGTTGTGAAGATTGAAGGCCGTAGCGGTGGCTATGACATTGAGCGCATCACGCCAATATCCGATAAGGAGTGACAGCATGGGCAATGAAATTGTAAATACCGGCTTAGCCATAGTATTAAAAAAGAAGATGAACTATTCCACCAACCCTGCACCAAGATGTGAAAAGTGTAAGCATTCGGAAGAACTTGAGAATCCTCATGTAGATAGAATGTGGGATATGTTTTGCAAGCTTACACCTATCGAAACCTTGAAAGTTTCAGGCAGCGGGCGCTGTGACCACTTCGAGGAGAAGTTATGACTGAACCGGCAACACTCGAAGAGCCTATAATTGTAGTGGAGATGCCAAAGGTTCTACCTCTCAAAAAATTTGTAGAGGTCTTTGGTGTCACTGCCAGGGCCATTGAAGGAAAGATAAAACGCGAGACGTGGGACGAAGGGGTTGAGTATCTGCGCGATCCGGACAACAAGATTCACGTAATTATTGAAGGGTATGAGAAATGGCTGTACAGAAACACACCGAAACCGTTGCTGAAGGCGTCAGGGTTGATGGAGAAGCCGTCATTATCGATTTTAGATGGAATGGTAAACGATACCGACCAACTACCCTCTACAAGCCAACCCAGAAAGGAATCAAAGCTGCGGCCGCTTTACGAAGACAAATTAAGTCTGAACTGAGCGTTGGTATATTCACCATTGAGCAGTTTGCCGAATACTTCCCAAGTCATGCCTTGTCAGTGAAACACCTGAGCGAGGCAAGCCCGGAGGTAATTGATCACCTTTCGTTTAAAGACATTGCCCAGGAAGCAATAACGGTACATTCCAGCAAGGTAACGCCTGAGACATTAGAGTCCTATATGCACTCACTCAATAGGTGGTGGATGCCCTTTCTCGCTAAGACCCCCATCATTGATATAGATGATGATTACCTTGAGTCATTGGACGCTGAGCTAGATTGGCCTAGCCCAAAGACCCGCAATAACGCACTGGTCCCATTGCGCTTTGTATTTAAAAAGGCGATGAAGAAACGAATTATTGTTGACGGCGTTAAGACCCGACTTATCACGGTGGACCCGTCTGCCTGCCTTGAAAATGGCAAGCCCAAAAGGCGCAAGCCGGATCCATACCTACCTGAAGAGCGCGACCTTATCCTTGCTCATTTATACCAGGGCACCGGGCTTGATGTGATCTGGTATCACTATTTTGTGGTGGCATTTTATACCGGACTTAGAATTGGTGAGTTGCTGGCACTGTCTTGGGAGCAGATTGATTTTCGCACCGGAAGAATTACCGTTGACCGCGCCTATTCCAAGGGCAGACTGAAGCACACCAAAACAGGTGAAGAACGAGATTTCCCTGTGCACGATATTGTATTAAATTCATTTACCGCAATGAAAGCTTTTACCTTTTTACAGGGTGAGCATATATTCCCACAGCCAGGCAGTTTGAATATGCCTTTAACCAAAACGTCAGACCCAACTAATGTATTTCAAAAAGTATTAAAAAAATTGGGAATCCGCCACCGTCCCACTTATAACACACGCCACACTTACGCAACTGTTATGCTGATGGATGACGTTAAGCCAGGTTGCGCGGCGTCAATTTTAGGACATAGTTTACAAATGTTTTTCACCACCTATGCTAAGTGGATTGAAGGCGAAGCAACCGAAAAAGAAATTGCAAAAGTTACTATCGTTGATCCTTCAGAAGTTGCAAAAAAGAAAATGAAAAACACTCAATTAAAAAGCTGAGCCAGCCGACCACTTTAGTGACCACGCGCGAGTATTGCAGGGTATTCCAGGGGGATTTACAGTGATTTTACTGGATAAGATTCCTCTACAGCCCGCATGCCTACTCACTCTTAAGGTTCGAGTCCTGGTGGGGAGACCAAAAAACCCTTTAAAATCAAGCACTTAGAGATTCCCTTTTCTCGCTACCGACCATCTACCGACCATCTGGGTTTCATTTACCGACCACGCCCCATTAAAAAAACCAGTTGAAACAAGGCTTTACCGCTGATCCCCCTGAACAATTAATGACCAAAACCAAACCGTTTAAGTTCATTTTTTGCGCTATTCCGAGGCATTTATAAGCATTGGAACAGTCGAATTTCAGACTGTCCTCTAGAAGCGAAACCCCTAGGCTAATATTTCAACGCGCTAACTAAAACTTAATCTCATACCACCCGTGACCTTTACTTTTTACAATGTCGTAACCTAGGCCAACAAGCTCTTCTATAACGGGTTGAATGTAAGGCACTTTTTCTTCTTGGGTCATTATATCCGGCAACTGCTCACTAAAATCCAATATGGCATTAGCTTGGCCGTCATTAACGTATTCCATAATAGTTTCCAGTGCATAGCGCCGAGCATTCTTTTGAATTCTGACTTTAGACTCTTCTAGAAGCTTTCTGACTTGCTCAGGAGTTGGGAACTCGTCTTCTTTAACAGAGGGTTCAAAACTATCTGCTAGGCGACGAACTATCTCGGCATTCATTGAACGGCCCGTTTCAACCACTACCTCCTCTATTTGATCCTTCAGTAACTGAGGCATGCGGAGGTTGAATTGAGGGTTCTTGTACTGTCTTTTTGCGATTTCAATTGTCATACCAAAATGATATGCATATTTTGTTTGACAAGCAATACATACCACACCAATATGTATACATATCGAAACGATATGTATAGGAGCTGATATGGCTAAGAAAGAAGAGCAATTCAATTTACGAGTGCCCAGTGAGCTAAAGGATTACGTCCGCTTAGAGGCAGAAAAGCAGGAGCGATCCATGAATTACATTGCGGTAAAACTCATGGAAGAAGGCAAGAAATTACAAGAGGGCAAGGCATGAGCAACATTGTTTCGATAACAAACGAAGAAGCGCTTACAACATCCCTGGCCATAGCAGAAGGCGTGGGTAATCAGCACAAGAATGTTATGGAACTAATCCGCACGAACCTCAATGATTTCGAGAGCTTCGGAAGGGTCACGTTTCAAACGCGACCCTTTGAAACTGCCGGTGGCACACAAACTAAAGAGTACGCCACTCTTAATGAGCCCCAGGCAACCTTATTAATGACCTACATGCGCAACAGCGAGATAGTAAAGCGATTCAAAATACGCTTGGTAAAGGCATTTTACGAGCTAGCCAATAATAAGCCTCCGATGAGTCGCATGGATGTTCTCAAACTGGCCATGCAAGCAGAAGAAGAAAATATACGGCTAGAAGCTGCTATTGAAGAGGATCGCCCAAAAGTCGAATTCCATGATCGCGTGGCCATTTCTGAAGACGCTATCTCAGTAGGCAAGGCTGCCAAGCTGATAGGTACAGGCCGCCAACGCTTATTTGACTTCTTGCGTCAGCAAGGCTGGGTAACCCGCAATAACGAACCTTATCAAGCCAAAATTACGTCTGGCCACATGAATGTAAAGCTAGGTAAGTGGACGCATCCAGATCAAGGTTTGCAAAGTTCTGTCACGGCGTTGGTAACAGGAAAAGGACTAGCGGAATTGCAGAAAATCTATGGTGAACCAGCATGAATAAAATACCTAAGCTAACTATACATGCAGAAATACCGAGCTAATGAAAATGAAAAGCAAACCAAGTCGTTATAATGAACTTGTTAAGGGAGTTGAAGAAGTGAAAAGCAGAGAAATATACGGCGGGCACAGACCCCCTACTTATAGATGCCGGCCACTTGGCTCAGCATCTAAAGGTGAACCCAAAGGTGCTGGAACACCAATGGGTTCGGTATCAAATAAAACCGCAAAGGAATTTACTCGATATGAAAATTCTAACACATAAGTCGCTAATAGCGCCTTATAACGTGACAAAGATGCTAACCCACGGTGAAGATCTGCATCTTGTGGATGTGACCATTAACGGGGTGGAAAGACGAAACCTTTCGCATAAAGCAGCTGCAAGATTGCCCAACCTGCCAAAAAATTATGCCATACGACTAACGGCCATAGCGGCCTGCCTTGCTGACAGGATGCGCTATAAGGCTGATTACAATGAAGTGGACATGCCAATTATAGAAGAACCTATACCCGCCTAACTAAATCTAAATGATCAACTCATTCAGCCGTATTGCACGGCTGAATTAGGAGGAGTTATGTTGTATCGTCATTTGCAGCCAGTAAACTGGCTATGTGCCGACCTACGTGCATACCTATCAGAAAAGCTTGTTTGTCTTGTATTAGCACGTGTTTTCCATCCATTAGATCGTCCCAGCTCGCATAAATATCACCTATCCAAACCCCGTCATTGGTCACGATCATTGACTTCTCTCTTATCATTATTGTCGCCTCCTAGTCCATTTAAGGTATATCCATATAGCCACGCGGTATCGCCAATAACAATACTCCCCCGTCAGAAAGAACCGCTATTACAGCGGTTTTGAGCGATAACCGCTATTATGAAGGTTATGGGTAAGGGCAGAGCAAAAAAGCTGTCAAATAATGACCTCAATACGTTTGGTGGCAGGCTTAGAGATGCACGAGAAGAGGCTGGCCTTCAAGGCACACATGTGTGCAATATCTTAAACGGCTACCTGCAGGCGTCCGGCTTAGCCCCTGTGCATATCGACACATTCCGGTCATGGGATACAATCGGCACCAATAAAGAGAAGCTTAAAGACAAGTCGTACCCCCACCCCAATGTTTATAACGTATTGGGCACCATCTATGGTGTAACCGGGTACTGGCTCTTTTTGGGTGGAAAGGTAGAGCGCTATAGAAAAAACGTGACCTCCCCGGCTTCAATCGATTACGAACTAGAACAAAGAAGCGCACTTACACCCGAGGCAAAAGAATACCAGCGGGTAGAAATAAAGTTTCGTAAGCTATTATGGGGCGTATCAGCCAAGCAAAAACAAGCAATTGAGAGGTTGATTGATTCTATGCTGGATGAAGATGATTAAATGGGCACACCCAAGGCACCTAATGATTCATCCAGTTCAAACGCCATTATCTTCTTGTATTGCTCATCATCCACTTTTCGGCCTTTTTCAGGTTGAATGCATTGGCGTACATGATCGGTATCCAGCTGGTGTAATAACACTGCCACAAAAATATCCAGATTAAGGTGCCCAAATACCGATTTGTGATTCGCATAGATAGATTTGCCCAGTCTACTTGAAATTAACTCGGTGATTGAGCCACCCAATAACCAGTTACCCAAACAATCAAATTGGTACCAAATTTTAAATCCCTTCTTATTATCACCGCCGATTATCATCTACCCCGCAGCTTATTAGAATTAAACAAAACAATGGAGGGAATTATTTTAATTCCTGCTTCTGTTGCCAACAAAGCTTCCTTGA
>NVWB01000421.1 GCA_002733575.1 Blastopirellula sp. | reverse complement strand
CCGCGAAGTTTTTTCCCAAGAGCGCTCCCTACGATAAACACTACGCCGGCCTTCCTCATAGTGAGACTGGAACCTGGCTTCAGCTGACTAGCGGTTCCGCAATGATCGTGATTGCGCCGCCCAACGACATGCCCGTCGGAACCTACACGGTGCGAATCAAGGCGGGGGTCACCAACGAGTCGCCGGCTTTTCGTCACTTCCTCGAACTTGGGCACCCCGACATCAAGACGCTTGCGAGAGGGCAGCTGAATGGCTTTCCCCTGAAGGCGCTGCACGTGACCGGCAGTCCGGCCAATCCGGAATTGATCGAGACCCAGGTAGCGGTGGGTAAGGATACGGAACGGCAATTTGCGATAAGAGAACGTCAGGGTGCGTGGGGGCCTTTGAGGAAGGTTTACTTTTATCCTGAGATGAATCGAAACGGTTATGGCCACGAGCCTTCGATTTGGGTCGACTGGGTTGAGATTGAGGGCCCGTTGCCGCAAGGGGATCCCAGTCCGCTTGATACGATCTTTGAGGCAAACACTGCTGGAGGCACTCCGTCGGATCTGGAACGTGCCAGAAATATTCTTCACCAATTCGCGGTAATAGCGTTTCGAGAAAGCGAACCAAAACCCGAATTCATCAACTCCTTGGTAGAAGTCTTCAAAAACCGACTGGTGATTGATCAAGAGTTCCATATAGCGATTAGAACGCCGCTGAGCATGATCCTGGCGTCTCCCCGGTTTCTCTTCATGAAGGAGCCCGGCCAGGACGGAACGCCTCGTGCCTTAAACGATCTCGAACTGGCGGTGCGACTGTCGTATTTCCTATGGAGTTCCCCGCCCGATTCCCAGCTATTGGAGTTGGCGAAAGAAAAGCAGCTGCGTGACCCTGTTGTCTTACGCGGACAAGTAGATCGTTTGATTCAGGACCCGAGGGCGCACCACTTCGTTTCCGGTCTCGCTCATCAGTGGCTGGACATGAAGCGGTTGGATTTTTTCCAGTTTGATGCCCGACGACATCGCGAATTCGATGAAAGTACGCGAGCGGCAGCGCGAGAAGAAGTCTACCAGTCGATTCTCCACTTGTTGCGATCGAAGGATCAGGGACAACTGCAGAACCTTCTCAAAAGCGACTACGTCGTCGTCAATGGTCTGATGGCCGCTCACTACGGACTGGAGGGCGTGGTTGGCGATCACTATCGCAAAGTCAGCCTTCCCGAAAATTCTCCGCACGGCGGACTCCTCGGGATGGCCGCGATCAATGCCATGGGCAGCGACGGCATCGAGAGCAGCCCTGTCGAGCGCGGGGTCTGGGTGCTGCGCCATCTAATGTACTCGCCACCTCCCCCGGCACCGGCCAATGTGCCGCAGCTTTCACGTCTGGACGGCGAGCCCCTCACCAAGCGACAGAAACTCGCTGCTCACATGGAGGAAGCCCAGTGCGCCAGCTGCCATCGCAAGATCGATCCGATTGGCTTTGGACTGGAAAACTTCGATGCCGCCGGCAAATGGCGCGAACAAGACGGCAGCGGCAAAAGGGCTCACCCCATTGAGACTTCGGGCGCTTTTCACAAGGGACCGTCCTTTGGCGATTTCTTCGAACTACGGGATTTGATCGCCACTTGGCAAACGGAAGAATTCGCCCGTGGCTTCACCGAAACGCTGATTGAGTACGGTCTCGGTCGTCCGTTTGGTTTCACGGATGAAGACCTGGCTAACGAAATCCTGGCCGCCGCAAAAGACGAGCATTACACCGTCAGCGAATTCATCCACGCCCTCGTCCAAAGCAAGCCGTTTCAATCGAAATAATCTCCAGCTCAAAACCATCACGAAAGAACAATTCCATGAAAACCAACCTGACACTCATCATCATTGCTGCCTTCCTGACATTCGTATCGAGCGATGTTGTCGCCCAGGAAGAAAAGGCAGTGACACTTCACGGGGTTGTCGAATCTGTCGACGGAACCACAATCACTGTCAATCACCGCAGGAAAAGTCGGACTTTCACGCTTAACGACAAGGCGAAGATCAACTACGTCAGCTTCCTGAAGGCGAAAAAGGAAATCAAACCGGGTTTCGTCATTCGCGCAGGCGTCGATTCCAAGGGGCAATGCAATCAACTCTGGGTAACCCTTCCTATTCCAGAGGCAAAACTCAAACCGAGCGAAAAAATGCTCACCATGACACCCGCAGAGTTGCACAAAATGGCCGACAGCAATGGCGACGGCGAGCTTTCCTATGTCGAATACGCCACCGCCATTTACCGTTCACCCAAGCACGGACCTGTCGGATTTATGAAATCGGACAAGGACAATTCCGGCACTCTGAACCTGAAGGAATTCGAACCCAAACTCGAAGAAGGGATCAAGTGGTGGAAAATATCCCGAAAGACTCCCGCCCAGTGGCACGCGGAAGCCGATGCCAATTCTGATGACGCCTTAAGCAAGCAGGAGTTCGTAACTTTTCTTGGTTCAACCGCCCACCTGGATACGTTCTTCAAAAAAGCAGACAAGGACCGCTCCGGCGACATCTCGGTGGAGGAATTGGCCGGCTACATCGACTCTATCCTACAATGATGGAGAACATCCGACATACCTCACGAACGTCGAGTAGGGTCTCAATCGTCCGTTTGGCTTCACCGATGAAGACCCCGCGATCGAAATTGTCGACTCACTAAAGATAACGAGAGAACTTTAAGAGGATTTCATGACCATAATCAGGACCTATTGGTCTCCAGCACTTACGCAATTCTTCCACAGAAATGAGAGCACTCATAGGGACGAGTTCATTATTAATTTCTTAAACGATAAAATGAAAAAGATAGTTTTGATTCTGAGCATGATCGCCGCCGGCACGCAGGCGCAGGCAGGTGACAAGCCAAACGTGGTGTTTATTCTGAGCGATGACCAGGGCTGGGGCGACTACGGCTTCATGGGACACCCGCACATAAAAACGCCCAACCTCGATCAACTGGCAGGCGAGGGCTTGCTCTATGAACGCGGCTACACAACCGCGGCGATTTGCCGTCCGTCGTTGGCAAGTATTGTCACTGGGCTTTATCCGCACCAAACGGCTGTGCGGGGCAATGGCCCGTTCATGGGCAAAGACGTTGACCATAAACGAATCAGGAAGGACAAAAAACTGCGACCTCTGGCACGTCAGCGTTCGCAAGTCATGACGGCAACTCTCACGCATGCGCCTTCCATGGTAAGACAGTTGCGAGATAACGGATACGCCACGCTCCAGACCGGAAAATGGTGGGAGGAGAATCCACTTGATCACGGATTTACCGAAGGTATGACGCAAGGCGGCAGTGCAGGCGATCGCGGGCTACAGATCGGTCGCAAAACCATGCAGCCAATCTACAACTTCGTAGACAAGGCGCAGAAGGCGGCGCAACCATTCTTTATCTGGTATGGCGTTTTCCTGCCGCACTCTCCGCACAATGCACCGGATCGGCTTTACCTGAAGTACAAAGAACTTGCCCCGGATGAATCGACGGCGCGCTATTGGGCCAATATCGCCTGGCTCGACGAGACCTGCGGCCAGCTGGTAGACTATTTAAAAGAAAAAGGTCTCTACGATAACACGCTCTTCGTTTTCACCGCCGACAACGGTTGGCGGCCAGACCCGGAGAAGGTTAGCTGGTATGTGCGGTCCAAAAAAGAACCTGTCGAAGCAGGCATCCGGACACCAATCTTCCTAACGCACAAGAATGAGATTGTACCCCATCGCGATAAGGAGACCTTGGCCAGCAATATTGATATTGCGCCGACGATCTTGAAAGCCTGCGGTATAAAACCTGACAAGGCGATGCCCGGCCTGGATCTGAGAAAGCCAGAGGTACTTGCCAAACGTGACCGCATATTTGTGGATTTGTATGAGGTTAATATCCGAGTCGACGCTGTTGAGGATTTGGATAGCGATTTAGTCGCGCGTGTCGTTGTTGATGGCTGGGACAAGCTGATCGTCCGACCAGACAGTCTTGAGCTCTATGACCTGAAGAATGATCCAGATGACCGCACAGATCTCTCTGCGCAAGATCCCGAAAAGGTGCAGGAATTGTCTGCGCTGATCAATGACTGGCTGGAGGAAACCCCGATTATCTTTCCCCATGCCCCCTGATTCCTCTTTCCCCATACACCCCAAGACTACCATGAAGAGAACAAGAACAATGCGGTGGGTTCAGCTGGCCATCATGATGCTGCCCGCCCTTTCAATTCTGAACCTGCCGGAAGCCCTCGCAGAGTCAAACCCCGACGAAATCGTGGTGGCAGACCTGCTCACCGTCAAGGAACCGAGATCGGAAGCTGAGTCACGGTTGCGGGTCATCTGCTTGACGACGCGGGGCGGTTCTACGGGCTATGGGGATTACCTTGATTACGGTCTACCCGCCGAAAATGCGGACGAGGCACTTGCTCGATTGGTGAACCGGTACGCTGAACAGGGTCACAAGCAAAATATCTTCCTGACTGACCCGTCGATGCGGGCCGTTGGCAGCGGTCACACGGTCATCGGCCAGACTGCCAATGACGTACTCCATGCCAAAACGCGCGAATGGCCCGGGCGAGCCATGTACCACAGAGAAGGCTTTGCCCCGATGTGGCAGGGGCCGGGGAAATCAGGATTGGTCATCGCACTGCAGGCAGCCTTGATCGACCTCACAGAGGAAAACGGTCCATGCCGCGTGCGGCTCTGTCCGTCGATTTCGATTGACCGGGAGGAAGACGGCAAGCGCCGCCTCTGCACTCCTGAGGAAATGCAGCAGACAGTGGCATCGCTGAAGCAAGCAGGCTTTACCGCGGTCCGACTGGAACTGGCCGACGCCCTCGATGATGAGATGAAGGCACGTGGCGAATGTGCTCCCTACCGTTACCCGCAGGAGGTGCTGAGTCAGATCAGCCAACTGGTGTTGACTTCGAAAAAGGCCGCCGGCACGGAAATGGATGTGACCGTCGCCGCCAACCTGAACTTGAGCACGGATGGCATGACCTACCTGGCACTGCATTGCCAAAGGAACAAGGTAACCCTGCTCGAAAATCCCATGGCGCTCCGTCACCTGATCGAACAGGGTGAGGCCCGCAAGGAATTCAGCCAACCTCTCGGATTCGGCGGAGACTACCACGCGATCGAAGACTTCGCCCAAGGCATCAAGAATCAGGCCGGCACGGTCCTGGCGCCGGATGCCGGCCGCATTGGCGGCGTGACGATGCTCGCCCTGACAGCCGACCTGGCGAAAGACGCCAAACTGAAAGTGGCTCCTGTGGTGCAGGGTGGTCCTCTTTCCCTGCTGGCGGTGGCACGGTCACTCTCTGGACGCGATGAAGTGTTGTGGGTGACATCACCTTATCAGGAGCAATGGTTCAAGGATGATGGTGTGCTGAGGATTCCCTTACGGATGAAGCAAGGATTTCTGGTTTCAGAATCGTGTGAGATTGATGAAACAAAGTTTCAAGTAAAACCAATCGCCCAAGTAGATACAAAGTCTAAGGAAAAGTGATGGACCATCAAGTAATAAACAACCACCCAAATCGTCGAGAATTTCTCAACAAGTCTGTGTTGGGTGTCGGCGCAATTGCGGGTATGCCGTATCTCGACCAACCGCTATTTGCAGATGCCTCTGACCAGACGAGCCGCATCGAAGCCCTGGAGCTGCTCGTGTTGCAACAAAATGGCGAGAAGCGGCGAGTACTGAAAATCATCTCAAGCACAGGTACAGCTGGATTTGCGGATTTTCCGGACATCGACTACGCGCCGGCACTGGGAGGTGTCGCAAAGAACCATCTGATCGGAGCCAATCCCTTTGCCGTGGAAGCCATCTGGTCGAAGATGCGGCAGGCCGGTGTCCTCTGTTCGC
>NVWB01000420.1 GCA_002733575.1 Blastopirellula sp. | reverse complement strand
AATTTAAAGGGTGGAGAAGTTCGAATGTCTCTAATGAGGCGCAATGGTTTCTGGAATTGAAAGAAGGAAGACGAGCCTTCGGTAGCGGCCATGCAGTTTGATTGGGACAGTATCGCCAATGAAGCAATTGCACGTCGCCCTGAAATTCGACGTCAAAAATGGATCGTTAAACAACGTGAGCTTGAATTATTAGCCAATAAGAATTTTCTTAAACCGAGCCTTGATTTGGTGGCCCGGTATCGTGCCAGAGGATTTGGGAATGACCTGACCGATTATAATGGGGGTACCAACCCGAATGCTTGGGGAAGTCTGGCCAGTGGTGACTTCCAAGAGTATCAAATGGGTTTCGAGTTCGAGATGCCACTTGGTTTTCGTCGAGCCCATGCGGCGGTCCGAAATTCGGAATTGCAAATTTCTCGTGCTAAAGCAATTCTTAAAGAGCAAGAGAGATTCGTCATGTATGGCTTGAGCAATACCTATGGAGATATTGATCGTGCTTACAAGGTAATGCAAGCACAATTCAATCGTCGAGAAGCGGCCTATGCCCAACAAAATGCAGTCGAAACTCTTTATAATAGAGGAGGCCGATTGACCCTTGATTTGCTGTTAGAATCTCAAAGACGTGTTATCGATGCTAACGTGCTGTTTTATCAAGCACGCGTCGATTATGCCTTGGCGATCAAGAATGTTCATTTTGAAAAAGGATCATTGCTTGAATACTATAACGTTCACATGGCCGAGGGAGCATGGCCACAAAAGGCCTATAACGATGCCCTGGCCCGCGACTTGAACAAGCGACGAGCTCACAACAACTACATCATCAATGATGCAGTGATCGGTCAGCCTAAGTATTCTACCTCGGCGTTGGATTTATCAGATCCTCAAGTTCCACAACCGGCCGCTAATGAGTCTGTAGATTTAGGATCAGAGTCTGTTCCTAATCCACTTCGAGAAAGCCCGATTCTAGAGACTGTTCAACCGGTGAATCACACTGTTCAATCGGTGAATTACACATTGCCTGTGACGAGTTCACTTACACCGAGCTTGACTCCAGTGATTCAGGCACCCATTATTCACGCTTCCGATGTGGAGATTGGATCGGGTCAATTTGACTTTTCAGGGACCACGAACGAACCAGAATCAGTTTGGTTACACTAGAAAATAGTCTTACCAAACTCGAATGTAGATAGAAAATGGCCACTAGCAATCGTGCTTAGTGGCCATTTTTATTCCTCACTACTGTATCTCTGACTCAAGGAAACCACTTGAGATTCGTTCCAGGCATGTTATTCTAACTATTTAGGCCTCACCCCATAAACATGGTCTTTTCCACCGATATAATCAACTTAGATAATATCATCAGGGATAGAGAACTGTTTTGTTAGAAAATTGAATCAATCGTTAGGAACGCTTTTATGAGAAATCCACCGGTTCATTGGTCTGAAGGAATGTTCCTAAGGCCGCAGCACCTGCAGGCAGCAGATCGCTACTGGACCGAGTTCATAGGCACCTCAATTATCGACTTGCTACCGTATGCTTACGGGGTAAGGAAGATTGATATTAGTGAACAGGCGATTGCTAATTTTCAGATTGAAGTGAATCGCTGCGAAGCTCGGCTTCGCGATGGCACCTTGATTTCGATTGGTGCAGGCGAGGAGATTGATCGGGTTGATCTGAGGCAGCAACTCAAAGGCACACAAAACTTACAAGACCTATTTTTAGAGCACGACTCGATTTTAGTTTATCTTGCAGTGCCACGTTTAAAGTTGGGCCATGCTAATACTGCCCGAGGAGAGTCCGCAGGCCATCATCGTTATTTGGAGTTCTCGAATGAGAGCGAAGAAGAGAATGCGGGTGGGTCGGCTCAAGAGGTTTCTTATCGAGAGTTGAACTTTAAGATTCTTCTTTCCACCGACGATCTATCTGGCCATGAAGTGTTGCCCTTGTTTCGGATTGTACGAAATGAATCAGATGGTTCTCCTAAAGTAGACGAAAAGTATTTTCCACCCTGTTTGTCGGTCGATGCTTGGGAACCACTTGGGATTGGCATGGTTCGCAGAATCTATGATATGTTAGGAGAGCGAATCGAGCGATATCGTGGAGAAGTGTTGAATCAGAATGTCTCTTGGGATCCACGTGAGGTAGGCGATATTGAGAAGATGATGCGGCTAAGCACGTTAAACGGTGCGTATGCTGAGTTGCGAACGCTCGGCTTTGCCGATGGAATTCATCCTCTGCATGTCTATACGGCCTTGTGTCGGATTATTGGCCAACTGGCGATCTTTGATGATGAGTTACGCTGCATCGAAGAGATTCCGAAATATGATCACGACAACTTGGGAGAAATCTTCCGTTGGGCATACACTGAGATCAGCCGTCTATCAGAAGGCAAAAAAACAACTTCGTTCGAGCAACGTTATTTTCTGGGTGCAGGAAAAGGAATGCAGGTTTCGTTGGATCCAAAATGGTTTGATCCAAGTTGGGAATGGTATATCGGATTTGAAGGCATCAATGTATCGAAAGATGAGACCTATCGATTGATAACGTCTGGTTTTAATTGGGTCTTTGGTTCAGCAGATCAAGTTGAAACCCTGTTCAGTAGTAAGATTCAAGGAGTTCGCTTAAGACCAGTGACGACACCCCCTCGCGTTTTTCCAACCGGGGGTAACTGGGTCTATTTTCAAGCCCAACGCGAAGGACCAGCCTGGGAGCGTGTGCAAATGACTCAAACCATGGGCTGGCGGTTCCAGGAAGAATATATCCATGACATACAAGAGTTGCGAGAGAAAAGACGACTCGTCCTTAGTATTAATAATCAATTAATTGCGATGCATGTGGCAGTGTTTGCCTTGAATACCAACCCGTAAGTCGCAGGAATTAGATTAAGATGACTCCAAAATTTTCAAAAGCTGTCGATCCTATTTTTCTGTACGTTCTAGATCTAATGGAACGGTTGGAAAACGATGCAGATTCGGTCAATCCAAGTGATGAGCGAGTTCGTATTCTTAAAAGAATAGATAGTGCGGAAAACTTACTCGGGCAAACTCCCGATTGGGAACTTGCAAAATACGCAATCTCTGGCTGGATCGATCAACTGTTAATTACCGCCCCCTGGAGCGGTGGCAACTGGTGGAAGAATAATAATTTAGAGTTCGGATACTTCCGATCTGGGACGGCTTACACCAATTTTTATACACAAGCGAAACAGGCTCAAGCGTTATCGGGCAAAGATGCCTTAGAAGTCTATTATTTGTGTGTCGTGATGGGTTTTCGAGGATTGTACGGGGATGTCAACAGTTTGCAGTATGCTCAGCAATTAGGTCTGCCGGCAGATTTAGAAACTTGGGCGAAACAGACAGCCGCATCGTTGCAGCTCGGGCAAGGTAGATCACCAATACTTGAAAGACCGAAACCTGGCGATGGGGCTCCACCTCTCAATGGTCACAATAAACTGGTGAACATGTCACTGTTTGCTGTGGTGATGCTTGCACTGTGCTGTTCAGGCTACTACATCTATTTCGGTAATTCTTAGCTTCAACTATTTCAAGTTGCGTTATAATAAATGAACTGCGGTAATACCTTTATCAAGTCAATCAACCTCCACATTATTCAAGAATAGAGCAGATTATTATGGGTTGGCTTTCTGAACTTCTTTACTATGTGACACTGCCGTTTCAGGCGATGAACTCCGTTTTTAGCGGGCTGCCAGGGCTTCGTAGTTTAGGGCGGATTTCAGTTGCTGCGCGTATCGCTTGGTTGGTTTTTCTGTTTTTACTTATCATACTCGTTAGTTTTCTGATCGCATTTCGGTTTGATGAATCTGCCGCTCAAACTGAGAACTATATGCCCTTTAAAAATATCATCATCATTGCTGTTTTGATGATTGTAATTCCCATTGTTTCGTATTACGTGGTCAAGCTTTGGATGCAAGGAGATGTCTCTGCATTTCCTGAAATTGATAAAGCTTGGAAACAAGGTATCGATGCACTCGATGCACATGGGTTGAGCCTCAACAACACTCCCGTGTTTCTCATCTTGGGTAATGCAGATGATAAAAGAGCAGAGAACTTGATGAAAGCATCCGGTTTCAGCATGAATGTTGATAACCCAGCCGAAGGACCAGCAGAGTTACATTGGTATGCAAACCCTGAAGCAATTTACATTTTTTGTACCGGAGTTTCTTGTCTATCCCGATTGTCGCACAAGTTTCAAAATATAGGCCCCTCCGATCGATCAGCATTTGCGGGAGGATCGGCGCCAAATCAGCCACCAATCATGGGAGGCCAAACCATTGTAGCTGGCTCGGGTGAAGAAAGCCTGTTAGCAGCAGATGATGGGACTGAAGTCGCTGATGATGAGGAACAACAGTTTATGGCACCTCCATCGGGTGCTCCGGCAATTGGTGCCACGATGGACTTTGGTGCAGACGGGGGCATCATGCAAACGATGCAGTTTAGCCAAGGGCCTCAAGAACACATTCAAGCTTCCAGTTCTAAAGTAGGTATCTCTGCCAGTGAACTGACAGACAATATGGAAAAACTTGAATATGTTTGTGACCTGTTGATCAAAGATCGACAGCCGGTCTGCCCGCTGAATGGCATCTTGGTAATGATGCCTTTTGAAATGATCGAAGGCGTCAGCGATCAGATTCAACGGGCCGTGCATAGTGATTTAGAGACAATCCGCAATAAGACGCAGCTTCGATGTTCGGTGACTGCTCTGGTTACCGAAATGGAATCGCACCCAGGTTTCCAAGAGTTGATTCGCCGTGTTGGTTTGAAACGCTCGAAAGAACAACGCTTCGGAAAAGGTTTCAACCTTTGGAACCCACCTATTGCTGAACAAATGGAAGCGGTCGGCAAGCATGCCTGTGGTGCCTTTGAAGATTGGGCCTATATGTTATTCCGCGAACGTGATGGGCTGCGACGTCCTGGTAACCCGAAGCTGTTCAGTCTTCTTTGTAAAGTGCGTGGCGTGTTCTCAGAGCAGCTATCGAATGTTTTGGCGAACTCCTTTGGATACGAACCTGATAAAGATCCGCGATCCGCAGGCAGTGCGTTACTTTTTAGTGGTTGTTATTTTGCAGCCACTGGTGCCACGGATGACCGCCAGGCGTTTGTCCGCAGTGTCCTCTACAAAATGATGCAGCAAGATGGTGAACTCGATTGGAATGAAGATGCACTTGCCAAAGACCAGCAAGCCGATAATCTGGCGAATTTTGCCTCATTAATCGCAGGTGTAGGTTTTCTGGCGATTGTTGGGTTTTTTATCTATCAATACTTAAATGGCCAGGCACCTTGAATCAACAGTGTCACGCTTCACTGAGGTAAACCGCAGTCGGATGCCTCAAAACATCCAGTCTCAGGCTGAATTCAGCAGGAATTTGCTAAGATTGGCCAAGAATTAAGTCCATAGATAGCCTCTGTGGCGAGGTTGAATTGTAGTATATTACATTGACACGACCAATTTTTTGGCTAGTGTACAATAAGAGGCAACTATACCTATTTGATGCTGGTTTTATCAAATGTACTCAAAATTGTGCTCGATTGTCACAATGAATAGTCGTAATTCAGCGTTTCAGAGGTCAATTGTGCAGGAAATTGATACAAATTAGTCCCCAGTCAATATTTGCATTCCATAATATAGTGTGTTTTTATACAATATCTAACAGGTCGAATTGATCTTTTAAATATGTAGATATTCTAGGGCGGTTTCCCCTGTCCAGAGTAAACGCCCCTCCCTTTCCCACCCCACCCTCAACTACGCGTGTGTTGCTATGACTAAATACACACTACATCCCATTAAAGTAACTTCTATGTTCCAGTCTACCTTTCGTAATTTATCGAAGGTCTTGCTTCGAGGTCTCGTGATCACACCTCTTGTATTCGGTACCTCCGTTTTCGCGCAAGATGCACCAGCC
>NVWB01000041.1 GCA_002733575.1 Blastopirellula sp. | reverse complement strand
GCGTAGCTTACTTCAGGCCACCACATCAGGCTTTGGCTATTTAGCCTAGGCCGGTTTATGTGGCCAACAGTTGGTTGCTGATACCGGGCGCAATACACCGAATCTCTCGGTGAAACCGGGCCACTTTCCGGCGAAGGCTAAAAGCGTCATCTTCATGTGCATGAGCGGCGGTCCTGCTCAACTTGATACATTCGATTACAAACCACAAACCGGAAAAAAGAAACACGCTGGTTCGGTCTTTGATTTCAAGCAACATGGAGAAAGCGGGCTTTGGATTTCTGAACTATTGCCAGAGACCGCCAAACATGCCGACAAATTATGCGTACTCAATGGAATGTATGCCGATGTCACCAATCACGCCCAATCTTTTTTGCAATTGCATACCGGTGACCGACTGAGACCGCGACCAAGCCTTGGCTCTTGGGTCACTTACGGTTTAGGTACGGAGAACCAAAACCTGCCTGGGTTTATCAGTCTCTATCCTGAACGTGCCTCAGTTTATTCAAGTGCCCTGTTACCTCCAATCTACGAAGGCACTCCGATTGGTTTAAATGGTGAGGATATGTCGAAAGCGACCATCAATAATGTGGTGGGCAATAATTTACCTTTGGACGTCAAACGCAAACAGGCCGATTTAATTCAGGCCATGAACCGTGATCATCAACAAGGCAGGGAAGAAGATGCGAGGTTAGAAGCAGTGATCGAATCATTGGAACTCGGTTTCCGCATGCAATCGACTGCTCCTGATCTGCTTGACACTTCTACCGAAAGCCAGGAGACGCTCGATAAATATCGTGTCGGCGTGAATGTCAACAAAGGCCGCTGCAAACCGTCAGACTTTGGCCGACAGTGTTTACTTGCACGAAGATTTGTGGAAGCAGGCGTTCGCTTCATCGAAATCAATCATGGCGGCTGGGATCAACATCAGAATCATCGGGAAGACCTGTCCGCAAACTGCGAAGCAACCGATGCCCCGATTGCTGCACTGCTTGAAGATCTTGATCAACGCGGTCTTTTAGAAGAAACATTATTGGTATGGGGTGGGGAATTTGGCCGACCTGGGCTTGTGCCAGAAGACGGCAAAGATGAGTCAGGCCATAACGCTCGTGGCTTCACTTTTTGGATGGCAGGCGGCGGTCTCAAGTCGGGGATTGCCTATGGTAAAACCGACAATACCGGTGCCCGAGCCGTAGAGGGTAAAGTCCATTTCCGCGATCTGCATGCCACGATCCTACATCAACTGGGTCTTGATAACCAAAAACTAATGTATAAACAAGGCGAGCGCGAGTTCCGATTGACTGGCCTTGAAGGTGGAAAAGTTGTGAAGGATATCATTGCTTAAAGCCCATTTACAATAAACACGTAGGTTAGAGTACCAAAGTAAATGAAATGATAGTTTGTCTCCGTCAGATATTATCTGCAAAATCACTACTGTTCACATTATTCTTGTCGAATTGGCTATTCGTATTTCCATTACTGGCTGCCGATAATACTGAAAATCAAGACACGGATGACAAGCATGCTCAGTCTTCACATCGTGGCCCCAACTGTTTTATTGTAGACAACTATTTTGCTGATGAAGTTTGGGCCAAAGTGGGCGAACGCACTTGTCTCAAGTGCCACAACGAGAATGGAGATGCGTCTGACTCCGAGTTTATTCTGCAAGCAACAACAGGCAAAGAACAAGATCAAAAGATATCGCTGGAAAAAAACCGTCAGTTATTTCATCAGATGGCCACAGCACTAAATGATGAAAAATCTCGTCTCTTATTAAAAGCGACCGGCAAGCTCGACCATGGCGGTAGCGAAGTGGTGAAAATCGATTCATCCAGCTATCGAATCTTAGAGCAGTATTTCAATCGAGCCTCAGGCAAACTTCCAGCCGCTACAGCAGACAACCAGCAACCGCGTACTCCGCTGTTTGCTGACACAGAAAAAATGTCGCCTCGTCGTTTATTACGACGAGTCACACTCTCGCTTGCAGCAAGATTGCCCACAGAGGACGAGTACACTTCAATTGATCTTGCAGATGGACCTAAATCACTTGATCGCGTATTAGACCAAGTCATGCAGGAAGATGCTTTTTATGATCGATTGCGAGAAGGTTTTAATGATATCTTTTTAACTCAAGGATATGATGGTAACGCCGAGATCGTGCTCTCTTATGATCATTTTAATAAAACACGACTTTGGTATCAAAAGCACGATCTTAGTCCTATCCCTGAGAAAGATCAGCAAAAAGCTCGCTATAAATTGGCCGGTGACTATCGTGCTTCGATTCGTCGAGAGCCACTCAAGCTGATTGAACACATTGTTCGCAATGATCATCCTTTTACTGAGTTGGTAACAGCCGACTATATCATGGTGTCACCCTATTCTGCCCGAGGATATGGAATTTATGAGAAACTCAAAGATCAGTTTAAAGATGCGAATGACCCTCATGAATATATCCCTACCAAGTTGCCAGCACTAAAGGCCCGAAACGGAAAAACTCAAAAGTCAGAAACAGGTTTCTACCCACATTCGGGCATGTTGAGTATGTTCCAGTATCTTCGTCGATATCCCACAACAGAAACCAATCGAAATCGTTTGCGATCTAGAATGTATTACCAACATTTTCTCGGTGTCGATATCATGCAGCTTGCTCCTCGCGTTGCAGATGCTGCTGCGGTCGATGCGAAGTTCGACAATCCTACCATGCAAGCCCCTGGTTGTGTGGTTTGTCATACAACACTAGACCCCATCGCAGGGCTATTTCAAGATTATGATAAAGATGGTTATCTTGGTCCACGTAAAGAAGGCTGGTATACCGACATGTTTGGTTCCGGCTTTGAAGGTGAAGACCTACCGGATCAGCAACAATGGCGGTCTCTACAATGGTTAGGTCAACGCACGGCCAACGATCCCCGTTTTGCCACGGCCATGGTTGAGCATGTTTACTACATTCTTTTTGGTCGCAAAGTTTTGTTGCCACCCGAAGATATTGATGATCCGATGTTTAATTCAAAACGACGTGCTTACCTTGAGCAAAGATCGCTTATTAGTCAGGTTGCCCAACAATTCAAGCAGAATGATTTTAATCTCAAAGTTGCGTTTAAAAAATTAATTGCTTCGGACTTATATCAAATTGATGGCTTAGCACTTGCTTCGCAAGACCCTAGCAGATTAACTGAGTTAGACGATTTAGGCTTAGTACGGCTATTAACGCCGGAGCAACTTGAACGAAAAATTGAGGCCGTTTTTGGAAAGCAATGGGGCCGCTTAATTGGGAGAGAAAGCAAACTGCATATTCTCTACGGGGGAATTGATTCCAAGTCCGTCACCGAGCGGGCCCTTGATCCAAGCGGTGCCATGGGTGCAATTCAGCGAATGATGTCAAACGATGTTGCTTGCCACAATGTAGCGCTTGACTTTACTCGTGATCCGAGTCAACGACTTCTTTTTCCCAAAATAGAAATAGATGTGATACCAGCAGCTAGTCCTGAAGCAGATCAAAAGATTCAACAGGCAGTTGTTCATTTGCACAAAATAATTCTCGGAAGAGATCACTCCATCGATCACCCTGAAGTAATCCGCACCCATCAGTTGTTTGCTGATATCGTAAAGGATGCTAAAGCAGCAGAGGGAATTGACAAACGAGGCAGCTACTCATGTGATCGCGTCAATGATGTAAGGCTCGACGATCCCGACTACACCCTTCGTGCATGGCGAGGTGTGGTGACCTACTTGCTTCGCCAACATGATTTCCTGTACGAATAAGGCCAATTCAATGAAACGCCGAAAATTTATTCAGCTATGTGGATCAGCCGGTTTAGGACTGGCCATGCCAATTTCTGTGCCATTGTACGCCGATGGAGAAAACGCAAAAAATGAATCGACAGGCTACGAGGGCCCTTACTATGTTGTTTTCAACGCATCGGGCGGATGGGACACAACTTACCTGATGGACCCTAAAGGCATCAACGAAATAAATCGACTGTATCAAGAAGGCGATATTCTAACGCAAGGTACTCTTCACTATGCTCCCAATGCGGCACATATTGAAACAGGCATGAGCAATGAAGATTTCTTCAAAAAATATGGCCATGAACTATTGGTTCTCAATGGTCTAGACTACTCCGTCAACAATCACTCTCCCTGTTCTCGCTATATGGCCACCGGCAAACTTGATAGTTTAGCTTATCCAACATTCGCCGCGTTGGTTGCCGCCTGCAAAGGTGCAGATGCTCCGCTCGCTTTTCTTACTTTTGGTCAATACTCTGCAACGGGTAATCTAGTGCCGATGGCCCGCGTGCCCTATTTGAATTCATTAAGCAAACTTGCCAATGCAGATGCATTGCATGGAAATGCACGCAGTCCGTATCACGACAGTTTTGTTGTTGACCGTATTGAAGAAGCCCTGAATCAGCAAAATAAATCACGCAAATCTCAGGTTCGTCTGCCACGAGTCCAACGATCTCAAAGTATGCTTTACGCAGCTCAAATCAATTCAAAAGCATTGCAACGTGTGACTCCCTATATCCCCAAGACAACCCCCAAGCAGCGTCTGTCTCAACAAGCGGATATTGCACTCGCTTCGTTCAAAGCAGGCGTTTGCGTTTCTGCAAATCTCTCAATCGGTCAATTTGATAGCCATAACAACAATGACCCTGATCAAATGAAGTTGCTCCCAGAGTTCCTCGCAGGCATCGATTACTTGATGACCAAAGCTGAAGAATTGAAAATCCGAGAAAAACTAGTCGTGGTGATCCAAAGCGAAATGGGACGGACTCCTAAATACAACAAGGGCAATGGAAAAGATCACTGGTCAATTGGATCAATCATGTTCATGGGAACTGGTATTCAGGGAAATAGAGTTGTAGGAGCAACGGATGATAAACTGTTTCAAATTCCTATTAACCCAGCCACCTTAAAAACGGATTCCGAAAATGGAATTCGAGTCCGCCCCGAGCACATTCATACCGCACTTCGTGAATTGGCCCAAATTGACGACCATGATTTTAGTCTACAATTCCCTTTTGTGATTCCTGAAGAAGAGCACCTTGCCAGGCTCTTCAGCGGGGCGTAATTCGACATCTGCTTTGAGATGTGTTACCGTAATGATAAGTCGAGATATTTTTTACTCTATTGAAATGATTCCAATGAAGACATCACTCTATTCTGCTTTACTGTTTGCTTTACTAATTCTTTCCCCAGCACTGGCTGAAGACAAAGTTAAAATTGTATTCATCTCAGGTTCGCCGAGTCATGGACGATTGAGCCACGAACATCGGGCTGGCAATATGATTCTTGCCAAAGACTTGAATGAATCGGGGCTAAACGTAAATGCTGTGTTGGTGCCCCATTATGGATATCCTTCGGACACTTCGATTTTAGAAGATGCAGATACTGTCGTAATTTTCTGCACAGGTCACAATGGGCATGTGTTGAATAAACAACTGGATGAGTTCGACAAATTGATGAAAAAAGGAACTGGCGTGGTAATGATTCACTGGGCCACCGAAGCCGTAAAAGGAAAACCGGGCGATAAGTTCCTTGAGTGGATGGGCGGTTTCTGTGATTTAGATTGGTCGGTCAACCCACACTGGTCACCTAAGTTCAAAGATTTCCCTGATCATCCAATCAGTAATGGAGTCAAACCGTTTAGCGTCAACGATGAATGGTATTACCACATGCGATTTGTCAATGATATGAAAGGGGTAACTCCTATTCTTTCTGACTTGCCCGGCCCTGAAACTTTACGCCGCACCGATGGTGCCCGCAGTGGCAACCCGGCTGTCCGCAAAGCGGTCGCAGCCGGAGAAAAACAACACGTAGCTTGGGCCTATCAGCGTCCAACAGGCGGACGTGGGTTCGGGTTTACCGGTGCCCACAATCATGATAGCTGGCAAAACGATGACTTCCGCAAAGTGATGCTCAACGCCATTCTGTGGACAGCCAATGTCGAAGTACCCAAAGACGGCTGCCCAACTACAACGCCATCGGATACCGAGATCAAAGAGAATCTTGATAAGAAAAAATAGAAAGGGTAGCCCCGTTTGCTCGCAAACTGGGCTGAGGAAAGCAACAGAGTTCGCCGAGCGATGAGCAAGGATGAAGAACGAAGGCGGTAGTTTCTGAACAATATGGCTACACACATCAAAGCGTAATGTTAATGTAATCCAATTAGGTTGTGCCACATTTATTCTGATACCCTCTTGCGGCTGCGCCGCCCCGATAGCCGAGCTATCGCGGCCACCCGAAACAAAAAAAGAGCCCTCTTGAAACATCAAGAGGGCTCTTTTGATTTCTTGCTAATTGAATCTACCGAAACAATCGCTTACCGAATATCTTTATCAGGCAAACCAGACTTAATCCCTTGATCCACAGGCATCGTATCTGGTTTCCCATCGCCATGCTCGGCAATCAAGCGATCTAGTTCTGCCCGCAATTCTTTGACTCTTTTTGCATGGTAAGGTTTATTGATCAAGTTTTTATCTTCAGCCGGGTCTTTCTTTAAATTGTAAAGTTCGGCCATGTGTTTGTCTGGAGAGCCATCGCCGTGTGGATAGCGGATATATTTCCATTTAGCGGTTCGTAGTGCTCGAACATTCGGCGTATACGGGAATTGGAATTCATAGTTGTATTCATAATAAAAACTATCTCGCCAATCCGTTGTATCGCCTTCGGCCAAACGCTTCCAACTACTACCATGCACTTTCTTCAATGGTTTGGCACCGCAGATATCGAGGATTGTAGGTGCAAAGTCTATGGTTGCTGTAATCTCTTCCACAACTCGTGCATCTGCTGGCTTTGTGATTCCAGGGTAACGCACTACTAGCGGAATACGAATCGATGGTTCATGCCCGGTTCGTTTGTCGACCATGCCATGCTCGCCTTCAAGCAGGCCATTATCTGATGTGAAAATAACTAGCGTGTTGTCTAGTTCGCCACGTTTCTCTAGAAATTCATAAAGACGTCCAACGCTATCGTCAACCGAGATTATTGTTCCCCAATAGGCTTTAACCATGCGGGCAAAGTCTTTGACTGCTTCAGGGCTTTTGTCTGGGAACTTCTCACGCCAATTAAACAATGGGCCATAGATGCCGTGCCAGGTATCTAATCGTTTTTTGAACCAAGCCGGTTTGTCTTCTAAATTGAATGCCGTTTCAGGATATTGGATATCGACATCATCAAACACATGCTCATACTTCTTTTCAGGAAGATAAAAACTGTGTGGTGCTTTGTGTCCTAGCATTAACATCCATGGCTTGTCATCTTTTTGTTCCGAGATCCATTTCTCTGCCATGTCGGTTACAACAGTGGTGTAATATCCTTTGACAATCCGGCGACCTTTGCCGTTGAAATTAAACTCGGTGTCAAAGTATTTTCCTTGCCCTTTGTGTGTGACAAAGTAATCGAAGCCAGGGCGTGGATCATCATTTTTTTCGCCCATGTGCCATTTGCCGATGTAGGCGGTATTGTAGCCAGACTCTTGCAATCGCAAGGGGAAACTGATCATCTCAGTTGGGTACTCTGTGAAGTTATTTGACACACCATGGGTATGGGCATACAAACCACTAAGAATCGAAGCGCGACTCGGAGAACACAAACTGGTTGTGCAAAAATGATTTTTGAACAACAACCCTTCCTCAGCAAGCTGATCGATGTGAGGAGTCTTTAAATGCGGATGGCCCATGCAGCTTAGTGCATCGTAGCGTTGGTCATCGGTTAAAATGAACAGCACATTGGGGCGATCTGCGGCCAAACTAATTTGGGCAAATGTCATCGTTAGCAAGCTAACGACAGCGAATGTCATGAGAGTTTTCATTCAAGTAGCGCC
The DNA here is from genome assembly GCA_002733575.1 of Blastopirellula sp. Taxonomy (GTDB): domain Bacteria; phylum Planctomycetota; class Planctomycetia; order Pirellulales; family Pirellulaceae. The sequence goes on along the minus strand of NVWB01000041.1, from coordinate 27,056 downwards.
TTATAAATTCTCACAGGTTGAAGAACAAAGAAACATCAGCCGTGATCTTAGCATATAATATGTGTAGAAAACACTCTCTTAATCTCTTTCTGATTCGAAAGCGGTACTAGTCCTCAGTGTTAAGATAAGGAACGGCCTTGCCAGTTGCTTTAGAAATAGGCATTTGTGCTTTCACCGAAGCGAGATACCAGGCCAGTTTTTTTGCCAGTCGATTACGAATTTCCGGTTTTGATTCGGCAAGATTCACCTGTTCTGATAAATCTTGTGCGATGTTGAACAACTCGTATTGTTGATTTGCGTGGTAATAGATGAGTTTCCAGTCACCCTGGCGAATACAACTCGATGCACCAATCCCTGGCCCTGATGGACCCCAGTTGTTCGGAAAATGCCAATACAAGGGGCGGTAGTCTCTAGTTGAATCATGGCTCCCTTGTAGCAGCGAAACGAAGCTGGAGCCATCGATGTTCCCACCAACTTGTTGCACATCCTGGATGCCTGCCAGTTCTAATATGGTGGAGAAAAAGTCTTCGATGATTACCGGTTGCGTACAGACCGAGCCGTCTTTCGTGACTCCCGGCCAATAGACAATCATCGGGACTCGCACTCCGCCTTCGTGTGCTGAACCTTTGCCGCTTGATAGCGGTAAATTGTGCGTGTGTCGTTTGCCACCACGTCCGCTGGCACTTAGCCCACCGTTGTCAGACATGAATAACACGATCGTATTGTCGGTTAGCCCATGACGCTCCACATTTTTAAGTAGGTCGCCCAGTGATTTATCCATGCCTTCCACTATGGCTGCGTACATCGATTCGGTGTGATCGATTCCGGCGTCTTTGTATTTCTGATAGAAACGTTCATCTTTGGCAAACGGAACATGTACCGCATAGTGGGCCATGTAAAGAAAAAATGGCTTGTTATCTTCCACGGCCTGATCGATGGCCAAGTTGGCTTCTATCGTAAGAGCCTCGGTCAGAAAGATATCTTTACCATGATACTTTTCTAATCCAGGCACATCCCACTGCTTACTTCCTTTACGCCACACGGCACTAAAGTTTTGTGTGCCCAAATAACTGCCTGGTCCTCCGGCCGCATGTCCGCCAATGTTGACATCAAATCCAACATTAATTGGATCAGCCCCTGGTGTGCCAATTGCCCCAAAATGGGCTTTGCCTGCATGGATTGTTCGATAACCGGCTTCCTGTAAATAAGCTGGCAATGCTTTAGCGTAAACAGTACGTTCAATTCCTGCTTCGGGGCTCAGGCCGTTGACGTTCCATTTTGGAAAAGTCAACTTTGCGTGTCCTCGATCATTACTGGCGTTCTTACTCAAAGTCCAATTCGTCACCCGATGTCGGGCGGCATTCATGCCAGTCATTAAACTAACACGAGTAGGAGAGCACACACTACAAGCATAGGCTTGAGTGAACTTCATGCCTCGGTTGGCCAGTTGTTGCATATTCGGCGTTTGATAGCGTTTATTAAGCGGTGTCACTTCTGTGTAAAAAGGGACGGACGTATCTTGCCAACCCATGTCGTCTACCAAAAATAATAGGATGTTCGGTTGTTTGGGTGTTTGAGCACTAATTGCCTGATTGCTAAACAAAAGAGAACTGACGCAAGTGAAGATTATGAGGATCAAGAGAATGTAAGATTTATATTTCATGGCGTGTCTTAGATCAGAAAAAATAGGGCAATTGATTTGAATTAGATCATTGAATGCTACCATAATTTCTTTGTTCAGTTGCATCGATTCAGATAACCGGGTGCTCCAAGTTGATGAAAACATTAAAATTTGCATTTGTCGCGCCGTCATCGTAAACTGTGGCGAGTGACGTTATAGAGCTAGTTCGTCTTTCTTGGAAGATAATTGCGATGGAGAATCAACCCCTGAAATTTCTTTCTCGTCGGGCAATGTTGAAATTGTCTGCTGGGAGTCTTGCAGGCTCATTCGGGTCAAGCGTAATTCAGGCTGAGGATGTTGCTGATTCGAAACCAACAGATTTTCAAATCGCTTGTATGACCTTGCCCTATTCTCAGTTTCCCTTGAAGCGAGCCCTGTCAGGTATCAAGACCGCAGGATTCAACTTTGTAGCCTGGGGAACTACGCACCGGGAGACCATAGACGGTGAGAAGGTGCCTGTGATGCCGATTGATGCTTCTCCAAAGAAAGCTCAGGAATTGGCCACGAAGTGCCGAGACCTGGGGCTCGAACCGCTGATGATGTTCTCCACCATTTATCCCGAGGCCAACAACGGATTGGAAGGATTAACCAATCGATTGAAGCAAGCGGGCGCTGCGCGGATTCCGCAAGTCCTTACGTTTGGGCATACCCAAGGAGGGAATCGAAAGCTGTGGATTGATCGCTTCAAACAACTCGGCCCAATTGCTAGAGACAATGGAGTCACACTGGTAGTCAAGCAGCATGGTGGTTCGACCGGCACAGGTCAGGCATGTGCAGAAATTATTCGTGAAGTAAACGACCCTGGTGTGCGTGTGAATTACGATGCGGGCAATGTAATGGATTACCTGAATGTTGATCCCATTCCAGACATTCAGAAATGTGCCGATGTGGTCCATAGCTTTTGCATGAAAGATCACCGTAACTGGCCGAAGGATCAGGACTGCGGACCTGGCTTTGGCGAAATTGATCATTACCGATTGTTGAAACCGGTTGCGTTTACTGGCCGAAAAATCCCCCTGTGTTGTGAAAATATCTTTGCCCCGCTGATCCCACGCCCCACCAACGCTGAAGGTGTGGACCGGTTAGCTCGGCAAGTTCGTGAATTTTTAGAGACCGTAGTGGCAGGCATTACGCTTCCGAACGGTTAAGGAATAATAGGATGAACGAGAGTCAAGACAAGACTGGCACGAGCCCCAATCGTCGCCAATTTATTCAAACCACTGCTTCGCTTGCAGCCGCAAGTACACTTGCAATACCTGGCAGCGTACATGCCGCAGGAAGTGACGTGCTAAAAGTCGCACTCATCGGTTGTGGGGGTCGTGGCAGCGGGGCGGCCAAACAGGCATTGTTGGCAGACAAAAACGTCAAGCTCACCGTGATGGCCGATGCGTTTGAAGACCGCTTGCAGCTGAGCCTCAATACTCTTTCTGAAATTGAAGAAGTAGCAGGCAAAATCGATGTGCCCAAAGAACGCCAGTTTATTGGGTTCGACGCCTATAAACAGGTGATGGCCAGCGATGTTGATGTTGTGTTATTGACCACGCCACCTCACTTTCGACCCATCCATCTCAAAGCGGCGATTGAGGCAAACAAACATGTGTTTGCTGAAAAACCAGTGGCGGTCGATGCACCTGGGGTACGTTCTGTGATTGAAACTTGTGCTGAGGCAAAACGTAAGAATCTATCGGTCGTTTCTGGTTTATGTATTCGCTACGACGCAGGTTTTCGAGAAACGGTAAAGCGATTGCATGATGGGGCCTTGGGTGATATCCATACGATGATGGCCAACGACTATCGTGGCCCTATTTGGGTTAAGCCGCGTCAGCAGGACTGGACCGATATGCACTGGCAGATGCGTAATTGGTACTACTTTACCTGGTTGTCAGGCGATTTTAATGTGGAACAACATGTTCACTACCTCGATGTCTGTTCATGGGTGCTCGATGGATATCCGAAGAAGGCGATTGGCATGGGCGGTCGGCAAGTGAGAACAGATGCCAAGTATGGCAACATCTTCGACCACCACAGTGTGACTTATGAATATGAAAACGGAACCCGGGTTTTCAGCAACTGCCGTCAACAGGCCAATTGCAAAAATGACATTAGTTGCCATGCGTTTGGTGCCAAAGGGTATGCTTCTGTTTCGGAACGCTTATTAGAGATCAGAACAGAATCGAAATGGACGCATCGTGATCCGGTAAAAAACATGTATCAAGTTGAACACGACGAATTGTTTGCTGGGATTCGATCTGGAACCTCTCTGAATAATGGCGAATACATGGCCAAAAGTACCTTATTGGCAATCATGGGGCGTATGGCGACTTACACCGGTAAAGAAGTGACTTGGGATCAGGCAATGAACTCAACCGAAGATCTTTCGCCCCAGAAATATGCGTGGGGTGATGCACCCAATTATCCGATTGCATTGCCTGGTGTCACTAAGCTTGTGTAGATCAAGATCTTTGATTTGCGTTTCTAACATTTACACGATTAAGAACTTCAATGATAAACCCTGAACCCCGATTGTTAATTTTAGGTGCCCATCCTGATGATGCGGAGTTCCACGCAGGTGGTTTGGCCGCCGCGTATCGAGCACTCAACCGCGAAGTGAAATTGATTTCAGTCACTGATGGGGCAGCCGGGCATCATGTTCGATCACCTGAAGAACTGATCACCTTACGAAAACAAGAGGCCGCCAATGCAGGTAATGTTATTGGGGCCACGTACGAAACCTGGGAATTCCCTGATGCCAGTTTGCAACCGACGCTCGAAGTACGTCATCGCATCATTCGTGAGATCCGCGAATTCCAACCTGATCTTGTGCTGACTCATCGGACCAGTGATTATCACCCTGATCATCGTGCGGTAGGGCAATGCGTGCAAGATGCCTCGTATCTAGTCACGGTTCCGCATGTTGTGCCTGAAGTACCCGCTTTGAGAAAAGACCCTGTGGTGGCCTATATGCCCGATCTATTCACACGCCCTGCCCCCATGCAGCCACAAGTTGTGCTTGATATCACTCAACATGTTGACACGATAGTGAACATGTTGGCCTGTCATCGTTCGCAAGTTTTTGAGTGGTTGGCGTACGAAGGTGGTTTGTTAGAAGCTGTGCCTGCAAATGAAGAGGATAAAATTATCTGGCTGAAAGGCTGGTTGTTACAACATATTCGCCCAAGAACGAAACATTTTCAGACGGAGATGAACGCTGCTTTTGGCACAGATGCAGCGTCATCGGTTGAACTGATCGAAGCCTTTGAGGTCAGCGAATACGCACAGCAACCAGATCGACGATTGCTGGAACAACTCTTTCCAGGTGCTCGGTTTGTTTCGTAAATAAACAACTAGATCACACACGTTCTCTCAAGCGTTCGGCCAATCGTGTCAGGGTTTGACTGGCGTCTTCCTTTTGAAGATGCACATTGAGGATATTTGGTCCGCTGTTGTCGTGCCATGCTTGTTCGAGAGCCGCATCAAATTCGCCTTCGGTTTCGATATCGTATCCTCGACCGCCGCCGAGCACTTCGGTCAAGCGATGATACTGCCAGTTATGTATTTCATTGAATTCCCAATTGCCAGGGTGTAAGTATCGCTCGGTTCCATAGCCCCCATTATTTAACACGATAATTGTCGGCGATAAACCACGTTTCACGATATTCGATAATTCCATGCCGGTCATTTGAAAGGCTCCATCTCCGCAAATGGCCAGCACATGACGGGTAGGCTCCGCAATCATTGCGCCCAAGGTGGCAGGAATGGCAAATCCCATCGATGTGTAATAGGCCGGGCTGATGAACTCGGTTCGTTCGTGTGTGACTAGTTCTGTACTGGCCAATAATGCATCGCCGATATCGCAAATCACAATCGTATCGTCGTCTAGCTGTTGGTTCACTCGTTGCACTAGCTGGCTGATAGTTATGGGTTTATCGAACTCCATTTGGTAATCGGGCAGATTTGAAGAAGAGGGCGGATCGATAGTTCTGGGTCTGGGGGAAACATGCTGTTCGCACAATGCGCCAATAAAATCTCCGAGCGACACATTGTGATAGTGGTGATGATGAATCCGCAGTTGTTCGCTGGTGGCATAAATACAACACGCCGGATCGAGCTTGGCAGAGTAGACGCCAAGATTGACATCGGTCATGAATGTGCCCAGCAAGATAATGCAGTCACTCTCTTCGACAAACTTGGTTACTTCTTCACGACCCATTGCGCCTTCGTATAAACCAATGTACAAGGGATGGGTTTCTTTGACCACGCTTTTGCTTAGCACGGTAGCAGCGATAGGAATGTTGGCTCCTTCGGCGAGAGTTAGTAGCTGATCTTGTAATCCAAAACGATGAATTTCTATCCCAGCCAATATCACAGGGTTGTGCGAATTGGTAATCAGTTCGGTGGCCTCAGTGACTGCTTCGGCTAATGATTTAGGATTACTGTCGTGCGGATGTCTCTGGTAAGGGAATGATTTACTGGGCCGCGAGTGGACCATATCCCTTGGGATTTCCAAATAGACAGGTCGTTTAAAACGATCCGCTGCATCTAATACACGATCAATTTCTCGCTTGGCAACTGGAGGATCACTCAATACCGCGCCGGCCACACAAAGTTTTTCAAACACATCGGCTTGGGTCCGAAAATCTCGAACCTTGTGATGCAGTAGCGGATTGTTGTCTCGCTCATTTAAACCTGGTGAACCTGAGATAACGACCACCGGAGATTTCTCGGCATAAGCGCCTGCAATTGAGTTGCAGACCGACAATCCACCCACACAATAGGTTACACAGACCGCGCCCATGCCGTTGATGCGAGCATACGCATCTGCAGCGAACCCTGCGCAATCTTCGCGTGTACAGCCGACCACATTCAAAGGGCTCTCTTCCAACATCGAATAGAACGACAACACATAGTCTCCGGGGATGCCAAAGATATCACGGACACCATAATCTTGCAGGCGACTGATAAGATACTCGCCTATCGATGAGTCGATATGCGGATGTGCTTGGTCTTCCATGTTCGGCCCCCTGTTGAATGATATTCACCATTGGACCGTGTTGATGTGCCGAAAACTACATCTGAAACACCAACACTTCGGCAGCGTCAACACGGTCCTTCACAACCTGACTAGCAGAAGTCCTTCGTCAGTAATTATTGGTATTCAGAAGGATCAGGCCAAGCGTAAAGATAGCACTCGACACCAAGAAAAGGGACCGTTTAAGGTGTTTGCCACTCTTAAAGAATTTGAATCGACCAAGACACTTACGCTTGACGCAGTGCCGGAACGATCTCTGTGTGTGCTGCATGCCATGCCGGTGCGATGCCAGCAAGTACGCCAGCTACACTCGAAACAATCAGCCCCATACCTGCCAGTCGAAATGAAGGAGTAAACGCGATAGTCACCGCTTCAGCCCCTACTGAAAGACTACTGACTTGCAGCATAAACATAGCTGTGCCAACTCCGATGATTCCTCCGGCAACACTAAGCAAAATGCTCTCGGTCATCACTAGCCCGAACACCTTGTAACCAGAAAATCCAATCGTTTGAAGCACCGCATGCTCTTTGATTCGATCTTGAACCGACATCACCGTTGTGGTGGCAACCAATGCCAAGACCAGTCCTACACACGCATACCCTAAATAATGGGCCATGCCGATCAACTGGGTTAAATCGCCCAATGATTTCGCTTGAAAAACACCTTTGGGGCGAGTATCGGTTTCGACTGGACCGCCGCGAAAGAGTTCATCGATTTCGGCGCTCTTTGCTATAGGATCAACACCATTGTTAAGTAGGACTTCAATCTGAGTCACGGTGCCCACCAAGTTCATTCCTTTGCCTCGTTGCAGGAATTCAAGATGCGAATAGATGTAGTTTTCTTCTGCCGGATTATTGCTGGTGAAAATACCGGCAACATTGACGCTTAACTCACCAATGGAAAACTTGTCGCCGACCTTAATGCTTCGGCGGTTCGCAACCGCTTGTCCGACAACCGCTGCATCTTGATGCCCTTCAAAATCTACCCAGTTACCTGAAGTAAGCTTAAAGTCGCGAACATTCTGGAGCTTCTTCGGTGGTACTCCGTAGAAGACAACCACATCAAGACTGGCCCGGCAGTTGTTTGTGAAAACTTGTACCGGAAAAACTTCTCTCACGCCATCGAGACCAGCAATTTGTTGATCGTAGTCTTGCGGGAGATGACTGGTGGCAGGACAGAATTTATTGGCTTGAAACGCAATGAGTGAGCCTCTGGCCTCTTGGCGGCGCTGCAAATCGTTCATGCCTTCTTGCACGGCACCCACAAAGCAAAAAACAAACAAGGCAACCGCCGATCCACTAACCGTCATGATGGTTCGCGAGCGATGTCGCCATAATGTTTTGAGTGTGTAAAGTAAAAACTTGAACATGGTTCTATCCCTCTCGTTCCAAAGGTTCGGTGGCAAGCACTGGTTCTAAAGTACGGCCACCGGTCTGTACTAATTTGCCGTAATCAAGCTTGTACTGTTTATGAGCAACTTGTGCAGCTTCGACATCATGTGTGACCATCAGCAGCGTTACATTTAATTGTTCGTTCAGGCGTTGCAGCAGGTTAAGGATTTGTTCCGAGGTTTCCGGGTCAAGGTCGCCCGTTGGTTCATCTGCTACTACCACTTTCGGATGAGCAACAATGGCTCTCGCAATTCCAACCCGCTGTTCTTGCCCGCCCGACATTTGTCGCGGATAGTGATTGGCTCGGTCCATCAAATCGACTGCTTCCATGGCGATCTGTACTCGCTTACGCCGTTCACTGCCAGACATTGGCAGCAGTAATAACGGAAGTTCGATATTCTCGTAAGCGGTTAATACGGGAATTAAATTATGGGTTTGGAAAATATAACCCAAGTTGGCCGCTCGCCAGTTGGCCAATTTCGTGCGTGAGAGCTTGGTGATATCGACTCCATCAACAACAATGCTTCCGCTATCAGGCTTGTCGATACTGGCGACCATATTCAATAGCGTTGATTTGCCGGTTCCACTGGCACCCATCAGCGAGATAAATTCACCTTGCTCGATATCTAGCGAAACATCATCTAGCGGCGTGATGGTATCACCCCCCTTGCTATATTGTTTCGTCAGATTTCTGATTCGAATTAGGGCCATTATTTTCCATCTCCTGCGTGCGTTCCAGAATGTGAACTTGCATTGCTATTGTTTTGTTGGTCATTGTTGTTGGGGCTTAATGAAGCGTCTTCGCCAGAGATTATGATCCGCTGGCCATCATACAAACCATCCGTTCCATTGACAATAATTCGACTAGTCATGGTCAAGCCACTGGTGATTTCAACGAGGGCACTATTGCCCGTGTTTCCGGTTTGTACTGAAGTTTTACGAGCCAAGCCATCTGACTGATCGGCGACCCAAACAAATGAACCGCTCTCATCCGATTGCACCAATTGCTGTGGAACATAGAGCTTCAATTCTTTGCTCGGTTCTTCCGAACGATTCAAGTGCTTTGGTGCTAGGAATGTAACATCGACCAGCATTTCTGGTTTAAAAACCGAAGGCGGATTGGGAATCGCCACTTTGACTTGTAACGTGTTTTTCTGAATATCGGCTTCTGAACTAATGAATAAAACATTGCCTATTAAAGACGAAGGCAACGCCGGGTTATCGATTTCAACAGGCTGGTTCAGACCTACTTTCGGAATGTCTTCAAAGCGAACATCGACCCTAACTTGAAGCATCTCAGGCCGATACATGGTGACAACCGTACTACCATCGTGCCCGGCCATTTGTGTCATACCGCTACCAATACGTGCTCCGGGATGGGCAAACAAGCGGAAGATTCTTCCATCAATCGGCGAGGTAATGGTCATGCGATCAAGTTGCAGTTTGGCTTGGGCAACAACCACTTGAGCCTGTTCAACCCGTGCTTCGGCCGCTTTTACTTGAGCCGATGCGCCTTCTTTGGCTTTGGTTTCATCAGCCAACAATCGAAGTTGAATTTTCAAGGCGTCACGACGTGACGCGAGCGCATCCTGCTCTTTCTTCAAAGAAGCATCCCGGTTGTGAAGTTCTTGGGCCATCGCTTTGGCTGAATCCAACTTGCTTTTGGCAATGTCTATCGTCACGCCAGCCACTACCCCCTTAGAACTGACCTTGCCATCGTAGTCTTTTTGTAAGGCCTCTAAATCGGCGTTGGCCCGTTGTAGTTCAAACGGGAGATTCTTGATTTCGGTTTCAATTTTTGCCAGTGAAGCTTCTGCTTCTTTTACGCCTGCTGATAAATGAACTGGTTGTTCAAATCGAGTCATGGCCGCTTTGAGTTGCGACTTGGATTCGTCTAGTTCTGCATATCTAAGTTTCAAGTCTGCCAAGGCTCGATCATGTGCAAGTCGGGCATCATCCTTCACCATTTCGGCGACCGGATCTCCTTTTTTTAGCACTTGGTCTTCTACCACCAGAAGTTCCTCGACAACGCCCGGTGCGAGTGCTGCGACTCGCACCGGAGTTGGACGAGGTTCAATCCAGCCCGCCGCTTTAAACAGCGGAGTGCCTTCCTGTTGAACTTCTGAAGAGGTGGTAATCACCGGCATCACGGTCACAGGTTTCGGTGGAAACACGAAGTCACGTGAAGCCCAGGCAACCAGCGATAGAAAACCCACCACGAGTATCAGCGGCAAGACGTACCGCGTCATCAAGTGACGTCGAGTGCGTAACTTGGGCTGCGTCGTATCGCTACGGTCTATCGCAAGTCCTCGAAGATCAACAGTTTTAGTCATAATTCAACTCACTTCTTAACATAAACGCCACTGGCGAGCACGATCAAATTTCCATCATCATCTCGCTTAGCTTTACCCTTGATGATCACCGTAGAAAGTTCTTTTACGTTTAGCACTTCTTTGGCATCGCCTTTGAGAAGTTCGCCGTTCTCGTCAACCAGCTTGACCAAGGCCATGGCTGTCGGTAGTTTGTCAGTCTCGCAGCAATAATCCCAAGGTTTCGGACAATTGTCACCAGGGATATCGCAACAAGCTTGAAGTGTTTCATCAACAATGGTGAATGCGACACTGCCTTCAAGCCACGGGTTTCCACTTCCACCGATACGACCCTCGATTAAAATATCTTCGCCATCATTATCCGCTTCTCTAGTAGCAATCACTGTTAGGGCACCTTCAGGTTCTGCGGTGAGCAGGTACAGCGAACTGTCGATGGCTGATACTGTCGGAATTGTAGGTGTTGTTGTGGTCACAGGGGTTTCTTGAGAACATCCCAGTGCCACAATAATTCCAAAGCAGGTAGTTAGTGCAATTAGTTTCTTCATCGTAATATCTCCGTAAGTAAAAAACGTCGGCAATTGTTTGCCATCAATGATTAGTTAAAATGCTTTCAGCCCATCCACGACAGGCATTCGTAGCGCTCGAATTGTTGGGGGAATTGATCCGAAAAACCCGAGCGAAAGTCCGACTCCACAACCGATTAACACGGCCATGCTGTCAATGCGAAGCGTAAATGCGCCCATGGTGAATCGTACCGCGGCACCATTCACAAAAACCAATGCAACCAGTGCCGCCAACAGGCTGGCCCCGGCTGCTAATAGTAATCCTTCTTGAATCAAACTGACCACGATAGCTCGTCGATTGAAGCCGATGGTTCGTAAGGTTGAAAGTTCAGGGATGCGGCCCACGACTGAGCCATACATGGTATTCAGCCCAGCGAATACTCCGGCGCCTGATACCAGTAAGACGACAAGCCAGGCCAACCAGCGAATGGGGCCATAATCTTGTTGTAATGAAGCGTAGTAGTCTGTCTCACGCATGGTTTGAAGTTCAAGGTCGAGCCGCTCTTTGCAAAACATATCAAGATCGCTAAAGTCACCACCAGGTGCCATCGTAACCGCTACGATACTCAAGTCTTGCCGTTTCATCGACTGTTGCAGTTCATCTAAGCGGCACCATATTTCGGATTCAAACGCTGATCCGCCTGCTGAAAATATGCCGCTGATGCGCCAAGTTCGGCCCTCGAAGACCAACGATTGTCCAATGGCCAATTCTGCTTTGGTCGCGCCTAATTTTGCCGCCGCCATTTTGCCAACCATGATTTCTTCGGTCTTCGGCCAGTCGCCCGATTCAAGTTCCACTCGGTTTCGTACAAGTAAGGCAGTTTGTGTGACTCCACGAACCAAGCCCATCGATTCTTGTTCGCCGATATCTACTTGTGTGCCGAGGTATAATTCAGGCGAGACATATTTCTTACCGGCTCGCTCTTGTATTCCTGCAACACTGGCTGGCACCAAGTCACTGGTTCGCATGGCGATTGAGGAGTATTCAAGATTCTCTCCCATACCCAGTGAGAAAATTAAGGCCGTTTGTGGATCGCCACTGACTGCTAATGATCGTTCTAATCCTCGAATAAAACCAACTACCACAAACACCAATATAATTACAGTCGTCAGCCCAACGAACGTCAGCGACGTGCGTAATGGACGACGAAATAGATTGCGAATTGCGTACTCCCAAGGGAGCAGACGAAATAACATGGCGAAGTTCGCTTATTCGTAATGCGTGCAGTCAACTGTTCTAAAATATCGAACAGCACAATAGATCCGAACGGAAAGAGTCCATCGTTAATTATTGATTCAACACAATAAGATGGGCTCGACTACGCGGTTCTCAACACAAGAAAGACATGTGGAGCGTGCGCAAAAATCGACCTGAGATATGGCCTGAATGCGATTTCGTAAAAATCTCTGTTGAAGATAGACTGTCTACCGATACCCAGTTTAAGGTATCAAGCAGTAAGAGAGTTGTGTGATCTGTGTTGTTGGATTCAACTGGCTTCTCAACCACTGCTCCGCCACAGATACCTTGGCAGGGCTTTTCAGAATTCGAGGAGTCGTTTTTCGGACGGCAATCATTAGAATCTTGCGTGGGCTGTTCACAGCAGCACGTCTTGCAAAGATTTCCATCCAACTGACTTGAAGATGTCTGAAACAGAGCCAAGTCGTCATCACAGCATGCAGCCACACCACTTGTACACCACAGGGGGCAAGCGATAAGTGCCGTGATTAGAGTAAGTATGATGGTTCGAGATTGCATGTTTCTGAATCTTTCCTTGCCTCAAGTATAGATTCAAATCGGAGATTGAGCAATCGCAATAATTTTAATTACTTTGTCTCGGCAAGGCTATTGGTTAGCAATTGACCATCAATCATGACTGCGGCAACTCGTAACTCGCGTGCAGCATCCAGATGTGCGAGACTGACTTCGACGAATGTCTGCTGAGACGTAAGTAGTGTTAGATACTCGACTTGCCCCTTTTTAAAGCCTACGGTAACTAGGTCCAGAGACCGCTGGGCCTTGGGGAGAATCCGTTTGCTGTACCGAGTCACCTGCTGCTGAGCATTGGCGTAACGCCTGAAAGTCACGGCAAACCGATCTTGAAGATCAAGTTCAATTCGCTCGACATTATTGGTTGCAGCCATCCATTGAGACTGGGCACTTTGGATGTTCCCTTGATTTCGATTGAAAATAGGCAGCGGTATTCCCACTTGGATATTGGCCACTTCATCACTGCTGACATTATGGTGTCGGACGCTCACAAACACATCAATATCAGGCAGCGGTTCTTTCCTTGCACGAGCAACGGCAAAACTAAACTGGTCAACTCGGGCCTTGGCCGCATTGAGTTCAGGATGATTGGTTAAGACTTGGGTGAAGGAGGTGTCCCAGTCGAAGTTTGGAAGGTTTTCGTCCAGATCACCTGCCAATGGACTTCGTTCGATATTCGGCACTCCAACCACGGCGGCCAGTCTTCGCCATGTTTCAAGACTTTCATTTTGTGCGTTGTCATACAAAATACGCGCATTGTCGGCACGGATTTCAGCCTGAAGTAAATCATTCTCCGTTGCTTGTCTATTGGTCAGCAGCGTTTGGGTCGATTTTACTAGGTTGTCGCCAATCTGAACAAGTTCTTCAGTAAGCTTCACTTTATGCTGAGCCACAAGTGTTTCGTAGAATCGAATGCGAACGTCGCTCAACACGCGTTGTTCTTGGGCATGCCAACGAAAATGGGCCTCATCAACCTCTTTGCCAGCAATGGCCTGATCGAGTTGTAGTTTGCCACCTGTGATAAATTTTTGTCGAACAAAGCCACCTTGACCTCCGGCAGTGCCGAAGTTTCCGACTTCATTCGCATGATACCCGATGACTGGATTAGGGTAGAGCCCGGCCTGAATTTGTTTCCCACTGGCAGCCTGTATCCGTGCGGCAGCCGCTGATAATGTGGGATTGTTCTGAAATGCAATCCCTTCAAAATCGGCCAATGTAAGCGAAACTGGTTCATCCAAGTTTCCCTCTTTTGGGGCATTTATTGCTAGATGTAGTTCCTCTTCGTAACTTACATTAGAAACATAATCAGCAGGGCCAGGTGCCCGTTTCTCAACAGGCGATTCATTTTGATTGAATTCAGCAACTTGTTGAACTTCGTCAGCCCAATCTGTAGTGCCGGTGGTGCGAATCGGCGGCGCCGACTGACATCCGGAAAAAGCCGCAAGCAGAATCGACGAATAAATCGTAAGTGATAGTCTACACACGTGTAACGATATCCAAGAATCAATAAATATTTGAGAACCAGAGAAAACCCTAGTATCTCTGTATCGGTTGTTTTGACTGCGTCAATGAATCGAAAGAAATTCGGACTCCAAGATCTTTAGATCGCCGCTGCATGCAATGATAGCGTCGGCGTGGCGTATCATTTATAATAGAGATGTTACAAATGTACGAAGTTCAGATTTCTTTCAGAAAAAACATCACTGATCTAAACGAACTGAATGTAATTTTTAATAGAACAATGGTAATTCCCATGATTAAATACCTGTTTGTGCTATCACTATTCTTGCTAGGTAGCATCAATCTCTCCGCTGCTGAGAAACCGAACGTCATTATTATATTGACCGATGACCAAGGCTACGGTGACTTATCTTGTCACGGCAATCCGGTGTTAAAAACACCGAAGCTCGATGATCTCTACCGCGAGAGTATTCGTTTTACCGATTTCCATGTAGCACCGATGTGTACACCAACCAGGGGCGAATTACTAACAGGGCTCAATGCGTTTCATAATGGGGCAACTGCCGTTTGTGAAGGACGTTCGCTGCCACGTCGAGAGTTGAAGTTGATGCCGCAGTACTTCAAAGAGAATGGATATGTGACAGGCCACTTTGGTAAATGGCATTTAGGAGACGCCTATCCGTTTCGCCCGCATGATCGTGGCTTTGACGAATCAATTCATAACCGGGCCTGGGGTATCGGTTCACTGGCCGAACATTGGCAGAACAATGCCTTTGATGATCAATACTGGCACAAAAACAAGTTGAAACAATACGAAGGTTACAACACCGATGTCTTTTTTCAACAAGCGATGAACTGGATCGAGAAGCAGGAGAAACCCTTCTTTGTCTATCTGCCAACCACTGCGGCACATTCTCCGTTTGTCGTTGCCGAAAAATACGCCGAGCCTTATTCGGCTCAAAGAGCTAATGCAAATTTCTATGGGATGATTGCCAATATCGATGAAAACATTGCAGGGCTCGATCAGTTTTTGGTCGACAAAGGTTTGAAGGAAAACACGATTTTCATCTTCATGACCGATAATGGTACAGTCAAAGGCCATACCGTATACAACGCGGGCATGCGAGGCCATAAGACCTCGGAATATGATGGTGGACACCGGGTTCCCTTCTTCTTACGTTGGCCAGTCGCCGGTTTGAATCAAGGACGCGATATCAATGCACTAACCCACAGCACTGATCTACTGCCCACTTTGATTGATCTTTGTGGTCTGAGAATTCCCAATGAAGCATCATTCGATGGGCACAGTTTGCGACCGCTGATCGAAGGCAACGACACCGCACTCGATGATCGCATCGTCGTGATTCAATACAGGGCTGAGTTCGTTAAGTGGCGAGGTGCAATCCTCTGGAAAAAATGGCGTCTGGTCAATGGCAAAGAGCTGCATGATGTGACTAAAGATCCAGGGCAAGAAAACAATCTTTATGATCAACACCCTGATGTGGTTCAGCAAATGCGTGAGCATTACGAACAATGGGTAAAACAGACCTCGCCCCTGATGAATCAACCGAACTTTGTTTCGATTGGAACGCCCCATGAAGCGACAACTTGGCTTTCTTCCTGTAACTGGACCGGCTCTTACGCCGACAACTGGGGCAACCTGAGAAGCCAAAACACGCCCGGCCTTTGGTATCTTCAGGTAGAAAAGACAGGCGAGTACCGTGTTTCAATGTATCTCTTTCACCCCGATGCGAACACGCCGCTTGGCGGACAAATAAATCGTGTGCCTGTTCGCCCAGTGACTCAAGTTCGATTACTGCTAGATGGTGAAGCAATCGAGACCAAGGCGACCATGCCAAAAGACACACATGCAACCTTTGAGCTTTCACTAAAGCAGGGCCAGAAAGTTACCTTACAAGGAAATTTTCTCGACAAAGAAAGTAAAGTGTTATGCGGTGCGTTTTACACGTTTGTGCAAAAGATCGATGCCCAAGGCAACACGGCCGATATTCGAAAATTTGTCTCAGTACCAGGTGCAAAACCAAAACTAGTGGCCGAACAAGCGAAGTCAAGCCCATCGGTAATCACCCGCGACATGATCAATCGAGACGTGCTTCCTCAAGATACACTGTTGATCGCAGATTTTGAAAGTAAAGATTTTGGCAATTGGAAAACCGAAGGAACCGCTTTTCGTACCGGCCCCACTGGCCCTAAAAACCGCGTTACCGGGTTCCTTGGAAAACAATTGGTCGACACCTTTCTAGCCAACGAAAGCGATCAACCGACCGGCAAACTGATTTCGCCACCTTTTGAAATCAAACGGAATCACATCAACTTCTTGATCGGTGGCGGCCGCACTGCGGAAAAAACCTGTGTCAATTTATTGATTGATGGAAAGCCTGTCTTGACCGCCGTAGGCTCAACCAGAAAGAATAAACAAAATCGCAAAGTGATGAATTGGGCTTCCTGGGATGTATCACCGTGGAAGGGAAAACAGGCTCAAATCGAAATCGTCGACCAACTATCCAAGGGCTGGGGACACATTATGGTTGACCACGTATTTCAGTCAAATCAAGCGATGAAGAAGACCAAATGATTGCCAACGGTGCCCGGTGCCATGCCCTCGCGCTTTCGCGTGGGCATGTTTTTGTATAAAATCATCTCCAATCAATAATGGCTAACACTAGATCAATAAAAATTGAATGGCAAACAATGAAAGGCAATCCTGAATACGCATCAGGTGAGTTCATCATTGATGGAGTGCCATTTCTTGAACATTGCGAGCGAGCAACTAAACAAGAATATGGTCTCGTTTCTCCTATTGGTTGGACAACCAAAGAGCATCAGCTTCTTTTTGCTGAGAGGTTACTGCTATCAAAACCATCGGTTTTGGAAAGTGGAAGACAACCAATTCTGTTTTGTTCGCTATGTGCAGATTTAGGATGCGGATGCATTTCAGCCAAAATAGAGTCCGATGGAGAGAACTATATCTGGAACGAGATTGGCTATGAAAATGATTATGAGCCAGATGACTTGATTCTGTTTAAGATGGGGAGCTTAACTTTCTCGAATAAAGACCTGACTCATGAACTCAATAGATTTGTGGAAGGTTTAACCTGATTATAAATTGGCAGGAATTAAGCCAGGGTGCCAAGTTTTCGCCGGTTAGGCGTAAGCATGTTTTTGAAGCATTATTATGCCAACTTCAACTTATACAAACTACCCAGCAATCGAGAATCGGTTCCGAGGCTTACAATACTCAACGATCTAATTCATTCAAAACTATTCAACTTATCCAAAGCATGCCCACGCGAAAGCGCGAGGGCATGGCACCAGCGATCGGCTGAATAAATCATGTTTTGTAAAATATCTCCTATTTAATGCGTGTATTCTCATGGACGAATGACTGATTCGCATGCAGAATTAGAATCAGATACAATATACATGATATACTTTGAAAGATTATCATCTTATCACTCCCCGTAATTCCTTCTGACATCCTCTAAGTTTATCGACCGTGAGAATAACCCTATGATTCGATTTTTATCGAGCCTCGTGCTCATTGCAGGCTCCCTCTTTTTTGTGCCTGATCAAGCTCTTGCAATCAACGAGGCAGAGACTCTGGCTTTGTTAGTCGATACCATCGACAACACGGATGACCCTGCCGTGCAAGCGGCCTTAATGAAGGGCATGTTGAGTGCGATGGCCGGTCGGCGCAATGTGGCTGCTCCAAACGCTTGGAGCAAAGTTGCCACTAAGCTGGGCAAGAGTGAAGGCAAAGAGGTAAAAGACTTTGCTTCACAACTTTCACAAATTTTTGGCGATAAAGCAGCAGTCGAGCAAGCCCTGGCAACTGTGCAAGACAGCAGTGCATCACTGGCCGAGAGACGCCGGGCACTGCATTCACTGTTGAGCCAGCAGAACGACCAAGTCTCAGCATTACTTGAACCGCTGTTAGCAGAACCCGCGATGCGACTTGACGCCATCCGTGGTTTTTCCGCGATTGAAAACGGGCAGGCTTCTAAGCTGTTACTGGCTGGCTATAAGAATTGGTCTGAGGAGCATCAGAAGGCGGTGGTCGAGACACTTGCTACACGCAAGGTTTATGCCGAAGCTCTGTTAGATGCAATCAAGAAAAAACAAATTACGAAACAGCAGATCCCTGTCCATGTGGCTCGTTCGCTGAGCTTCTTACTGGGCGATTCATTTGCCAAGGTGTTTGGTGAAGTACGCCAGCTATCACAAGATCGTACCAAACTGATTGCGAAATACAAAAAGTTACTCACTCCGAGTGCATTAGAAAAGGCGGACCCAGCCAAAGGACGCGTGCTCTACAATAAAACTTGTGCAAACTGCCACACCCTTTACGGCACCGGCGGAAAAATTGGGCCAGAGCTAACGGGCTCAAATCGTGCGAACCTCGATTACATTCTGCTCAACAGTGTTGACCCTAGTTACGATGTACCGGCTGGGTACAGAATGGTCATCATTCAAACCGTCGATGGCCGAGTGCTCGATGGAGTGATCGCCGAAGAGAACGCTCAACGTGTCATCTTGAAAACGGTACAACAACCGACCGTGGTGATTCTAAAAAGTGATATCGAAAACCGAAAAGTTTCGACCAAATCGATGATGCCAGACGCCCAGCTTGATCAAATGAAACCTCAAGAGGTGATCAACCTGATCAAATACTTGCAAACGACCGAACAAGTGGAGCTTCCACAATGAGTGAATCAATGAACAACAAACCAATTGAAAATACTATGATTAATCGCTTTCTAGTTGCTGTTCTCGCTATCGCCTGCTTGGTAACAATTTCATCATCAGGCTCAGCAGAAGAACCACGGAACCAACTTCCCAAAAAACAGCACAAAACTAGCGATGCTCCATTCCTTAATCCGCAAGAAGCCGTCAAGAAAATGTCGATCCCCGAAGGCTTCGACGTTTCGATCTATGCTGCCGAACCCGATATTGGCGAACCAATCGCATTCTGTTTTGACGACAAAGGCCGTATTTGGATTGTTGAAAACCTTAACTACCGAACACGCAGGGCACACACCGAAGATAAAGTTACACGAATTTTGATTCTGGAAGATACCAATCAAGATGGTGTATTCGACAAAAAGAAAATCTTTACCGACAAGCTAACATTCACGTCAGGTATTGCCCTCGGCTTTGGCGGAGTCTTCGTTGGATCGCCCCCCAACTTGTCGTTCATTCCAGATGCCGATGGCGATGACAAACCCGATGGTCCGCCTGAAGTGTTGCTGAACGGCTGGGGTATCAATGATCGCCATGAGACCTTAAACAGTTTCATCTGGGGCCCTGATGGTTGGTTATACGGTTGTCACGGCGTGTTCACCAAATCGAATGTTGCCAAACCTGGCGAAGACGATTCGGCCCGGCAGTTTATTGATGGCGGCATCTGGCGTTATCATCCGACCCAGAAGAAATTTGAGATCTTTGCACGAGGGCTATCGAACCCCTGGGGCTTTGATTTCGATGATCACGGGCAAGGTTTTGCCACTTGCTGTGTGATTCCTCATCTGTTCCATGTCATCCAAGGGGGCGTCTACCACAAACAAAGTCTGCCCCATGTGAATCCGCATATTTATGACGACATCAAAACCATTCGTGATCATACGCATCTCTCCGCACATGGTGGCGCCCGGATTTATTTGGCCGATGCATTTCCGAAGGAATATCATAATCGTATCTTCATGTGCAACATTCATGAACATGCGGTGTTAACTGACAAACTTGTTCCTGACGGATCGAGCTTTATCGGTCAACATGGCGATGACTTTATGCCCACCAATGACTTGGCCTGGGTAGGATTCAGTGTCGAGATCGGGCCAGAAGGCGGTGTCTATATTCTCGATTGGCACGATACCGATGTTTGTGGCAATGCGATTAATTTTCCCAATAGTGGCCGCGTATATCGCATCATGCCCAAGGGAGCCAAGCCGATTGAAGCACCCAATTTGCGTTCACTGTCTGATGCACAACTGGTAGAACTACAAACTCACACCAACGATTGGTACGTCAGACAGGCCCGCGTTTTACTTCAATCACGTGAAGCAGCGGGTGAGTTAGACAAAAAACTAGTGCATCAGTTACTCGATAAACAGTTCGCCTCGGCTCCTACTTCTGCTAAAAAACTTCGATCTCTTTGGGCACTGCATGTAACAGGCGGATTAGATTCAGCACGACTCGCCAGCTTCCTGAAGCATGATGACCAACACGTCCGCAGCTGGGCAATCCAATTATTGAGTGATCAAAGCAGTTTTAATGCGTTTCAGATTCCGAAGCCTAATAAGCCCATAGTTGATTCGGCAGTGCTGAAACAATTGGCCACGATGGCTTACGAAGATGAATCGCCCATCGTGCGGATGTATTTGGCATCAATTGCCCAGCGTCTGCCGTTTGATGCACGTTGGCCAATCTTAGAAGGACTTGCCAGTCACTCAGAAGACATCAATGACCGAAATATCCCTCGCATGATTTGGTTTGCGTTGGAACCAATGGTGCCTCACTTTCCTCAAAGATCATTGGCACTTGCTACTAAAGGGAAACTGCCAAACTTGCCAGAGTTTGTGGCACGTCGTTTGATCAGTGGTAATCTTCCAGCGAATACCGCTGGAAAACCACCGAAGCAAAGCGCAGCGTTGCAAAAACGTATTATTCAGCGTGTCGCACCTGGTTTTGATGTGAGTCGAGTTGGAGAAAGAGGAGTCGTGTATCACTCTTCATTCCGAAATACAACAGCAGTACAAACGCATCCATTGGATAAAAAAACTCCAAGCCTGATCACTCGAAATGTTAGTATCCCTAGCGGTAAAAAGACGAGTCTCAAATTGCGTGTCAGTCATCACCCCCATGGCGATTGGCAATTGCGCGTGTTCGTAGCAAGACAGCTACTGCTAGATCAAATAGTCAGCAGCAAAACGACCGAGAAAGAATGGCTAGACTTATCCATTGACCTGACAAAATTCGCCGGACAAAAAGTAGAAGTCAAAATTGAAAATAAGGCCAATGGCTGGAGCAACGAATGGGCCTATTGGCACGAAATTAAAATTGTGAGTGAGTAAAGTATTTTGGGTGCCACTGGCTTCGCCAGTGTGAACTGTAATTTGACCTTGAAGTACTGCTTCTCTGCACTTCACACTGGCGAAGCCAGTGGCACACGAAGTCATACAATTTGCACCGCCTGACCTAGAGGAACCGACTATGCTTTGCCTGCGTAACTTTGTGAAACCCATTGCAATCGTGTTTTGTGTTTCATTATTTCTAGACATGGCCTCATCGATTCAGGCAAAACCCAAACATCCCAGTATTGTTTTCTTTCTGGTCGATGATCTCGGCTGGCGAGATGTTGGTTGTTTTGGAAGCAGTTTTTACGACACACCAAACATTGACAAACTGGCCAGTGAAAGCACAAAATTTACCTCGGCTTATGCCGCTTGCCACGTCTGCTCACCAACGCGGGCCAGTATTTTAACCGGCAAGTATCCTGCTAGACTCGGAATGACCGACTGGCTATTCGGCAGAAGAGATTTTCCGTTTCAAGCACTCAGCACGGTGAAAACGATTCAGACAATTCCCGATTCTGAAATCACCCTGGCCGAAGCCCTCAAGTCACACGGTTACAGCACTGCCATCTTCGGGAAATGGCATTTAGGCGAAGAACCCTATGGCCCGACTAGTCATGGGTTCGATGTGCAAATTCCCAAATGGAACAAAGGCTGGCCCAAAGCAGGTTACCATGCACCGTTTAAGCTGGAAGGAATTTTCGACAAACCGGGCGATTATCTTACTGATCGCCTGACCGATGAAGCATTGAAGTTTATTGAAACGAATAAAGAGAAGCCATTCTTTTTGTATCTTTCCCATTATACAGTTCACGATCCTATCCAAGGCCGCAAAGATTTGGTGGAAAAGTATCGTAAGAAGTTGAAGCAAATGAAGCCCGCGAGTGGACCTGATTTCGTGTTAGAAGGCAATCCCGATTCCAAAAAACCGTTGACCAAACTACAGTTGGCCGAACTGATCAAAAAGCCCTCTCACAAAGGGCACAACGTACTGCCACAACACACGGTTAAAATAAAACAACATCAAGATAATGTTGAGTTTGCCGGTATGGTTGAGTCGATGGACGAAAGTCTTGGGCGAGTAATAGCTAAGTTGAGAGAGTTGGAAATAGAAGACAACACCCTTGTGATTTTCTTCTCCGATAACGGCGGAATGTCAGGTGCAAATGTGGGCAACCCGAATCGAATTATCCCAAACAACAAACTGGATGTTGCCTTTGCAACTTCCAACTTACCACTGCGTGGTGCCAAAGGTTGGTTGTACGAAGGAGGCGTTCGGGTGCCAATGATCGTCAAATGGCCGGGCCTTGCAAAGCAACCAGCCGAATGTGATGTACCAGTGATCAGCACCGACTTTTATCCAAGCATTTTAGAAATGGCCGGGCTACCTGCACTGCCTCAGCAACACGCTGACGGGGTCAGTTTCACTGCGGCCTTGCAAGACAAACCGTTTACTCGAAAACCAATCTACTGGCACTTCCCTCATTACAGCAATCACGGCATGCAGCCACCCAGCGGCGCTGTGCGAGCGGGTGACTATAAACTGATCGAATACTTTGAAAACAATACCGTTCAACTATTCAACCTGAAAAACGACATCGGCGAACAAACTGACTTGGCTGCAACCGAACCAGCCAAAGCCGATGAACTTCGAACCCTACTTCATCAGTGGCGAACCGAAGTGGGAGCTAAAATGAATGTGTCGAATCCGGATTATGATCCAACGAAATATCCATCGTCTTCCCGTAAACAGAAGAAATAGTATGCGTAATAGAACGATAATTAGTTTGGCAGGTTTATTTCTGTTGGCTATCGCTTGCAGTTCCATTTTAGCGGAAGAAAATTCAGGTCAAGCGAATGGAGCCCGTCCTAATATCTTATTTCTATTCAGCGATGATCACGCATGGCAGTCGATAGGTGCTTACGGAGGCAGGCTTAAAGATGTCGCAGGTACCCCGAACATCGACCAACTTGCCAAAGAAGGAATGCTGTTTAGGAAATGTTATGTGGCCAACGCCCTATGCGGCCCCAGCAGAGCCGCTATTCTCACCGGAAAATATGGACACAAAAATGGTGTCACCTGGAATCGCAGGGCCAATTTTGATGGGACTCAGCAAACCTTTCCTAAGCTCATGCGGAAAAATGGATACCAAACGGCAATCATCGGTAAATGGCACTTAAAATCGGTTCCCACCGGCTTTGATTACTTTGACGTGATGAAAGGTCAGGGGCAGTATTACAATCCGCTGTTACTGACTGGCGATGCTGGCGGGATCAAGAAAACTAGAACTGTCACAGGCTACAATTCCGATATCGTGGGTGACCTGAGTATTGAGTGGCTGAAAAGCGGCCGAGACAAAAGTAAGCCATTCATGCTGATGTCGCAGTTCAAGGCAACGCATCACGGTTGGTGCCCCGGCCCAGAAGAATATGATTTATACGATAACGTGACGATCCCTGAACCGTCGAATTTATTTGATGATTTTTCTTATCGTGGAACTGCGATCCGCGATCAGACATTAACCCTTTATAAAAACTTAAATCAAGGGTTGCTGATCGGTGACCCCGGAGAGCTAGGGAAGCTCACTCCTGATCAAAGAGTTGCCTGGGACGCCTACCGGTCAAAGTTCACGAAGCCTTTCAATCAAATGAATCTGGCTTGGAATGATTCCAACAAAGAACTATCCCGCTTTAAGTATCAGGTACTGCTCAAGAATTTTCTGGCTTCAGCTGCTGGGATCGACAAAAACGTGGGCAGAATCCGTGCGTTTCTAGAAGCAAATGACTTGGCCGATAATACTATTGTGATCTACATGGCCGATCATGGTTTCTTTTTGGGGGAACATGGCTTTTTCGATAAGCGATTCATGTATGAAGAGTCTCTGAGAACCGCATTGATCGTTCATTGGCCGAGCATGGTTAAACAGGGTGTGGTCAATGATAAAGATATTGTATCCAACATTGACATCGCAGAGACCCTATTGGAAATGGCAGGAATCAAAGTGCCCGCAGACATGCAGGGCAAAAGTCTGGTTCCGGTTCTACAGGGTAAAACGCCGGATGACTGGCGAAAAACATTTCTTTACCAGTATTTCGAGTTGGCAAATCATCATGTCTATCCACATTACGGAGTCACAGATGGGCGTCACAAATTAATTTATTATCACACCAAGAATGAATGGGAATACTTTGATCTCAAAAAAGATCCCAATGAAATGATTAGTCAATATTACATTCCTGAGAATCAAAGCAAAATCATGGACCTCAAAAAAGAGCTCGTGCGTCTCAGGAAGAAATATGATTCCAGCCCGGCAGGCCCCGATATAAACAAAGAAGGAGCATGGCCTTGGGAGAAACGGTTGAAGCCTATTTCAGTTGAAGCATCTTAACTTCTGAGGGCGGACATCGAGTTCCATACTTCATCAGTTGACCCAATTTTGTGTTTATGTACGTCGAAAGTAATGCAATATGTTAAATCGTGCTTTAGGAATTATCGTCTTAGCAGTAATTCTCTGTTCTTCTGCAAATGCCGCTGACCGCCCAAATATATTATTCTGTATTTCTGACGATCAAAGCTTCGCACATACCGGCGCCAATGGTGATCCGGTGATCAAGACTCCGGCGTTTGATCGCATTGCACGCGAAGGCATTCGTTTCACCAATGCTTATTGTGACGCACCAACTTGTGGCCCATCTCGCAGTGCAATTTTAACCGGACAGCACATTTGGCGTCTTGAAGAAGCCGGCAATATCCACAGTACGCTGCCAGCAAAGTTTGCCACTTATACCGAACTACTGATGAAAGCGGGTTACTTCGTAGGCTACACCGGCAAAGGCTGGTCGCCCGGTAGATTAGAGCCCGGCGGTCGAACCATGAATCCGGCTGGCCAGTTATATAACGCTGCTATTTATGGAAAAGGAAAACTAAAGAGTACTCGTAAACCTGTCGGCATGAGTGCAACTGCTTACGCGAATAACTTTGCTTCATTTCTTGATGACTGCCCCAAAGACAAACCTTTCTGCTTTTGGCTTGGCACTTTTGAACCCCACCGAGGCTATAAGTTAGGCAGTGGTTTACAATCGGGTAAAGACCCTGCCAAAGTGATCGTTCCCCCGATCTTTCCAGATAATGAAATCGTACGAAGTGACATTTTAGACTACATGGTGGAGATCGAACACTTCGACAAACATGTGGGCATGGCAATCGATTTGCTTGAAAAAAACGGGCAACTTGAGAACACTATTATTGTTGTCACCAGCGATCATGGGATGCCTTTTCCGAGAGCAAAAGCGAGTCTTTACGATGCAGGCAGTAAGGTGCCGCTTGCAATTCGCTGGCCGGACGGAATCAACCAATCTGGCAGAGCCAGTGAAGAGTTTGTCAACTTGAGTGATTTTGCACCGACCTTTCTTGAAGCCGCTGGCATCAAAGTACCAGCGATGATGACTGCGAAAAGCTTAGTCCCTGTTTTTGAATCAGCCGGGGCCCAACATCGACCTGCAGCCTATATTGCCATGGAACGCCATGATGGATGTCGGGTGGGCGGCAAAGGTTATCCTTGCCGAGCCATTCGCACGAAAGATTATTTGTATATCCACAATTTTGAGCCAGATCGCTGGCCATCAGGTTCACCCAACGCTGCCGATTGTGCCAGAGCGATTCCATATGGAGAAATTGATAGTGCCCCGACGAAAACCTTTATGATGCAGAATCGCGACATAGAAAGTGTTGCAATTCTTGCAAGTCTCGCTTTCGATAAACGGCCTGCTGAGGAACTCTATAAAATCGCTAGTGACCCAGGTCAACTCAACAATTTGGCAGACATGGCAGAGTTTTCAGCGGTCAAAGCAAAACTGCATCAACAACTATTTGATCACTTAAAAGAAACGAAAGATCCTCGTGTGATCGGTGGTGATGTACTTTGGGATTATTATCCCTATTACGGAGCAAGAAAAAACAAAAACTGGGCCGTGGAACAGCGTAAATAAACGATAGGAGGAGAGGCCCTTAAAACCTCTCCTCAACCGGCTCTAACCTTCGTTAAAGAAGATCACTAAGTTCTTGGTTTGACGTGCGGCAGCAACGATGTCAACCTTGCCATCGCCGTTGAGGTCGGCCACTTTGATATCTTCGACTGCAACTTGGCCCGATGAGATCACCGTTTCTCGCCAGGTTTTACCATCTTTATCCATTGGGGTAAACATTTTGATCCCTGGAACTCCCTTGGCATTCATGGCTCGCCAGCCAACGATGATTTGATCGGACCCAACACCCAAGAAATCGGCACAGGCAAGTGCGTGACCATCTTTCAGGGCTTCGTCCAACACATTCAATGGCTCCCAGAGTTCACCCTTTTTATCTGATTCCACATACACAGCAGCCGTTGTTCCGTGCATCGGCTCAATGGCAACGATAAACCGTTTCCCATTCGGCAATTTCCCATCCCGGATTTCACCGGAAAAGTTCTTCGACAGTTGAGTTGCGTCCCAGTTTTTGCCATTGTTGTCGAAATGCCAAACGCCTTCTTTGCCGGCGATGATTAATTCTTCCTCTTCGTCTTTGTCCCAATTAACCGGATGGAAATTGTGCGACAAGTGAATAAACTCACAAATCACATCGTAACTCCAAGGCTCTTTTGGGTTTTCAGGAACCGAATACTCAAGCACCCGAATCCCGTTGCCTTCTCCATCGACACTACCACGACCACGTAGCGGTTTTACAACCAGCTTGAATTCACCCG